>JBBQWE010000015.1:0-31493 GCA_038210855.1 Sphingomonadales bacterium | reverse complement strand
CGACGGCCCGGGGAGCAGCAAAGGCAGACGCATGAGCGAACGTGAATCGATGCCCTATGATCTGGTGATCGTCGGTGGTGGCCCGGCCGGGCTGTCCGCTGCGATCCGGGCCAAGCAGCTGGCGGCGCAGACGGGCGTCGATATTTCGGTCTGCATTCTTGAAAAAGGCTCCGAAATCGGTGCCCATATCCTGTCGGGCGCCGTCGTCGATCCGCGCGCCCTCGACGAATTGCTGCCGAGCTGGCGTGAGCTCGACAGCCCGATGACAATTCCGGTGACCGAGAACCACCACTGGATCCTGACCGCCGACAAGAAGCGCGAGTTGCCGCACGCCGTCCTGCCGCCGTTCATGAACAACAAGGGCTGCTACACCGTCAGCCTCGGCAGTTTCTGTCGTTGGCTTGCCGGCCAGGCCGAAGCGCTGGGGGTCGAGATTTTCCCCGGCTTTGCTGCCGCCGAAATCCTGTGGAACGACGATGGCTCGGTCAAGGGCGTTGCCACCGGCGACATGGGCATCGCTCGCGATGGCAGCCGCAAGCATTCCTGGACCCCGGGGCTCGAACTCCACGCCAAATACACCTTTTTCTCCGAAGGCGTCCGCGGTCATCTTTCCAAGCAGTTGATCCGCCATTTCGATCTGGCCAAGGACAGCCAGCCGCAGATTTACGGCATCGGTATCAAGGAATTGTGGGACATCGATCCGGCCAAGCATGTGCCGGGCCGGGTCATCCACAGCCAGGGCTGGCCGCTCGACGACGCCAATGGCGGCGGCTTTCTTTATCACCAGGCCAACAACCAGGTGGCGCTCGGCTTCGTGACCTGGCTCAACTACGACAATCCGTATCTGTCGCCGTTCGACGAGATGCAGCGGTGGAAGACGCACCCCGCCATTCGCGAAATCCTCGAAGGCGGTCGCCGTGTCTCCTATGGTGCGCGCGCCATCAACGATGGCGGTTGGCAGGCAGTGCCGAAGCTGCATTTCCCCGGTGGCGCGCTGATCGGCTGTTCGGCCGGCTTCGTGAACGTGCCGCGCATCAAGGGCAGCCACACCGCGATGAAATCGGGCATGATGGCGGCCGAAGCCGCCGTTGCGGCGATCGCCAGCCAGCGCCACAACGATGATCTTCCCGCCTATGGCGAAGCCTATCGAAAGAGCTGGGTGTACGAAGAACTGAAGATTGTTCGCAACGTCCTGCCGTCGGTGGAAAAATACGGTAACGTCGTCGGGACCATCCTGTCCGGCATCAACATGTGGTTCGAATATCTGGGCTATGAATTGCCTTACACCATGAAGCTGAAGCCCGATTACAAATATATGAAGCGCAAGGAAGACGCCAAGCCGATCGTCTATCCCAAGCCCGATGGCGTCATCAGCTTCGACAAGCTTACCTCGGTATTCCTTTCGAACACCAATCACGAGGAAGATCAGCCGATCCACCTGACGCTGAAGGATCCGACGGTGCCGATCGCCGTCAACCTGCCGATGTACGATGAGCCGGCGCAGCGCTATTGTCCGGCCGGGGTCTATGAAGTCGTCGGCGCCGATACCGATGCGCCGCGCTTCCAGATCAACGCGCAGAACTGCGTCCACTGCAAGACGTGCGATATCAAGGACCCCAGCCAGAACATCAACTGGGTGGTGCCCGAAGGCGGCGGCGGGCCCAATTATCCCAATATGTGACACCTTCGACCGGCCGCAGTCCCTCGACTTGCCCGGCCATGGCCGGCAAGGTCGCACCATGCGGTCGCCCTTGCTATCCTGCCTTGTTCTTGTACTCGCCGTTCCGGCGTCGGCGTCCGTGGCGCTGCCGGAGCCGGCGACCCCGCGCCACGGTTACGTCCTCGGCCGTCATGCAGCGGCCAGTGACGAGCTCGGGCTTGCCGCGCGGCTGTTCGACGATGCCCGCCAGCGCGATCCGGCGGTTCCCGAACTTCGGCGCCGGGCGCTCGATCTCGCCGTGGCTGCCGGCGACTGGCCACGCGCCACCGACCTCGCCCGCCAGCTCGATGCGGCCGCCGGCGGTACCTCCGAAACCGCGCTCGTTCGGCTAGGCGACGCGCTGACCCGGCGCGACTGGGCCGGTGCCGAGGCGCTACTGCCCCGCCTGAAAGACGCCGGCTATGCCGTTGTTGTCGTTCCGATCGTCGAAGGCTGGACACGCTACGCCCGCGGCGATGTCGCTGGCGGCCTTGCCAGGCTCGACTCGGCGGCGTTCAGCGGCTTCGCGCGATCCTATGTTGCCGAACAACGCGCTCACATGCTGGCGGCGGCCGGACGCTGGCGCGAGGCAGCGGCGCTTTACGCCGAGTTGCGCGTTGGCACCGCGGCCGGGATCAACTTCCTGCGCCAGGGTGAGGCCGACGCCCTGGCCCAGGCCGGTGACCGCGATGCCGCGCTGCGCCTCGTGGTTTCCGGCGACCCGACGCTGGCTCCGGCGCGGGCGCGCTTGCTGGCGGGCAAACGTATCGGCGCGCTGGCGCCCGATCCGCGCAGCGGGATCGGCTGGATGGCGGCGCGGCTGGCTGCCGATCTGTCGCGCGAGCGCCCCGGCCCGCTGGCGCTGCTGTTCGCGCGCCTCTCCAGCCTGCTGGCCCCGGAACAGCCGGCGAGCTGGCTGATCACCGGTGATGTACTGGCTCGCAGCGGCCAGCGCGATGCAGCGCTTGCCGCTTACGCCCGGATTCCCGCCGGCGATGCGCTTGCCGATGCCGCTGCCGCCCGCCGCGCCGAAGTGCTGATCGCCGCCGGCCGCGAGGTCGAGGCCGGGCGATTGCTGGCGCTTGCCACCACCGGCGACGGAGTTCCTGCCGAAGCCTGGACCCGGCTCGGTGACTGGCATCGCCGCGCCGATCGCTTCGCCGATGCAGCCACTGCCTATGGCACAGCCATCAACCGATCCGGCGGCGTCGCGCCCTGGTCGCTGTTGTTCCTGCGCGGGTCGATGCGCGAACGCGCCGGGGACTGGGCCCGTGCCGAAGCCGATTTGCGGGCCGCGCTTGCGCTGGCGCCGCAAGAGCCGATTGTTCTGAATTACCTCGGCTATTCGTTGCTCGATCGCGGCGATCGGCTCGACGAGGCCGGCGCGCTGATCGAACGCGCCGCGGCGCTGCGCCCCGACGATGGTGGCATTATCGATTCGCTCGGCTGGAGCCTCTATCGCCGCGGTCGCTTCGTCGAAGCCGTCGCCCGGCTGGAAAAGGCCGCCGTTCTCGAACCCGATGACGCGACGATCTTCGGCCATCTGGGCGATGCCTATTGGCGTGTCGGCCGGCGGATCGAAGCGCGGTTTCGCTGGCGCGCGGCGCTGGACCTCGATCCCAGCCCGGCCGAGCGCACGGCGCTGTCTGCCAAGCTCGACTATGGTTTCGATGCGGCGCCGGCGATGATGGTTCGCCAATAACCGTTGCATCGCCGGCGCCGGCTGGCGCAAGCGAGCGCCATGCCGATCGAAGCCGCGCCCGCCAAGCTGAACCTTGCCCTGCACCTGCGGCGCCGGCGCGAGGATGGCTATCACGAGCTTGAAACCATCTTCGCTTTCACCGATTTCGGCGACGTGCTGCAGGTGGCAGCGGCCGAGGCGCTGTCGCTGACCGTCATCGGCGATTTTGCCGCCGCGGCCGGGGCAGGGGAGGACAATCTCGTCCTGCGTGCCGCGCGGCTGCTGGCCGGCGCTGCCGGCGTGCCGGCGCGGGCAGCGCTGACGCTCGACAAGCGGATCCCGGTTGCAGCCGGGCTGGGCGGCGGCTCCGCCGATGCCGCGGCCGCGCTGCGGCTGCTCAACCGCTATTGGCGGCTCGGTTGGCCGGAGGTGCGGCTTGTGGAACTTGCCGCCGATCTTGGCAGCGATGTGCCGGCGTGCGTGCCGTCCCGCACCTGCCTTGGCACAGGCCGCGGCGAGGTGCTCGCACCCTGGTCGGGCGTTGCCCCCGGCAGCGCGGTGCTGATCGCCAACCCGCGCGTCGCGGTGCCGACCGGGCCGGTCTTTGCCGGCTGGGATCGCCGTGACCGGGGCGGCATCGCGGCGGGGGCGGCGCTGGCCGACCTGCGCAACGACATGACGCCCGCCGCAATCGCGATCGCGCCGGTGATCGGCGGCCTGCTCGCGATGCTTGCCGCAACCGATGCTGTTCATCTTGCCCGGATGAGTGGATCCGGCGCCAGCTGCTTCGCGCTGTACCCCGATTCGGCGGCGTGTGCGGCGGCAGCGCGCCTCGTCGAATCGCAGGGTTGGTGGGCGGCGGCAACGACCATCCGCTGATCCGTCCATTGCAAACTACATGCTGCACCGCACTTACCGTGATGACCAGGCATTGGAAACATGCGACGTTTCCGATGACGCAGTGCAGCATTCGAAGATTTCTGATTCACGCTCAAATTTCCGCTTGACCGGCTTTTGAGCGCGACTTAAAGCGCAACTCAGTTGTTTTGAGTAGCGCTCAAGCCGCCGGGAAAGCGCCCGGGCAGAGCGTCCCGCGCCACCTCGTCGGCTGCCCCCGCCGGCACATCGAAGGAGACCTGCCATGAACATTCGCTTCCTGATCGTTCCCGTTGCCGCCATCATCAGCACCGTATTCGTCGGTGCCGCTACCACCCCCGCGATGGCGCGTGATGCCAACACCTGCACCGCCGCTCCGGCGCAGCTGCGCAACGCCGCTGCCAGCGCCGATCAGGCGACGCAGCGCAAGGTGCTCGGCCTCGTCAACACCGGCGAGAAGCTTTGCGCCGCCGATGCCGGCTTCGAAGCCAGCAAGAAGTTCGCCGCCGCCGCCAAGGCGCTCGGCACCGACATGGCACAGCTTTCGGCCGCTGCCCCCAGCGCTCAGTAGGCTTCGCCACCGCGTTCCTGGTTCCCCCAGGATCCCTCGACTGGAGGGGCCGGTTCCTGCCGGCCCCTTTTTTTCTGTGCACGGCGCATTGCCGATATCGATGCGGCGGCTAGAAACGCTGCCATGACTCTGCGCCTGCAAATCTCCGGTGGTATCGCCCGGCTGCTGATCGATCGGCCGCCACAGCGCAACGCGATGGACCTGCGCATGTGGGAGGCGTTCCCCGGCCTTGTCGATGCCGCGATGGCCGATCCGGCGGTACGCATCCTCGTCGTCGGGTCGGCAGCCCCGGGCATGTTCTGCGCCGGTGCCGACATCGGCGAATTCGCTTCCGCATCGTCCGATCCTGATTGGCGCAGCCGCAACCAGGCAGCGATTCGCGCGACGCAGGTGACGCTGGCGCGCGCACCCAGGCCGACGGTGGCGGCCGTCGGCGGCGATTGCATCGGTGGCGGCTGCGGCATCGCGCTCGCCTGCGATATCCGTATCGCCGTGCCCGGCGCACGCTTCGGCATCACGCCGGCCAAGCTCGGCCTTGTCTATCCGCTGCACGATACGCGTTTGCTGGTCGATCTGGTCGGCCCGGGGCAAGCGAAGCGACTGCTGTTTTCGGCAATGCTGATCGATGCCGCCGAAGCGCTGCGCATCGGCCTGGTGGAGGAAATCGCCACCGATCTCGATGCCGCCGTCGATGCCCTGGCCGCGCGGGTCACTGCCATGGCGCCATCGACGCAGGCCGCCACCAAGGCCATTGTCGCGCGTATCGCCGGCGGGGCCAGCGACGATGACGATGCCTCGATGGCCAATTTCGACGCGGCTTTCACCGGCGCCGATTTCGCCGAAGGCGTCGCGGCTTTCCTCGCCAAGCGGCCGCCGCACTTTGGAGGCTGAACGATGGTGCTGCACATTGCCGGCGCCCGGCCGATCCTGATCATCGCCGATCATGCCGGCAATGCCGTGCCGCCGGGGGTCGATCTCGGCATCGCGCCGGAACTGCTCGACCTGCACATCGCCATCGATATCGGCACCGCGGCATTGGCCGAGCGGACGGCGCTGGCGCTCGGCGTGCACGCGATCATCGCGCAGGTTTCGCGCCTCGTCATCGATTGCAATCGCGAGCCCGACGCTGCCGATGTCATCCCGGTGGCAAGCGACGGCCATGTCATCCCGGGCAACATGGCGCTTCGTCCGATCGAACGGTCGCTGCGCATCGATGCCATCCATGTGCCGTACCACCGCAAGATCGAGGCGGTGATCGCCGCGGTGCAACCGCGGCTGATCGTCAGCATCCACAGCTTCACGCCGTGTCTTGCCACGCGCCCCGACGAAGCCCGACCATGGCCGATCGGAATTTTGCACAATTACGATTCGCGCGCCGCCGAAATTGCCATCGACTGGCTGGCCGAACAGGGCCTGATGGTCGGGGACAACCAGCCCTATTCGGGCCGCGACCTCAACTACACGATGAACCGTCACGCCGAAGCCAATGAAATCGCCTATATCGGTTTTGAAGTCCGCAACGATGGCTTGCGCGATGCCGCTGGCGTCGCGTCATGGGCGGCGACGCTTGCCGCTTGCACCGAAGCGGTGGCCGCGGCGCTCCGGTAAAAGCCGGGGTCGATCAGATCGGCAGCTGCGCCAGGCGGCGGGGGGCGGCGCTGCGCCAGCTTCGGGCCAGCCAGTCGGCGACATGGTCCCAATCGACGGCGCCGGTATCGAGGCGAATGCCGATCCAGCCCGAAGGGCCGAAATAGGCCGGACGGAAATAGCGATCCGGGTCGCTTTCGATCATGCTCGCCTGTTCTTCGATCCCGCTGGTGCGGACGAGGACAGCGGTATTGCCGTCGAAGCGATGGTCCGCGCTGAAATAGGCGAAGAACTTGCCGCCGGTGACGAAAAAGCCGGGGGCGCCATGGGACAGTTTTTCCTCGGCCGCCGGCAGCGCCAGCGCCAGGCCACGCAGCCGGCCAAGCAGCGCGGCGGGGTCGGTTTCGGCGCGAACGAAGGCTGCCAGGACGCGCGGATATAGCTGGTGCTCGGCATAGTGCACCCGATCGGCGAGCGTTTCCGGCGTATCGCCGGGCATCACGGCGACGCGCACCGCGCCGAGGATCGGGCCATCGTCGAGCGCGGCGGTGACAAGGTGGACGGTGCAGCCGGTAACGCTGTCGCCGGCCGCAAGCACGGCTGCATGGACATCGAGGCCCTTGTGTGCCGGCAGCAGGGACGGGTGGATGTTGAGGCAGCGGCCCTGCCAGCGTTCGACAAAGCCCGGCGACAACAGCCGCATGTAACCGGCGAGAGCGATCGTTTCGGCGCCTGCAGCTTCGATCCGTGCAGACATGATCGCATCGAAATCGCTGCGCTTCATGCCGCGATGGTCGAGCGTGAACGTCGCGACGCCTTCGGCTTCGGCAAGCCGCAGCCCCGGCGCCGAGGGCACATTGCCGGCAACAAGCACGATTTCGTAGGGGCAATCGGGCGCGCGCGACGCGTAGAGCAGCGCCGCCATGTTACTGCCCCGGCCGGAAAGCAGCACGGCGACGCGGGCGCGCGTAGTCTCAGGCATCGTGGGCAGCGGTCCAGGCATCGGCGCTGCCCCAGCGGCCGGCGGCGCCATGGACGTCGCAGCCGCGCTGGCCGGCTTCGATGCGGCCGATGACCGAGGCGCTTTGGCCGGCGGCGGCAAGATCGGCGATCACGCCGGGAGCAGCGTCGGCGGCGACGACCATCACCATCCCGGTGCCGCAGTTGAACGTGCGTGCCATTTCCTCTGGCGCCAGCGCGCCTTGCGAGCGCAGCCAGTCGAACAGCGGCGGCAGTTCGGGCGCTTCGACGACAGCGCGGCAACCGGCGGGCAGGACGCGCGGGATGTTTTCGAGGAAACCGCCCCCGGTTATATGCGCGAGAGCCTTCACCCGGCCGCCACGGACCAGCGGCAGCAGCGCGCGGACATAGAGGCGGGTCGGGGTGAGCAGCGCCGAACCGAGGCTGGTTTCGGGGGCAAAGGCGGCGGGGCCGGCAAGACTATGCCCGCCGCGCTCTATGATACGGCGGATCAGCGAGAAGCCGTTGCTGTGCGCGCCCGACGAGGCAATGCCGATGATGACATCGCCGGCAGCAACACCGGCGCCGGTCAATTGTTCGCCGCGTTCGACGGCGCCGACCGCGAAGCCGGCCAGATCATAATCGCCATCGGCGTACATGCCCGGCATTTCGGCGGTCTCGCCACCGATCAGCGCGCAGCCGGACTGGCGGCAACCTTCGGCGATGCCGGCGACGATCGTCGTCGCCGTTTCGACGTCGAGGCGACCGGATGCGAAATAATCGAGGAAGAACAGCGGCTCGGCGCCCTGGACGATCAGATCGTTGACGCACATCGCGACGAGATCGATGCCGACGGTCGAATGATTGCCGGTTTCGATCGCCAGTTTCAGCTTGGTGCCGACCCCGTCATTGGCAGCGACGAGCAGCGGATCGCGATAGCCGGCAGCGCGCGGATCGAAAAAGCCGCCGAAACCGCCGAGTTCGGCATCGGCACCGGCGCGCGCAGTGGCGCGGGCCAGCGGCGCGATGCGGCGAACGAGTTCATTGCCCGCGGCGATCGAAACGCCGGCCCGGGCATAGGTGAGGGTGGTATCGTCGGCCATGGCGCTGCCTTTACGCCGGCAGCCGGCGGCGTCAAACCCGGGCAGTCACGGCGCTTCCTTTCTGCAGCGCCGCCGCTAGAACGGCGGCGTGGTCCGGCGTCTCTGTCTCCTGCTGTCGTTGCTGCTGGCGGTGCCGGCGTTCGCCCAGTCGGGCGGCGGCAGCGCCTATGCCGTCGGCGGCATCGATGTCGATGTGCGCGCCGGCACCGCGGCGGCGGCGCGACTGGCGGCGTGGCGCATCGCCCAGCGCAAGGCCTGGCCGCTGCTGTGGTCGCGGCTGACCGGGCGCGAGGCCAGTGCGGCGCCGCGGCTTTCCGATGGGCAGCTCGACAGCATCGTTTCCGGCATCGAAAGCCAGGGCGAGCGTTTCTCGGCCAATCGCTACATCGCCCGATTGGGCGTGGTTTTCGACCGGGGGCGGACCAGCGACTGGCTGGGGGCCGGCGTCGACCGGCTGCAATCGCCGCCGATGCTGCTGCTGCCGGTGCTGGTCGAAGCGGGTGCGGCGACGCTGTATCAGGCGCGGACGCCATGGCGCGCAGCGTGGCAGCGCTTTGCCGAAAATGTCACGCCGATCGATTATGTCACTGCATCGGGAACGGCGGCCGACAATCTGGTGCTGACCGGCTGGCAGACGCAGCGCCCCGATCGCCCGACGTGGCGCGATATCCTGGCGCGGTTCGATACCGTCGATGTGCTGGTCGCCGAAGCGCGGGTGACGCGGGTGTGGCCAGGCGGGCCGGTGCAGGCGCTGGTGATCGCTCGCCACGGGCCCGATGCCACAGAATTGGGGCGGTTCACCGTGCGGGCGCGCGACGAGGAAGGCCTTGATGCGATGTTCGATCAGGCGGTGGCGCGCATCGACGAGATCTTCGCCGCTGCACTGCGCGATGGCCGGCTGCGCGCCGAACCCGATCTCTCGCTCGACCTTGCCGATGTTTCGGGTGTCGCGATGCTCGATCCGGCACTGTTCGGCGGCGGCGAGGGCGGCGGCGGTACCGAGGAAGCGGCGATCGCCAGCAGCGAAATCAGCGCTGCCACTGCCGATACAGCCACGGCCGCGGCGATCGAGGCCGCCCTGCGCGGCACCGACGGCGTTGCCGGTGTGACCGTCACCGCGCTGTCGATCGGCGGCACCTCGCGCTACCTCGTCGGCCACGCCGGCAGCGTCGCCGATCTGGCACTGGCGCTCGACGGCCGCGGCTGGCGACTGGCCAGCGAGGGCGGAACGCTGGTCCTGCGTCGCCGCCGGGCCGGCGAGGCGCCCTTGCCGCGTCCACAGCCAGCAGCAGCGGTTCCCGCAGCGGCCCCGGCCCCGGTGGCAGCGCCGGGTGCAGCGAGCCTGCCGCCGGCTGGTGCGCCACCCGCGTCTCCGCCGCCCACAGGTCCGAAGCCGGCAGTACCGGCAAAGCCCGCGCCAGCGGCCCTCGCCGAACCACCGCGCCGGCCGCGAGCGCCGCCGCCGGCACCGGTTCCCGAACGCGCAGCGCCGGTCGACCTGTTGCCGCCACAGGGCGGCTGAGATGGGGCCGGCGCAGTCGCCCCTGCCGCTGGCCTGGGCCGAACGGTTCGGGCGGGCCGACTTCATCGTTTCCGACAGCAACCGGGCTGCCTTTGCCTGGGTCACCGATCCGGCGCGCTGGCCCGGCCCGCGCGCCGTGCTGATCGGTCCGGCCGGGTCGGGCAAGTCGCACCTTGCCGGATTGTTCGCAGGACGGGTGATGGACGACGCCGATACGCGGGCCGATGGCGAACCGCTGTTTCACGCCTGGAATGCCGCCACCGAAGCCGAGCCGCTGCTGCTGACAGCGCGCACCAGCCCGCGCAGCTGGGCGCACAGCCTGCCCGATCTCGCCTCGCGGCTGGCAGCAACGCCGCAGGTGACGATCGCCGAGCCCGACGATGCGCTGCTCGCCGACGTGCTGCGCAAGCGCTTCGCCGATCGCGGGCTGCGTGCCGGCGATGATCTCGTCGGCTACCTCGCGCTGCGCATCGAACGCAGCTTTGCTGCCATCGCTGCCATTGTCGATCGGCTCGATTCGGCGGCGCTTGCCGAGCATCGCGAACTGTCGGTGCCGCTGGCGCGCGAACTGATCGAGGCGCAGGGCGAATTGGGCTTCTGACGCGCTTTTCGGCGCTGCGGCGCATCGATTTTGGGCCATGCCTCGGCTATGGTCTCTGCATGGCCAGCGTCCGCACCCTTTCCGTCGCGCCACCGCAGGGCGGTGACCGTTATTTCAACCGCGAGATTTCGTGGCTCGCCTTCAACGACCGGGTGCTCGAAGAGGCGGCCAATCCGGCGCACCCGGTGCTGGAACGACTGCGCTTCCTGTCGATTTCGGGGAACAACCTCGATGAATTCTACATGGTGCGCGTTGCCGGCTTGCGCGGCCAGGTCGGTGCCGGGATCGACACGCTCAGTCCCGAAGGCCTCACGCCGGCGCAGCAGCTGGCGGCGATCGCGGTTCGGGCAGAACGGCTGATGGATGCCCAGCAGGCGGCGTGGGAGCGCTTGCGCCGCGAACTGGCGCGCGCCGATTTCCATGTCGTCACCGCCGAGGCGCTGACGGCGGAGGAACGCGACTGGCTGCGCCGCCACTTCCTCGAACAGGTGTTCCCGGTGCTCACGCCGCAGGCCATCGACCCGGCGCACCCGTTTCCGTTCATCCCGAACAAGGGGTTTTCGCTGATACTCGAACTGCGCCGCCAGTCCGATGACGAACTGCTGCGCGCGCTGCTGATGGTGCCGACGATGCTGCCGCGCTTCATCCGCCTGCCGGCGAAGCACTGCCGCTTCATCAGCCTGGAAAACACCATCCGCGCCTTTTTCGGAGAGATTTTCCCGGGCTACGACCTCATCGGCGACGGCGCGTTCCGGGTCATCCGCGATTCGGATATCGAGGTCGAGGAAGAAGCCGAAGACCTGGTGCGCTTTTATCAGACGGCACTGAAGCGCCGCCGGCGCGGCGAAGTTATCCGCCTCAAGATCGAAGCCATGACTCCCGACAGCCTGCGCCGCCTCGTCCAGCACGCGCTGGGGGTGGGGGACCATGACACCACGGTCGTCTCGGGCGTGCTCGGCATCGCCGATTTGTCGCAACTGGTCGATGAAGACCGCCCCGACCTGAAGTTCGAACCCTACAGCCCGCGTTTTCCGGAACGCATCCGCGAACATGGCGGCGATTGTTTTGCCGCCATCCGCGCCAAGGACCTGGTCGTCCACCACCCCTATGAAAGCTTCGAAGTGGTGCTCGCCTTCCTGCGCCAGGCGGCGGCGGACCCCGATGTCATCGCCATCAAGCAGACGCTGTATCGCGCCGGCAAGAATTCGCCGATCGTCCGCGCCCTGATCGATGCTGCCGAAAACGGCAAATCGGTAACGGCAGTGGTCGAACTGAAAGCACGTTTCGACGAGGAACAGAATCTGGTCTGGGCCGCCGCGCTCGAACGTGCCGGGGTGCAGGTCGTCTACGGCTTTGTCGAATGGAAAACCCATGCCAAGCTGTCGATGGTGATGCGGCGCGAGGCGCGCGAAATCCGCACCTATTGTCACTTCGGCACCGGCAATTATCATCCGGCGACGGCGCGCATCTATACCGATCTCAGCTTCTTCACAGCCGATCCGGTGCTGGCGCGCGATGCAGCGCAGGTGCTGAATTACATCACCGGTTATGTCCAGCCGACTCGGCTCGAAAAGCTCGGCATGGCGCCGCTGACGATGCGCGAGAAACTCTATGCACTGATCGATGCCGAAATTGCCCACGCGCGGGCCGGGCGGCCGGCGGCGATCTGGGTGAAGCTCAACAGCCTCGTCGATACCGGCATCATCGACAAGCTGTACGAAGCATCGGGCGCCGGGGTGGAGACGGAACTGGTCATCCGCGGCATCTGCTGCCTGCGCCCCGGCGTTCCCGGCCTTTCCGAAAATATCCATGTGCGATCGGTAGTCGGGCGTTTCCTCGAACACAGCCGGATCTGTGTGTTCGGCAATGGTGCCGACCTGCCGTCGGCACAGGCGCTGGTCTATATCTCCAGTGCCGACTGGATGCCGCGCAACCTCGATCGCCGCGTCGAAGTGATGGTGCCGATCGAAAACCCTACCGTCCATGCCCAGGTGCTCGACCAGGTGATGGTCGCCAATCTGAAGGATACCGAACAAAGCTGGCAGATGACGCCCGATGGCGTTTACCACCGGCTGAAGGGCCATGAGCCGGCGTTCAATATCCACCGCTATTTCATGACCAACCCGTCGCTTTCGGGCCGCGGTGCCGCCGCTGCCGGGCCGGTGCCGCGGCTGGCACTCGACAGCGATTTCCATGGTGAAGTCGCCGATGACGCTGCAGAGAACCGCGGCGACGATGGTGCCAGAAGCCAAGGGGCCGGGGCGGCGTCGCGCTGATGGCAATCGGGGGTTTCCTGCGCCGGCCGGGAGTGGCCGGTGGCGGGTCGGCGGCCGTCACTCGCGAGGCCGAGGCGGTTTCAGCTGCGTCGCTGCCGGCCACGGCGCTCGGTGCCCTGCCGGGGAACCCGGCGCTCGACATCCTGCCGGGGAACCCGGCGTTGGACGAACGCCCGCTGATGGCCGGGCTGCCGCCGCCGGCTGCCGGGCTGCACGCGATCATCGACATCGGTTCCAATTCGGTCCGCCTCGTCGTCTACCAGGGGCTGACGCGAGTGCCGGCGGCGATGTTCAACGAAAAGGTGATGGCCGGGCTGGGGCGTGGGCTGGCCCAGAACGGCAAATTGTCGAAGGGATCGATGGAAACCGCGGTCGCGGCGCTGACCCGCTTTGCAGCGCTGGCCCGCGCCATGCAGGTCGCGTCGCTGCGCACGGTGGCGACGGCAGCGGTACGCGAGGCGGCGAACGCCGATGCCTTCATAGACCGTGTCCGCGCCGCTTGCGGACTGGAGATCGAGATCATCTCCGGCGAAACCGAAGCGCGCGGCGCTGCCCATGGCCTGATCGCCGGCATCCCCGATGCCGATGGAGTCGTCGGCGATCTCGGCGGCGGCAGCCTCGAACTGATCCGGGTGGCCGGCGGCGAGGCGCATGAACGCATCTCGCTGCCGATCGGCTCGCTGCGGCTCGATGCGATCCGCAAGCGCGACCGCCGCGCACTGGCGCCGTTCATCCGCAAGGCGCTCGACCGGGTCGATTGGGTGGCGGCGGGGCGCGACAAGCCCTTCTACATGGTCGGCGGATCGTGGCGCGCGCTGGCGCAGCTGCACATCCACTGGTGGCACCACCCGCTGCCGATCATCCACCAATATGAACTCACGCCCCAGGCGCCGGCATCGCTGGTGCGGCGGCTGGCGCAGGTCGAACCGGCGACGTTGAAGGCAGTGCCCGGCCTGTCGACGTCGCGGCTGCCGTCGCTGCCGGGTGCGGCGATGCTGCTGGCGGCGGTGGTGCGCCGGCTCGGCTCATCATCGGCGATCGCGTCGAGTTATGGCCTGCGCGAAGGCCTGCTCTACGGGCAATTGCCGCCAGACCAGCAGCGCCTGGATCCGTTGATCGAGGCAGCCCGCGCCGAAGGGTCCCGGGCCGGGCGTTTCCCCGAACATGGCGACATGCTGTTCGCCTGGATGGAAGGGTTGTTCGGCGGCGCCGGAGAGGGCGCCAGCGATCGCCGGTTGCGGCTGGCGGCGTGCCTGCTCAGCGATATTGCGTGGCGCGCCCACCCGGATTTTCGCAGCCAGCGCGGCGTCGATGTCGCGCTGCATGGCAATTGGGTGGCAGTGACGGCGGCCGAACGCGCCGCGCTGGCAAATGCGCTGCACCATTGTTTCGGCGGCGGCAATGACCCGCCGCTGACGGCATTGCTGCAACAGCTGGCACCGGTGCCGCTGCTTGCCCGCGCTCGCGCCTGGGGGCTGGCGCTGCGGTTGGGGCAGCGACTGACCGGCGGCACCGCGCTTGGGCTGGCACAATCGCGCCTGGTCCGCGACGGCGGCATGCTGGTACTGGCGATCGACTCGGCCCATGCGGCGCTTGCCGGCGATGCGGTGACGCGGCGGCTGAAGCTGCTGGCAACGGCAACGGGGCTGGAACCGCGGGTGGTGCTGGCCTGAGGTTCGCCACATCCGGCCAAAATCCGCCTACATCCGGAACGTGCCGAACCTTGTTTCCGGCACCGGCCGCTGCAGGCTGGCCGCCAGTGACAGCGCCACCACGGCGCGGGTGTCGGCGGGATCGATGATGCCATCGTCCCACAGCCGCGCGCTGGCGTGATAGGGGTGGCCCTCGCGCTCGTACTGGGCGCGGATCGGCGCCTTGAAGGCTTCTTCCTCGGCTTTCGACTTGAAGCCACCGGTCTTCACCGTCGCCAGCACGCTTGCTGCTTGTTCGCCGCCCATCACACTGATCCGGGCATTGGGCCACATCCACAGGAAACGCGGCGAATAGGCACGGCCGCACATGCCGTAATTGCCGGCGCCGAAGCTGCCGCCGGTAACGACGGTGATTTTCGGCACCGCGGCACAGGCGACGGCGGTGACCAGCTTGGCACCGTGCTTGGCAATGCCTTCGTTTTCGAAGCGCTTGCCGACCATGAAGCCGGAGATGTTCTGCAGGAACAGCAGCGGGATGCGGCGCTGGCAGGCCAGTTCGATAAAATGCGCGCCTTTCTGCGCCGATTCCGAAAACAGGATGCCGTTGTTGGCGAGGATGGCGACCGGATAGCCCTCGACATGGGCAAACCCCGTGACCAGCGTTTCTCCGAAGCGCGGCTTGAAGGCGTGGAAATCGCTGTCGTCGACGATGCGAGCGATGACTTCATGGACATCGACCGGCTGGCGAGTATCGAGCGGCGCCAGGCTGTGCAGTTCGGCGGCATCGAAACGCGGCGGCCGGGCGGCGGCAGGCGCGACCGGTGACGGCGGCGCGAGCGTTGCGACGATGCGGCGCGCGAGGCGGAGGGCATCCTCATCGTCTTCGGCAAGGTGATCGACGACGCCCGACAGGCGGGTGTGGACATCGCCGCCGCCCAGTTCTTCCGCCGTGACTTCCTCGCCGGTGGCGGCTTTCACCAGCGGCGGCCCGCCCAGGAAAATGGTGCCCTGGTCGCGGACGATGATCGATTCATCCGCCATCGCCGGCACATAGGCGCCGCCGGCGGTGCAGCTGCCCATCACCACCGCGATCTGGGCGATGCCGGCGTCGGACATGGTGGCCTGGTTGAAGAAGATACGGCCGAAATGCTCGCGATCGGGGAAAACCTCGTCCTGGCGCGGCAGGTTGGCGCCGCCCGAATCGACGAGATACAGGCACGGCAGGCCGTTCTGCGCAGCGATTTCCTGCGCGCGAAGGTGCTTCTTGACGGTCAGCGGGTAATAGCTGCCGCCCTTCACCGTCGCGTCATTGGCAACGACGACGCACAGCCGCCCGGCAACCTGGCCGACGCCGGCGATAAGCCCGGCGGCCGGAACGTCCTCGCCATAGACATCATGGGCTGCGAACTGGCCGATTTCGATGAATGCCGTGCCGGGATCCAGCAGCGCCTCGACCCGCGCGCGCGGCAACAGCTTGCCACGCGCGACATGGCGGGCGCGCGACGCCTCGGGGCCACCCAGCGCGATCTGCGCCACCCGGGCGCGCAGGTCGGCGACCAGCGCCGCCATCGCCGCGGCATTGGCACGCGCATCGGCGCCGGGGGAGAGGGGGGTTCCGATCTGGGGCATGGTGCCGGCTATAGGCGCTTGGCCCCACCGGGCTCAAGCCGGTGGCATTGGCAGCGCTTGCCAGCCGGTATCGGATCGGCGCAGAGCGAAGACCCGAGCCAGATTGCCGGCATCCAGAACGGAGCCCGGCGCCCCATCCGCCTCCAGCGCGCCGCCCGCCATCAGCAGCAGCCGGTCGCAATGGCACCGGGCAAGATCCAGATCGTGCAGCGCCACGATCACGCCGGTGCCGCGCGCTGCCTCCCGGCGCAGCAGCGCCATCACGGCAAGGCAGTGCCACGGATCGAGGTTTGCAGTCGGCTCGTCGAGCAGCAGCCAGCGCGGGCGGGCGACGAGCGCCCGCGCCAGCAGGACCCGGGCGCGTTCGCCGGTGGACAGGGTATCGACCCGGCGGGCGGCGAAGGCGCTCGCATCGGCGTCGGCGAGCGCTGCGGCGATGGCGGCGTCGTCCCGCGCCGCGCCGGGGCCAAGGCCAAGCGCGACGAGATCATCGGCCTGCATCGGCCAGGCCAGATCGCGAGTCGAAGGCAGCCAGGCAAGGCTGCGCGCGCGCGCCGCCGGCGGCAGGGCGGCAAGCGGACGGCCGTCGAGCAGGACGCTGCCCGGTCCGCGGCTGAGCCCGGCGAGCGCGCGCAGCAGCGTGGTCTTGCCGCTGCCATTGGGACCGATGATGCCGGTGACGCTGCCCGGCGCGAGGGTCAGCGTCAGCGATGCCAGCATCGGCGGGCGAGCGAGGCCGGTGGCGGCAAGCGTCACTGCCCGCGCCCCCGCAGGACCAGCGCCAGAAAGAACGGTGCCCCCAGCAAGGCGGTCAGCACGCCGAGCTTGAGCTCTTCGCCAGCGATTGCCACGCGCACCACCATGTCGGCGGCGGTCAGCAGCGCCGCGCCGGCGAGCGCTGCCGGCAGCAGCGCTGCCCCCGGGCGGCCACCGACCAGCGGCCGGACGAGATGGGGCACGATCAGGCCGACAACGCCGATGCTGCCCGCCACTGCCACCCCGGCGCCGGTGGTGACGCCGGTGGCCACCACGATCGTCCAGCGCAGCCGCGCGACATCGACTCCGAGCGATTGTGCGACGTCTTCGCCCAATGCCAGCGAATCGAGCCGATGGCGGCAACCTAGCAATGCCGCGGTACCGATCGCCAGCAGCGGGGCGGCGATGGCGAGTTGCGGCAGGCTGCGATCGGCAAGGCTGCCGAACAGCCAGAACATCAGGTCGTACAGCGCATAGGGTGACGGCGCGAGGCTGAGCGCCAGGTTCATCGCAGCCCCGGCCAGCGCCGAAATCGCAACCCCGGCCAGCACCAGCGTCGCCGTGCCCGCCGCGGGGCCGGCGAGCGCCAGCAGCAACAGCAGCGCCGCCAGCGCGCCGGCGATTCCGCCGCCGGCAATCGCCAACGGTCCGCCGCCGAACTGGTAGCCGGCAAGAATGGCGCCGAGCGCGGCGCCGGTACTGGGGCCGAGCACATCGGGCGAAGCGAGCGGATTGCGCAGCAACCCCTGCATCGCCGCGCCGCCAGCACCGAGGCTGGCACCGATCAGCACGGCGAGCGCGGTCCTTGGCAGCCGAAGCTCCACGAGGATCGCCTGCGCCAGCGCCGGATCCCGCGCCGCGACGGCCCGCAGCATCGCCGGGTCCCACGCCAGCGACGCCGCCGCCAGGACGACGACGACCAGCGCCCCCCCGGCGACGAGGCGCGCCGGCTTCACCCGGCCACCAGCGCCCGCAGCCGGGCGATTTCCGGCGCCAGCGTCGGGCCGGCGCAGGTCCAGCGGCGGCCATCGGTTTCGATGCTGCGCACGCCGGCGGGCAGGCGACGCAGTGCCGGATGTTCGAGCCAAGCCGCGTTGGCGGACCGTTCACCGGGGTGATAGCGGCTGAGCAGCAGCACCGGCGGTGGCCGCAACAGCAGTCCCTCGATGCTAACCCGGCCGCGCAGCACCGGCTGCGCCGCCAGCCCGGCGCGGCGAAGCAGCGTGGCCGTCAGGCCGGTGTCGCCCGAGACGAAGCCGCCACCGGCCACGAGCAGCGCCGGGGTCGAAGCCGCCGGCGCCGCGCCAAGGTCGCGGCGCATGGCGGCAACCAGGGCTTCACCGGCGTCGCGGCGATCCAGAGCCGCTGCAACGCTGCGGACATTGGCTTCGATGCCGGCAATATCCGTTGGTTGCGGCAATTCGACGGTCGGGATGCCGAGACGGCGCGCCGTGGCGGCGGCAGCCGGATCGCCGCCGCTGGTCAACACCAGATCGGGGGCAAGGCCGACCACATCGGTGACCCGGCCGCGGTTGCGGTGCAGCCCGGCCGCGCGAGCCGCCAGCGGTGTCTCGCGCACATCGGCACCGAGGCGGCTGACGCTGACCAGCTGGCCCGGTGCCGCGAGCAGCAGCGCCAATTCATCGCTGCACAGGTTGAGGCTGGCGACGCGCTGTGGCGCGGCGGCAGCGGTGCCCATTGCAAGGAATAACACGACCGCAACGGCAGTATGCCGACGGGCAGAGCCCACCCCCGACCCCGCTCGCAGGCGGGAGGGGAGAAAAAGGTTCGTCCTCACAACTTGAGCCGCACGCCGACATGGCCGGTGACGCCGGGGCCGCGATAGGCGAAAACATCGACCTGTGCAGCGTCGAGGGCGTTTTCGATCCGCGCCGTCAGGTCGACCTGGCGCGTCACGTGCCAAGCGCCGTTCAGCGTCAGCAGCGTGTAGGCGGGCAAGCGCACCGGCACGAAGCGGGCGAAATCGGTATCACCGCGACCGCCGGTGATCGCGGCGCTGGCGGCGAGATCGAACACCCGGCCGGAATAGGCCGCCGTGATGCTGCCCGAATGTGCCGGGCGGCGGACTTCGCGGTTGCGCAGGCCCGCCGCCAGCCGCTGTTCGCTGGCGTCCAGATACGCATAGGTCGCGGTCAGCTTGAAGCCTTCGAACAGCGCCGCGCTGGCCGTGACTTCAAGGCCCTGGCGCCGGCTGCGGCCGGTAGCGTTGGCAACGCCCGACAGGAAGGTGCTGCTGTCGAAGGTCGAGATGATCTCGCCCACCAGATTGGCGCGGTACCAGGTGACATCGACGGCATAGCGATCGTCGGACCAGCCGGCGCCGATATCCCAGCCCTGGCTGCGTTCCGGAACCAGGTTCGGATTGCCGGCGAAAAAGCCCGGGAAAAAGCCGAAAAGTTCGAAAAAGCTGGGGTCGGTGACGCCCTCGCCATAGCTGGCATGGATCGTCATGCCGCCGCCGGGCCGAACCGCGGCCGTGGCGCGAACCGTGGTGGCATCGGCAAAGCGGTTGTTGAAATCATGCCGAACGGCGACCCCGGCGCCGAGCCAATCGGCGAGCTCCAGTCGGTATTCGCCGATCAGGCTGGTCTGCAAGCGGCTGCGCGACTGGTTCGACAGCGCGGTTGGGTCGACATCGCCGCTGGTGAAGCGTTCCCGATCATGTTCGGCAGCAAATGTCAGCCGGTGGTTGGCTTCGCCCGAAACGATGTCGCCGCTGGTCTGGTAGCGAAGCACGGTACGGCCGCCATCGGAGCGATTGCGGAACACCCCGGCGTCGCGATTGATGTTGGCGGTATCGGTGTGGGTAACGGCCAGCCCGTGCCGCCAGTCGCCGCCCAGCAAGGCGAGATCGATCGTGCCGCGAACCGCGAACTGCCGGCTGCGGGTCGACAGCGCCGCATCGAGCGGCACGCCGGCGCCAAAATCGAAATCGTCGAACTGGACGTCGGCATCGACATAGCGCAGCACAACGGCGGCCGTCAGGTTGCTGGCCAGATCGAGGCTGGCCTTGCCGTGCAGGGTGATGTTTTCGAAACCGTCGCGATCGCCGGCACCGGCGGCGATGTTGTAGCCATCGGCCGCCAGATAGCCGGCGTGGCCCGACAGGCGCAGCGCGCCGAGCCGGGTGCCGCCGCCGACACTGCCGCGCACCGTCCCCAGCGATCCGCCCTGGGCTTCCCCGTACAGGCCCTCGTCGCTGCGCGTGGTGATGGCGATTACACCGCCGATCGCCTGGCTGCCCCACAGCGCTGCCTGCGCGCCGCGCAGCACCTCGATGCGTTCGATGCCCTGGGCCTGCAGGGTTTCGAAACGAAATTCGCCCGACCCGGCCGGGTCGGTGACGTCGATGCCGTCGATGAAGGTCAGGGTCTGGTTGGCTTCGGCGCCGCGGATGCGGATTTGCGTCTGCGAACCGGCCGGGCCGGTCTGGGCGACGGCGACGGACGGCACGAGGGTCAGATAATCCTTGGCGAACGGCAGCGCGAGGCCATCGAGCGTGGTGCGATCGATCACAGTCAGCGCGGTGCCGGAAAGCGCCACCGAAACCGGCTCGCGACTGGCGGAAATCGTAACCAGCGAGGTGTCGGCGGCAGCGGCGCCGGTGGAAAGCGCCGGGGCAGCAAGCAGTAATGCAATCAACATGATACAGTCCTTCGTTCGCACGCGATGGCAATCGCGCGGCGGCATGAAGCCGCCTCGAACGAAGGGCGCGGAAATGCACCACTTCGCTGCATGCACCGCTGAACCCGGCAGGCATGGGACGACCGTGGACGGCAGGTTTCCTGGCTTGCGGCTCGAACGCTTCGTTGCACCGCCTTCCCGGTTGCCCAGTGGCGAATGGTGCGGAAGCTTGCCGCCTACAGTTGCGGGCACAGCGCCGGACTGGAGGATCGCTCCCCGTACCGGCTTCCCTCTTAGCCTCGCCCTTCCGGGCGCGGCACCGTCCGGGGCGGAGGATTACGCGAGCCGCAGCCCATAGGCAAGCTCCACGGCCGGCGATGCGATTTGCAAGCATCGGCGGCTTTCGCTATGGCCCGCGCTTCGCATTGCCGGTCGGTACCGGCGACAGCATGACAGGAACGCGCCATGAAGCCCGGCATCCACCCCGATTATCACAACATTACCGTCAAGATGACCGACGGCAGCGAATATCGGACGCGTTCGACCTACGGCAAGGAAGGCGACACGCTGGCGCTCGATATCGATCCGAACAGCCATCCGGCGTGGGTCGGCGGCGCCGGCAAGATGCTCGATGCCGGTGGCCAGGTGGCGCGCTTCAACAAGCGCTTTTCGGGTTTCGGCCTCGCCCCCAAGAAATAAGCTTCACGCGGCGCGAAGCTCGCGTTTCGCCGCGTAAAGTGCCTGATCGGCAGCCTTGAACAAGGTCTCGGCGGTGTCGCCGTCGCGCGGGAACCGCGCGGCGCCGATACTGGCCGTCACACCGAGGTGGCGCCCGGCGATTTCGAGACGACAGCGCAGCGGTCGGCCGTCGACGGGGGCCGTGCTGCCCGGCGTCGACAGCCAGGCGAATTCGTCACCGCCCAGGCGCGCGACAAGGTCGCCATCGCCGGCAGCGGCGGCAAGGCGTGCCGCGATGCCGGCCAGCACGGCATCGCCGGCCGCATGGCCAAGGGCGTCGTTTATGGCCTTCAACCCGTCGAGATCGACGAGAGCGAGGGTGAAATCGCCGTCGCACCCCTTTGCCGCATCGATGCGGTCGCCCAGTTCCTCGGCAAAGCGCCGCCGGTTGGCGAGGCCCGTCGTCGGATCGGTATAGGCCAGCCGCTCGACCTCGCGATGACTGGCATCGATAGCGTCGGCCGCGGCTGCGTTGGTCAGGCTGCCGACGACGACATAGCCGATCGCCAGCACCATTGCCGGCACCAGGACCATGAGCTTCTGTGCCGGGAGGCCCGACGCGAGCGCCAGCGTCGCCAGCACCGCCGCGGGCGGGGCGATCATCACCAGCAGCGCCGCGCGGGAACGATAGGCGAAGCTTTGCGCGTGCATCATCTGCAGGCAGCAGCCGATGATGGCGACGACCGTCAGCGTTGCATCGCCCTGCCGCAACAAAACAACCGGTAGCACCGACCATGCGATCGTGGAGGCAAGCATATATATCAGCGCCAACCAGCGCTGCCGCACGGGCAATCCGGCAAGCCGACGCGCCGGCTCGCAGTCGAGTGCCTCGACGCCGGCAAGGACCACCAGCCAGCCGATCGCAAACGCGAACCCGAGACCGGGGGCGAGGATCGTGGCCGCCAGCAAGGCGGCGACGCTGCGTTGCGGCCGGGTGGCACGATTTTCGGCAGCGGCGCGAACGACCGCGGCACCGGGCCATGCTGAATCCGGCTGCGCCACGCTATTCCCCGCCATGCTCCCTGCCACTTTCCCCCAGGACCAACCTTGCGCCCATCACATCACCGTGGCGCTGCGAAGGCGAGGGTGCGACGAACCGAGTGTTGGTTAACAAAGACTTGGCGGATGAAACTCACAGCGGCTGAGAATTTACCGGATCAGCCGACAAGCGCGGCCAGCTCGCGAGCCCGGGCATAATCGGCCTTGCCGTTCGGCGCGCGCGGGACTTTTTCGACAATGACGACGCGCTTCGGGGTCTTGTAGCCGGCAAGGTGCTGGCGAACATGCGCGCGCAATTCGTCGCTGGTGACCATGCCATGCGCTTCGACGACAGCGGTGACGGCCTGGCCCCATTGTTCGTCGGGGACGCCGAAAACCAGCGCATCGTCGATGGCCGGGTGAGTTTTCAGGCTTTCCTCGACGTCCTCGGGGAAGACTTTTTCGCCGGCGGTGTTGATGCACTGGCTGCCGCGGCCGAGCAGGGTGAAACTGCCATCGGCCTCCAGGATCGCCCAGTCACCGGGCATCGAATAGCGGACCCCGTCGACAGTGACGAAGGTGGCGGCGGTCTTGGCCTCGTCGCGCCAGTAACCGCGTGGAATCAAGCCGCCGCGGGCAACCCGGCCCCGCTCGCCGATGGCGACAGGGCGCAGGTCGTCCCCGACGATCAGAGTCTGGCCATCGGCGACGAAGCGCGTTGCGGCGCCGGCATTGCCCGCCGTCTGCACCGATGCGCCAAGGCCGAGGCCTTCCGACGACCCCCAGCTGTCGACGACCATCAGCCCCGCGTGGTGGCGCAGCAGCCCGGCCTTGACCTCCGGGCTCCACATCGTCCCCGACGATATCATGGTGGCAACAGAAGCAATGCTGCCCGAACCGGCGTCGAGCGCCTTCAGCAGCGGCCGGGCGAAAGCATCGCCGACGATGACGGCATAATCGCAAGCATGGGCTTCGGCGGTTCGGATGGCGAGATCGGCATCGAAATGCTGGCCGGGGATGGTGACGACGGTGCCGCCGCGCGCCAGCGTCGCGATGCCGATGATGAAGCCGGTGCCATGCATCAGCGGCGGCAGCACCAGCGCACGGTTCCGGCCGAGGCCCTGCCGGCAATTCTCGAAATGCTCCGCAAGGCTGGCCGGCGCCGCGATGCCGCCGCCGGCCGCCACCAGCTGCCAGATCGCCGACTGGTCCCACATCACGCCCTTGGGCATGCCGGTGGTGCCGCCGGTGTAGATGAACAACATGTCGTCGGGGCGGTGATCCTGCGCCGCCAGCTCGGCAGCCGATTCGGCGACCCTTTCGAAATCGCGAGCAAAGGCAGCAGTTTCGCCGCCGACCTGCAGAAAACACTTCACCTTGAGCCGGTCGCGGATGCTGTCGACGAGGGTGGCGAATTCGGCATCGAAGACCAGTACCGCAGCATCGCTGTTGTCGAGGATGTAGAACAATTCCTCGCCGGTATAGCGGTAGTTGACGTTGACATGGACGAGCCGCGCCTTGAAGCCGGCGATGGTGGTTTCGAGATAGGCCGGTGAATTGCGCATCAGATGGGCGATACGGTCGCCGGCGACCGCGCCATCGGCGAGGCAGGTGGCAGCGATGGCATCGGTGCGGCGATCGAAATCGCTCCAGGCAATGCTGCGAGTCCCATGGACCAGCGCCGGTTGCGCCGGATCGACGACCCCGGCAAGCCCTTCGAAGATGGCACCGAAACTGAAGGCAGCGGTCATGATCTTCTCCCCGCGCGCACTCTAGGGACGCGGGCAGGTCACGGCAGCCGGTGAAATGGCTAGGCCGTGAACTCATGAAATCCATGCCCCGGCACGGTGTCAGGAAGCCCGGCAGGAGTGAGCGATTGCAGCCAGATAGTATCGCTATCTGGCAAATGAGCGAGCGTGCTGCCGCGTTTCGTGGCATCCGCCGCAGGGCCGGGCTCCCTGACACCGCCCTCCGGGGCATGACGGGGCATGGATTTTATGAGTTCACGGCCTAGTGCAGGCTGGAGGCGCAGGGGCCGATCAGCTCGCTGGCGGCACCT
The DNA here is from genome assembly GCA_038210855.1 of Sphingomonadales bacterium. Taxonomy (GTDB): domain Bacteria; phylum Pseudomonadota; class Alphaproteobacteria; order Sphingomonadales; family Sphingomonadaceae; genus Sandarakinorhabdus. The sequence goes on along the minus strand of JBBQWE010000015.1, from coordinate 7,160 downwards.
GCGACGGGTCGAGCAAGCGGTGCAGGTGCACCACCACATATTTCATTTGTGCATCGTCGACGGTTGCCTGGGCCCTGGTCCGCCACGCGCGCTCGGCACTGGCATAATCCGGAAAGATACCGACGACATCGAGCGCGCCGGGTTCGAGAAAATCGAGCGTCTGCGGATCGCTGACCCGGCCGCCGAAAACGAGATGGAGCTTGCTCATGCCGTGGCGTGTAGCAAGCGTGGCGGCCAAGGGGAACCGCCAAGGCCGACGTCAGGAATATTCGGCCGCCAGTCGCTTCATCATGTCCCCGAACCAGCTTTCGAATTCGGGGCCGTCCCAGGCGCGATGCTCGCCGCGGGCATAGGCAGCGCCGTTCAGGGCGTAGAATTCGGCGTTGATGCGGTTGGGCAGGCGATTGTCGCGCGTGCGGATCACGGTTGCCGGCGATCCGACCACGATGGAATTGGGCGGCACGATGGTGCCGTCCTTCACATAGGCATGCTGGCCGACGATCGATCCAGCCCCGATCACCGCGCCGTTGTAGATGGTGGCGTTGATGCCGATCAGCACATGATCCTCGATCGTGCAGCCGTGCAGCGTGGCGTGATGGGTGATCGAACAATAGCGGCCGATGCGGACAGGCTTGCCCGGATCGGTATGGATCATCACGAAATCCTGGACGTTGGCGCACTCGCCGATCTCGACATGCGCCGTCTCGCTGCGCACCACGGCATTGCACCACACCGAGGCGCGCTCGCCGACCGTGACATGGCCGTAAAGCTGCGCGCTGGGGTGGACGAAGGCGCTGGCTGCGATGTCGACGCGGCTGGTCAGATGGGAGCCCTCACGCTCTTGGCATTGGCATTCTTCATGAAGCTGACAAGCGCGTCAAAGCCGTTCTTCTGGATATAGGCGGCGAAATCGGCCTCCTGGGTCAGGCTGAGGTTGATGCCGCCGACGGTCAGCCCGTTGATCAGATATTTGCCCTGCGGAGTCTTGCGGACCTGCCAGACTGCATCGAGCGCCTGGCCGCCCGGCTTGGCAACGCGGGTCACCACATCGGTGAACGGCCCGCGCGCGATCAGCCGCTGTGTCGTCACCTTGGCATCGGCATAATTGTACAGCCGCTCGGCATAGGCGTTCAGCACGAACTCCGGCAGCGCGGCGAGATAGGCCTGATATTGCGCCGGGGTGATCTGCGCGCGCTGGCGGCGGATCAGCCGGTTGCCGATATCGACGAGCGCGACATTCTCCTTCAGCATGGCGCGAAACCGCGCGCGCGCCTCGCCGCGGTCGATGGCGGGATCGCGAAGTACCGCAAAGGCCTCGGTCGAGAGGGTTTCGATAAAGGCCCGCGCTTGCGGATCGGCGGCAGCTGCCGGGGCGGCGACCTGAGCGATGGCCGCCGGCGGCATGGCAGCGATGCCGGCCACAGCGAGAAAGCGAAGGGCGAGGGCGATACGCATGACGATACTCGTGGCTGTTGAACGAAGACGGGTAGTCGGCGCTTGCCGGTGAACCCCGGCTGAAAGTCTGGCAATCAGGACTTCAGCTCGCTGCGGGCGGCATCGACGACATGGGCTGCCGCCGCGCGGGCCTTGCGCGCTGCCTCTCCGGCGCGTTCCCGCACGGCATCGAGGCCAAGGCCGGCGGAATCGAGTTCCCCCGCCGCCTGCCGCGCTGCGGCACGCGCCGCGCGGCCGATGCGGCTGCCGGCATCGCCCAGCGTCCGCCGCTCGGCATCGCTGACCGGCAGCAGCGCACCGAGCGCGGCACCGGCCGCCAGGCCGAGCAGGATCGATATCAGCGGATTGGCTTCGACTTCGCTCGTCGCCCGGGCGGCAGCGCTCTTCGCCTGCGCCGCAACGGCCTGCGCGCGCGCCACCAGCGGCTCGGTTCCGGTCGCTGCCTCGGGGGCATCGGGAAAGCCGAAGCCGTCGTCGTAATCGGTGTAATCGGTGAAATCGTCACCGAGATTGACGCGCGCCGCGCCAAGCCGCTGGCGCGCCAGCAATGCCACGCCGACGGCAGCGACCGCGGCACCGATCGCCAGCGGGTGCGATTTCACCGTCGTGCCGGCGCGATCGAACAGCGCCCGGCTGCCCTGCTGGACACTTTCGGCAGCATCGCCGACCAGCCGGCGCGGATCGAGGCGTTCCTGCAGCGCGTCGATGGTTTCGGCGACACGGCCGCGGGCAAGGTCGGCTTCGGCTGCCATCTGTTCCACCGGTTCCGATGCCATGTCAGTCTCCCTTGAACGTCTGCACGTTGCGCTGGATGTTGGCGACCGCCCGGTGCGGCGCCAGGTCGATCTTCCTTACGGCGCCGACCCCGATGCCGACAAGCACGCCACCCAGAACGATCATGATTCCGGCCACCGCCAGCGCGGCGCCCGGGAACCCGAGAAATGTCGCCAGCCAGGCGACAAGCGCAGCAAGCAGGCAGATCATCGCCGTCGTCAGGCACAGCACGCCGGCGACGATCAACCCAACGCCGCCGCCCGCCGCGACCGCACCGGCACGAACCTCGGCCTGCGCAAGGCGGAATTCGGTACGCAGCAGATGGACGACATCCTCCAGCAAGCGGCGGACGAGGTCACCGATCGAACCGCCCTCGGTGCGCGCGCCCGAACTGGCCGCGACGATTTCGGGTTCGTTCACCGGCTCGCCTTGATCAGCCGGGCAACCAGAAAACCGGTCGCGACCGCGACGCCAACGGCGATTTCGGGCTGGCGGCGCACGACCTCGCGACCATCGTCGATCAGGGCATCGATCGGGCGATCGCGCAGCGTGTCGCGGATATCGGCAATGGCATCGACGGCCTGGTGGGCAAAGCCGGCGATCGGATTGCCGTCGCGGGTCCCGGTCCGGCCGGCCAGTTCCTCGACGAGGTGGACAAGGCTGTCGAGGCTGCGAACCAGTTCGCCCCGGCCGTCTTCGAACAGGCCGTGCAGCTTCGTTTCCGCCAGGCCGGCAATTCCGGCGCGCCGCGGTGATGCAGGTTCCGCGGCCAGAAAATCGTCTTCGAAGTCGACATAATCGTCGGGGGCAGTTGCCATGTCGGGGTTCCCTGTAATGTCACGCGCACCGTCAACGTTCCTGCTCGCCGGCTGTTCCGTATTTGCCGTCGCGCCCGTTGCCCGATAGATGGCGGCGCCCGGGCCGAAGCGCAATATCGTTGCGAAGCCGGCACCGGCCGTGATCGCTGCACAGGAACGCCCATGACCGCCATCATCGACATCCACGCTCGCGAAATCCTCGATTCGCGGGGCTATCCAACGGTCGAGGTCGATGTCGTTCTCGAAGACGGCTCCGCCGGCCGCGCCGCGGTGCCGTCGGGCGCCTCGACCGGCGCGCACGAGGCTGTCGAGCTTCGCGATGGCGACAAGGCGCGCTACCTCGGCAAGGGCGTGCTGCGCGCCGTCGCTGCCGTGAATGGTGAGATCTTCGACGCGCTGTCGGGGATGGAGGCCGAGGAACAGGCCGCCATCGACGCCGCAATGATCGAGCTCGACGGCACCGCCAACAAGGGCCGGCTCGGCGCCAATGCCATCCTGGGGGTCAGCCTGGCCGTCGCCAAGGCCGCGGCCGACGCGCGCGGCCTGCCGCTGCACGCCTATGTCGGCGGCATCGGCGCGCATGTGCTGCCGGTGCCGATGATGAATATCATCAATGGCGGCGCCCATGCCGACAACCCGATCGACCTGCAGGAATTCATGGTCATGCCGGTCGGCGCCGACAGCATCGCCGAAGCCGTGCGCTGGGGTGCCGAGATTTTCCACACCCTGCGTTCCGAGTTGAAGGCCGGCGGCCACAATACCGCGGTGGGGGACGAAGGCGGTTTCGCTCCGAACCTCGGCGGCGCCCGCGCTGCGCTCGATTTCGTCATGGCGGCGATCGACAAGGCCGGCTTCACCGCCGGCGAGGATGTCTGGCTGGCGCTCGATGCCGCTGCGACCGAATTCCATCACGATGGCCATTATGTTCTGGCCGGCGAAGGCCTGACGCTGACCGCCGAAGCCATGGCGGATTATTATGTATCGCTCGCCGATGATTATCCGATCCTCAGCATCGAAGACGGAATGGCCGAAGACGACATGGCCGGATGGAAGCTGCTGACCGAAAAGCTGGGGCACCGCCTCCAGCTGGTCGGCGATGATCTGTTCGTCACCAATTCGGTGCGGCTGGGGCAGGGGATCAAGGACGGTCTCGCCAACGCCCTGCTGGTCAAGGTCAACCAGATCGGCACGCTGACGGAAACGCTCGGCGCCGTCGAACTGGCACACCGCAGCGGTTATCGCACGGTGATGTCGCACCGCTCGGGCGAGACCGAGGACGCTACGATCGCCGATCTCGCGGTCGCGCTCAACTGCGGCCAGATCAAGACCGGGTCGCTGGCGCGGTCCGACCGGCTCGCCAAGTACAACCAGCTGATCCGCATCGAGGAGGAACTCGGCATGGTGGCACGCTACGCCGGGCGCAGCGTGCTGCGCGGTTGATCGAGGTTTACAACGCCGGATCGCCGACGCCGGCTTCGGCAAAGCCCTTGGCCCGCAGCCGGCAGGAGTCGCATTCGCCGCAGGGCCGGCTGGCGGCGGTCGGGTCGTAGCAGCTCCAGGTCAGTTCGAGCGGTGCCGCCACGTTGGCGGCAGCGCGGACGATGTCGGCCTTGGTCATCGCTGCGAGCGGCGTGTGGACCTTGAACGCCTCGCCCTCGACGCCGGCCTTGGTGGCAAGGTTCGCCATGGCTTCGAAGCCGGCGATGAATTCCGGGCGGCAATCGGGATAGCCCGAATAATCGAGCGCATTGACTCCGATGAACAGGTCGCGCGCGCCGGCGGCCTCGGCCCAGCCCAGCGCCACCGACAGGAAGATGGTGTTGCGCGCCGGCACATAGGTGACGGGGATGCCGGGCTGCACGCCATGCTTGGGCACCGCGGTGTCGCCGGTCAGCGCCGATCCGCCGAAACCGCGCAGGTCGAGCGGCAGCACGATATGGCGTTCCGCGCCGAGCGCTGCGGCCACTCGCGCGGCATGGGCCAGCTCGATGCGGTGGCGCTGGTTGTAATCGATGGTCAGCGCCAGCAAGCGCCAGCCCTGCGCTCGCGCCATCGCTGCAACCGTGGTCGAATCGAGCCCTCCGGAGAGCAGGACGACGGCCAGCCGGCTGGCTGTCACGCTGCGATCTTCCACACTCGCGCGCAGAATTTGCAATCGACTCCGATCATGCCGTCATCGCCGCGCATGTCGGCGCGCTCGGCTTCGGGAAAGCGCTTGAGCACCGCTTCGATATGCGACGGCGAGCAGCGGCAGCCGCGCGATGGCGCCAGGCCGGGGAAAAGCTGCACTTCTTCTTCATGGAACAGCCGCCACAGCAGCGCCTCGGGCGCCAGCGCCGGATCGGCGAGTTCGTCGTCGCGCACCGTGGCGGCAAGCGTGCGCATGTGCTGCCAGTCCGGCGGTTCCGGACCGCCTTCGTCCTCCGCGAACAGCCGGGTGCGGCCTTCCTCGCCGCGCGGCAGATACTGCAGCAACAGCCCGCCGGCGACCATGGCGCCGCCGGGGCCGGGCATCAGCCCCACCCGGATCAACGTCGGCAATTGTTCGGAAACGCGGAAATATTGCTCGATGGCCTGGGCGATGCCGGCGCCTTCCAGTGGCACGATGCCCTGATAACGTTCCGCCGTCGCACTGGCGTCGAGCGTCACCGCCAGATGCCCCTCGCCGAACATCGTCGCCAGATCGCCCGCCGGCGTTTCCGGGCCGCCGCCGAGGTAGCCGCGCAGCTGCCCGGCCTTCCAGTCGCAGACCAGCAGTTCGACGGGGCCGGCGGCCTGCGCCTGCAAGGTGATGCCTGAATCGGCGCCGGCACCATCGCGCAGCGTCGCACCGAGCAGCGCCGTCACCACCAGCGCTTCGCCGAGCAGCGCGGCCAGCGGCGGCGGATAGGCGTGCGGCGCCAGGATCGCCGCCAGCGCGGTGTCGAGCCGCACCAGCCGGCCGCGCACATCGCGCCCCGGCACGGCAAAGCCGAGCATGGTGTCACCGGCGGGCGCGACGCCTTCGATCGTCGGGGCCATCACGCCAATGCCCCCAGGCACCAGAGCAGGATCGATTTCTGAACATGCAGGCGGTTTTCGGCCTCGTCCCAGGCAGCGGAGGCGGGGCCATCGATGATGTCGTCGGTGACTTCCTCACCGCGGTGCGCCGGCAGGCAGTGCATGAACAGCGCGCCCGGTGCTGCCCTTGCCATCAGGCCGGCGTTGACCTGGAACGGCAGCATCGCTGCCATTTTCTCGCGCGCCTGTTCCTGGCCCATCGACACCCAGGTATCGGTGACGACGACATCGGCACCGGCGACGGCGTCGCCCGCCGCGCGGAGCAGATCGATGCTGCCACCGCGCGCCCCGGCGGTGGCAAGTACGGCGCCATCGGGATCATAGCCGTGCGGCACGCCGAGCCGCAGGTCGAACCCCAGCACCGATGCCGCCTCGATCAGCGAATTGGCCATGTTGTTGCCATCGCCCAGATACGCCCAGCTGCTTCCCGCCACGGCGCGGCCGCTGCGTTCCTCGAATGTCATGATGTCGGCAAGCACCTGGCAGGGGTGGCTGATATCGGTCAGGCCGTTGATGACCGGGATGGACGCAGCGGCAGCGAGCGCCTCCAGCGTCGCATGGCTGCCGGTGCGCAGCATGACGGCATCGACCAGCCGGCCGAGCACGCGCGCCGTATCGGCGATGCTTTCGCCGCGACCGAGCTGCAATTCGCCGGCCGAGGTGACGATGGCGCTGCCGCCCAGCTGCCGCATCGCCATGTCGAAACTGAAGCGCGTGCGCGTCGACGGGCGTTCGAAGATCATCGCGAGGACATGGCCTTCGAGCGGTGCGTCGGCGTCGGCGCGGCCCTTCGGCCAGGCCCGGCCATCAGCGTCGCGGCGCGCAGCCTTGCGGGCGTGCGCGTCGCCGAGGATGGCGCGAAGCCCGGCAGCACCGGCGGTGGCGAGATCGAGGAAATGCGGCATTCTTCACTTTTCCCCCCTCCCGCTTGCGGAAGGGGTCGGGGGTGGGAACGGCCTTTCGCGCCGGCAAAGGCGGTCGAGGTTAGGCAATCACGACAAACGGTTGGCTAACGGGGAAGTTCTTACCCACCCCCGACCCCTCCCGCGAGCG
>JBBQWE010000014.1:0-31944 GCA_038210855.1 Sphingomonadales bacterium | reverse complement strand
TTGGATGCCGCGGGACCGGACGATTGCGGCGGCTTACGGGGACTACTGATCGTAATTGAGATCGCGGGGCCTGGGAAACACCTCGGCTCCCCTCCCGCTGGCGGGAGGGGCGGGGGGTGGGAATGGTCTTGGGATTGGGGGGGGAAGTGCCCACCCCCGACCCCTCCCGCGAGCGGGAGGGGAGATGAGGTCAGGCGCCAACGATTTCGGAATAGGCCCAGTCGATCCAGCGGGTGAGCGCTTCGACATCGGCGGTATCGACGGTGGCGCCGCACCAGATGCGCAGGCCCGGGGGGGCATCGCGATAGGCGCCGATGTCGTAGCCGGCGTTTTCCTTTTCGAGGCAAGCAACGATCGCCTTGACCTGGTCTTCCGATGCGTTCGGCAGCGTCAGGCAGACGCTGGTATTGGAACGCGTGGCCGGGTCCTTCGCCAGATAGGCGACATGCGGGCTGGCTTCGACCCAGCGCGCGATCGCTTCGGCATTGGCGTCGGCGCGCGCCATCAGTTCCACAAGGCCGCCGCCGTGCTTTGCCCAGGTCAGCGCGTCGATATAATCTTCCACCGCCAGCATCGACGGGGTGTTGATCGTCTCCCCGGTGAAAATGCCTTCGATCAGCTTGCCTTTCGACGTCAGCCGGAAGATTTTCGGCAGCGGCCAGGCGGGGGTATGGCTTTCCAGCCGCTCGACGGCGCGCGGCCCCAGGATCAGGACGCCATGGCCGCCTTCGCCGCCCAGCACCTTCTGCCAGCTGTAGGTCAGCACGTCGCACTTCGCCCAGGGGATATCCTGCGCGAATACCGCACTGGTGGCATCGACGAGGGTCAGGCCCTCGCGGTCGTCGCGGATCCATTCGCCGTTCGGCACGCGCACGCCCGATGTGGTGCCATTCCAGGTGAAACAGACATCGTGGCTCTGGTTGACGCGTGTCAGGTCGGGAAGCTCGCCATAAGGGGCGGTGACGACTTCGGCATCGAGCTTCAACTGTTTTATCGCGTCGGTCACCCAGCCTTCGCCGAAGCTTTCCCACGCCATCATGGTGACCGGGCGGGCGCCGAGCAGCGTCCACATCGCCATTTCATAGGCGCCGGTATCGGAAGCGGGCACGATGCCGATGCGGTGCGTGGACGGCACCTGCAGGATTTCGCGCGTGAGGTCGATGGCGAGCTTCAGCCGCGCCTTGCCGAGCTTCGACCGGTGCGAGCGGCCGAGCACTTGCGTATCGAGGCTTTCGGGAGCCCAGCCGGGGCGCTTGGCACAGGGGCCGGACGAAAAATGCGGTCGCGCCGGAAGCGCGTCAGGTCTTGCAGTCATGTTCTCTCCTCACAGAGAGCGCGCGCCGCGTTGGGACGGCGTGGCCCGCCGCCGTGCTTAGAGCCGGGCGGCCGGGCGTCAAGCGATTGTTGGCGGGGCAGGGGCCGGATGCGAGGACGGTAGACGTCGCCCCCTGCCGGCATTCATTGCGGCAGCGCGTTGTCCGCGATGAAATCGACCATTGCCCGACCATTTGCGAAAGCCGCCGTCACCACATCGAAATGGTTCGCCCCCGCGGGCGCCAGCGTCATCACGACATCGCCCGATGCCTTCGCCGCCGCCACATGGGGCTCCATCAGGTCGCCGAGTTCGCCTTTGACCAACAATTGCCGGACGCCGAACGGCAGATGATCCTGGGGCGTGGCGATGCGATATTCCGCCGGACGGGCGGCGGCAACGTCCTGGAAGCTGCCCGGAAAGCCGCCGCCCGCGTCCCCGACCCGGCGATATTCGATGTTCCATGTCGCAAAGCCGCGCGCCGTCAGCGCGTCGGCAAAGGCGGCAATGCCCTGGCGCTTGTCGACGCTTGCCATCCAGCAACCGCCGTGGACGACCACCGCGACGGGGAAAGGCCCCTTGCCGGCGGGCAGGCGCAAGTCGCTGACCTGCAGTTCCGACGTTCCATAGGAAATGGTTGCAGTCGGCTTCGATGCGAGGGCGCCGGCGGCCGTGTAGATCTGCTCAGGATCGGCGGTCTGGGCCGGTCCCGGAACGCAAAACGCTCCAGAAATGAACATCGCCAGTGCTGCAACGCGGATGTGTTCCTCCCGCTTGCCAGCACGATTGCCATATCTTGCGCTGCAAAGCGACGCCCCGAAGGGTTGCCGACCTGTACAAGCGCCATGGTCGGAACCGATCCGGACCTGTCGCGGCGCGGACCGGAAGAGTTGCGGAAGCGCGATCCCGGCGTTGCCGGGCCGAGCGGCCCCGTGGCTGGTGCGAGTGGTACCGGGCAGATCGTGCCACGCCCAGCGACGGCGCGCTACGGCCGGCCCGAACAGTCGGGGGATCGAAACAATGGCCTGGCACTTTCGGCGCTGGCTGGCTTTTCTGCTGCTTGCGACTGCCGTCGCCATGCCGGCGATGGCGGCAGTCTATGTCGAGCGCAGTCCGGGCGAGGTGCCGCCGGAGCGAAGGGCCCGGGTGGCGGCGCCGGCGCCAGTGCAATTGCTGATCGCGTTCCAGACCGACGGCAAGGACAATGGCCGCGCCACCAGATATGTGACGCCGGTCATCACCAAGGCGATCGAAGCCAGCGGGCTGTTCAGCGTGGCAAGCGAGACCGCCGCAGCGGGCGGCGCGACATTGACGGTGACGATGAACAACATCGTTCAGAAAGGTACGGCGGGGAAGGGCTTCGTCACCGGCCTGACGCTGGGCCTGGCCGGCACGGTGGTGCGGGACGGCTATGCGCCGACGCTGGATTTCACCCCTGCCGCGGGCGCTGCGACGATCAGCAAGGCGGTCGAACACGGCATCTATCTGAAGATCGGCGCGAAATCGGCGCCCGAAAATATCGACAAGGTGAAGGGCATCACCCAGGCTATCGCCATCGTCATCTGCCAGAGCCTCGATCACGCGCTGGCGGGGATCTTCCCGCCGGCCGAAGCCACGCCGCCGCCGGCGCGGGAGCCGGCGGCCGTGCCGGCAGAACCGGCGCCGGCACCGCCGCCACAGCCCTGACCCTCAACTGCGGGTCGTCACCGCCACGGCGATGGCGCGGGCAAGATCGGCATGGGCCACGTACAGCCGTTCCGCCGGCGCCGTGCCGCCGGTGAAGAAGCTGGCGATGATCAGCGGGGCCCCGCCGGCGCGGCCCGGCGTGTCAGGCCAGATGATGGCGACAGCGTTGACGCTGCCATGGCCGCCGGTGCCGGCCTTGTCGCCGACGCGCCAGCCCTTCGGCAGGCCGGCACGCAGCCTGGTATCGCCGGTGGTGTTGGCGAGCAGCCAGCCGACCAGCCGACCAGCCGATCGCGGCTCGCCGGGCTTAGAACCGCTCCGGTCAGCAGGCGCCGCAGGGTGGCGGCCATCGCTGCGGGCGTCGTGGTATCGCGCGGGTCGCCGGGTGTGCCCTCGCTCATCATCGGTTCGATCCGATCGAGGCGGGTGAACGCATCGCCGCTGCGCCGCAGCCAGGCAGTCAGCCCGGCCGGGCCGCCGACGGCGGGCAGCAGCAGATTGGCAGCGGCATTGTCGCTATGGATCATCGCCGCTTCGCACAATTCGGCGACGCTGGCGGTGGCGCCGACATGCGTTTGCGACACCGGCGAATTGGGCAGGATATCCGCCGCCGTGATGGCGATCGCCCGGTCGAGGCGGTCGAGGCGGTCGCGGCCCCGATCGATGCGCTGCAGGACGGCGGCAACCAGCAGCGCCTTGAAAGTGCTGGCCATCGGGAAACGCTCGTCACCGCGATGACGGAAACAGCGACCGGCGGCGAGATCATCGACGGCCAGACCGATGCGGCCGCCGGTGGCAGCCTCCGTCGATGCGACGGCGGCGGCAAGGTCGAACGCAGGCCGGCGCGCCGGCGCAGGCACCTGTGCGAGCGCAGGCGCGGTAGCAAGCGCGATGCCGCGCCCAAGAAATTCGCGGCGGAGCAAGCGCATCGCGGCCAGCAGCGGTCAGCCGATCGGTGCGTCGGGCTGCTTCACCGGCACTGCGGCAAAGCGTCCGGTGGAATGATCGAGCAGCAGCAGCCGGCCATCGGCGATATCGAAATGCGCGCCCTGCAATTGCAGCGTGCCCGCGGCTTCCGCTTCGACAACGAAGGGAAAGGTGCGCAGATTGTCCAGCGACAACCGGATCGCCTCGAGTTCGAGGGCATGGACAAGATCGAGATCGGGCGAAAGCTCGCCGGCCTTGCGGATGCGGTCGCGCGCCGGGCCGATCATCTTCACCCACTGGCCGATGAAGCCGCCCGCGCCTTCGCCAAGGCCATCGAAGGTGCCCTCCAGCGAAGCCTTGACGCCGCCGCAGCGGCCATGGCCGAACACCACGACGTGATGGACCTTCAACTGGGTGACGGCGAATTCGATGGCTGCCGACACCCCGTGCAGATGGCCATCGGGATCGTGCGGCGGCACCAGATTGGCGACATTGCGCAGCACGAAGGCCTGGCCGGGGCCGACATCGAACACCGTCGTCGGATCGACCCGGCTGTCCGAACAGGCAATGATCATCACGCCGGGCGCCTGGCCTTCGGCGAGCGTGTCGTAGCGCGCCCGCTGCTCCATATAGGGGCCGGCACGGAAGCGGCGATAACCATCGAGAAGAGCGCGGAGTTCAGGCATAGACTTGCAAATAGCAGGCGCCGCGCCGCGCGTCACCCGTGATGCGACATAGCGTGGCCCTGCATTGGCAGCCGGTGATGCAACCGCTATCTGCACTGCCATGAACAACGCCGCCCCCGCCACCCCCCTGGCCCGCAAGCCCGACTGGCTGCGCGTGCGTGCGCCGACTTCGGCCGGCGTTTCGGAAACCCGCGCGCTGATGCGGCGGCTGAAGCTCAACACCGTCTGCGAGGAAGCGGCCTGCCCCAATATCGGCGAATGCTGGACGCAGAAGCACGCCACCGTGATGATCCTCGGCGATACCTGCACGCGCGCCTGCGCCTTCTGCAATGTCAAGACCGGCATGCCGGGGCCGGTCGACGCGCAGGAACCGGCGCATGTCGCCGAGGCAGCGGCCGCGCTCGGGCTGAAGCATATCGTCATTACTTCCGTCGATCGCGACGACCTTGCCGATGGCGGCGCCGGGCAGTTCGTTCGAGTCATCGCCGAGCTGCGCCGCGCCGCGCCGGAGATGACAATCGAGATCCTGACTCCGGATTTCCGCAACAAGGCCGACCGTGCCGTGGCGATGATCGTCGAAGCCGGGCCCGACGTGTACAACCACAATCTGGAAACGGTGCCGCGGCTGTACCCGACGATCCGGCCGGGAGCGCGCTACTATCACTCGCTGCGGCTGCTCGATCGGGTCAAGCAGCTCGGCCCCGAAATCTTCACCAAATCGGGGCTGATGGTCGGGCTGGGCGAGACATCGCCGGAAATGCACCAGGTGTTCGACGACATGCGCTCGGCCGGGGTCGATTTCCTGACCGTCGGCCAATATCTGCAACCGACGCCGCGCCACGCCAAGGTGCACGAATTCGTGACCCCGGCGACTTTCGGCGCCTACGCCGCCGTCGCTCGATCGAAGGGCTTCCTGCAGGTGGCGGCGACGCCTTTGACGCGATCCTCCTACCACGCCGCTGATGCCTTTGCCGAAATGCAGGCCAAGCGCCGTGTCGCGCGGGGCAGCGCCGCCTGATGCCTCGCCACGCCGAAACCCGGGTTCTGCCCCACACGCCCGAACAGGTGTTCGACCTGGTCGCCGATATCGGCCGCTACCCCGAATTCCTGCCCTGGGTGCAGGCGATGCGCATCCGCGAGCGGACCGGCACGCTGGTGACGGCCGACATGATCGTCGGGTTCAAGATGGTGCGCGAACGCTTCACCAGCCGGGTGACGCTCGATCGGCCGGGGTCGATCCGGGTGGAATATATCGACGGGCCGTTGAAATATCTGCGCAACGAATGGCTGTTCAAGCCGCATGCGGGTGGCTGCGCGGTCGATTTCACCGTCGATTTCGAATTCAAGTCACGGAGGTTCGATCGCCTTGCCGGCATGTTCTTCGGCGAGGCTTTCAAGCGGATGGTCGCTGCCTTCGAAGCGCGCGCCGCGGTGATCTATTCGTCGGCCGGCGGCACGATCGCGGCGCCGGCTTCCGGCATCAGCAGCTCGAGCGCCACCAACGCCGCCTGACGACGGATTTCGGCGCGGCCGAGGTCGCCGAACTGGCGGACATCGGCGGCAACCACATCGGGGTCGCCATCCTTGGTGGCGCGCGCGAACACCACGGTGCCGACAGGCTTTTTCAGGCTGCCGCCGCCCGGCCCGGCAACGCCGGTGATCGCCACGGCGATGTCGGCGTGCGAATGATGCAGGCCGCCTTGCGCCATCGCCCAGGCCACCGCGATCGACACGGCGCCGAAGGTTTCGAGGATGTCGCGGTTGACGCCGACTGCTTCCAGCTTGGCGTCGTTCGAATAGGTGACAAAGCCGCGTTCGAACACGTCGGACGATCCCGGCACTTCGGTCAGCGCCGCCGCGACAAGCCCGCCGGTGCAGCTTTCGACAAGGGCAATCCGTCGCCCGATGGCGCGATTGGCAGCAAGCACGCGCGCGGCGGCTTCGATCAGTTCGGGGTCCATCGCAGCGCCTTACGCCAGCGCTGGCGGGGACGGAAGCCTGACGCTCGCCATCGCCTGCGCCGCGATCCCCTCGCGGCGGCCGGTGAAGCCGAGGCTTTCGGTCGTCGTCGCCTTGACGCTGACCTGGGCCAGCGCCAGCCCGAGGATGGCCGCGATGCGGGCGCGCATCGCCTCGCGGTGCGGGCCGACCTTCGGCCGTTCGCAGATCAGCGTCACATCGACATGATCGATGATGCCGCCGCGCGCTGCCACCAGCCCGGCGGCATGGGCGAGGAAGCGATCGGACGCGGCGCCGCGCCACTGCGGATCGGTCGGCGGGAAATGATCGCCGATATCGCCGGCGGCGATGCAGCCGAGGATGGCGTCGGTAAGCGCGTGCAGCCCGGCATCGGCGTCGCTGTGGCCGATCAGCCCGGCATCGTGCGGCACCTTGACGCCGCACAGCCAGACATGGTCGCCGGGCCCGAAACGATGGACATCGAAGCCGGAAGCAGCGCGAGAGATCATGGGTGAGGCAGTCGCGGGAGCAATCATCGCCGCTGCCTTGGCGAAATCCGCAGGCTCCGTCACCTTGAAAGCGCGTTCATCGCCCGGCGTGATGGCGATACGCAGCCCGGCGGCAAGCGCGATGCCGACCTCGTCGGTGGCGCCCGGGCCAGCGGCGCGGTGCGCGGCGAGCAGCGCCGGATAACGGAAAGCCTGGGGCGTCTGCACCCGCCACAAGCCGTCGCGATCGACAGCGCCGTCGAAATGCCCGGCGCCACGTCGCAGCGAATCGGTAACCGGCAGGGCCGGGCAGGCGCCATCGTTGGCCGCATCGTCGAACGCCGCCAGCAGCGCATCGAGCAGCGATAGCGGCACGAAAGCACGGGCCGCATCATGGACGAGGACGAGGTCGGGCGGATCACCGGCGAGAGCGTCGAGGCCGAGCAAGGCCGATTCCTGCCGCGTCGAGCCGCCGGCGACGGGTTCGCGCAGGGCCAGTCCGCCGACGGCGGTGTCGTGAAGCGCGCGATCATCCGGGTTGAAGACGATGGTGATGCCGTCGATGCCGGGGTGCGCCTGCAGTGCCAACACGGCGTGGCGCAGCAGGGGGATTCCGCCGACGCTGCGATATTGCTTGGGGATGCCGCCGCCGGCGCGGACGCCCTTGCCGGCTGCGACGATGATGGCGTGAGTGCGGGTCATCGCGGCTGGATAGGCGGTCGGCCGCCGGCGCGCAAAAACCTTCTCCCCTCCCGCATGCGGGAGGGGAGGAGAAGCGGGCGCAGTTGCCGCTCGCCGCCGAAACCGATACAGCTCGTGCCTGTTTTCGAGGCATTTCGCTTGTTGCAACCCCTGCAAATCGGTCCGGTCACCATCGATACGCCGGTCATCCTGGCGCCGATGACCGGCGTTACCGATCGGCCGTTCCGCGTGCTGGTCAAGCGCTTCGGTGCCGGGCTTACGGTGACCGAGATGATCGCTTCCGAAGCGATGATCCGCGAGACACGGCAGTCGCTGCAAAAGGCAGCCTGGGATGCCTCCGAAGAGCCGGTGTCGATGCAGCTCGCCGGTTGCGACCCGGCCCGCATGGCGGAAGCGGCCAAGCTGAACGAAGGCATGGGCGCCGCGATCATCGACATCAACATGGGCTGCCCGGTGAAAAAGGTCGTCAACGGCCACGCCGGATCGGCGCTGATGCGCGAGCCCGACCTTGCCCGCCGCCTGATCGAAGCGACGGTCAAGGCGGTAAAGGTGCCGGTGACGCTGAAGATGCGGATGGGCTGGGACCATGCCAGCCTGAACGCGCCCGAACTGGCTAGGGTCGCCGCCGACCTGGGCATTCGGCTGATCACCGTCCACGGCCGCACGCGCTGCCAGATGTATTCGGG
The DNA here is from genome assembly GCA_038210855.1 of Sphingomonadales bacterium. GTDB lineage: Bacteria > Pseudomonadota > Alphaproteobacteria > Sphingomonadales > Sphingomonadaceae > Sandarakinorhabdus. Next base: position 23,498 of record JBBQWE010000014.1, on the reverse strand, counting down.
TTCTGCCGATTGGGCCTTCATTCGCAACGTCAAGAATGCCGTGCAAGTGCCTGTGATTGCAAATGGTGATATCTGTTCGATCGCGGACGCTCGCGCCGCGCTGGCGCAATCGGGCGCCGATGGCGTGATGATCGGCCGCGGTGCCTATGGCCGGCCGTGGCTGATCGCCCAGGTGATGGCGGCGCTGACCGAAAGGCCGGTGCCGGCCGACCCGACGCTGGCGCAGCAGCACGCGCTGGTGCGCGAACATTATGCGATGATGATGGCGCTTTACGGCGATCTGACCGGGGTCAATCTGGCTCGCAAGCACCTCGGCTGGTACACGCGCGGGCTGCACGACAGCGCGCAATTCCGCAACGCGGTCAACCAGATCGCCGATCCGGCGACGGTGCTCGACATGATCGATCGCTTCTACGATCGCCTGCAGGCGCTCCCGGCTGCCGATTCCGCCGCGCTCGCTGCCTGATGGCCGGCGCTGCCGAGCTTCTGGCCGGGCTGGCCGTCCCGGCAGTGCTGGTAGCGCCCGACAACACGCCGGTGCAGGTCAACCTTGCTGCCGAAAACTTCCTCAACGCCAGCCAGCAAGCCCTTCGCGAGCGCGGCTGGAGCGCGGCTTTCGGCGCATCCAGCATTGTCGAGGCTCTTGTCGGCCGGGCTCGCCGCGAAGGCGGCAGCTGCGCTGCCTTCGACCTGACCCTCGATTTTCCCGGTGGCCGCCACGTTCGCGCCGATGTGCTGGTGTCGCCCGTCGGAGAGGCGCCGGAATGGCTGACGGTCGCGTTCCAGACGCGGTCGGTGGCGACGCTCGTCGATCGGCACGCCGTGCAGCAGGGGGCGGCGCGATCGGCGGTGGGCGTCGCCGCCATGCTGGCGCACGAGATCAAGAACCCGCTTTCGGGCATCCGCGGCGCGGCGCAACTGCTCAGCGCCAGCCAGAACGTCGAGGGCCGCGAACTGACCGACCTGATCGTTGCCGAAGTCGATCGCATCGCCAAGCTGGTCGATCGCATGGAAAGCTTCACCGATACGCGGCCGCTGTCGTTGCGGCCGGAAAATATCCACGAAATCCTCGGCCATGTCCGCCGGGTCGCCGAACAGGGTTTCGCGAACGGCATCATCCTGCAGGAACGCTATGATCCGTCGCTGCCGCTGGTCGCCGCCAATCGCGATGCCCTGGTGCAGGTGTTCCTGAATCTTCTGAAGAACGCCGCCGAAGCCACTGGCCGCAATGGCAAGATCAGGATCACCACGGCGTTCCGGCCGGGCCTGAAGGTGCGCGCCAGCGGCGACGGCGCGCCGGTATCGCTGCCGCTGGAAGTCCGCATCATCGACAACGGCCCCGGTGTGCCCACCGACCTCGGCGATCATGTGTTCGAACCGTTCGTGACCAGCAAGCGTGGCGGATCGGGCCTCGGGCTGGCGCTGGTGGCCAAGATCGTTGCCGACCACGGCGGGCTGGTCGAATATGAACGTATCGGCGATCCGGGCGAGACGGTGTTCCGGGTGCTGCTGCCGGTGACTCGCGAAACGCGTTCGGGCCGGGGGGGCAAACCATGAGTGCAACCGTGATCGTCGCCGATGACGATGCCGCCATCCGAACCGTCGTCCGCCAGGCACTTACCCGCGCCGGCTACCAGGTCAAGCTGACCGATACCGCCGCCGGCCTCATCAAGCTGGTGGCAGCCGGCCAGGGCGATGTCGTGGTCAGCGATGTCATCCTGCCCGATGGCGACGGGCTGGAGACCGTGCCCAAGCTGCTGGCGCTGCGGCCGGGGCTGCGCATCATCGTGATTTCGGCGCAAAATACCCTGTCGACAGCGGTTCGTGCCACCGAACAGGGCGCGTTCGATTATCTGCCCAAGCCGTTCGATCTCGATGAACTGGTTCGGGCGGTGGCGGCGGCGCTGGCCGATGGCGGGGAGATCGAGGCACCGGAACTGGGCGATGATTCGGCGCTGATCGGCCGGTCGGCAGCGATGCAGGAAGTCTATCGCATCATCGCCCGCGTCGTGCCGAACGACCTGACCGTGATGATCCTTGGCGAAAGCGGCACCGGCAAGGAACTGGTGGCGCGCGCCATTCACGACCTTGGTCCGCGTAGCCGGCGGCCGTTCGTCGCGCTCAACATGGCGGCGATCCCGCGCGAACTGATCGAAAGCGAATTGTTCGGCCACGAACGCGGTGCCTTCACCGGCGCCGCGGCGCGTACTGCCGGCAAGTTCGAACAGGCGCAGGGCGGCACGCTGTTCCTCGACGAAATCGGCGACATGCCGCTGGAGGCGCAAACCCGCCTGCTGCGCGTGTTGCAGAGCGGCGAGTTCACCACCGTCGGCGGCGCCCGGTCGCAGCGCGCCGATGTCCGCATCGTTTCGGCGACCAACCAGGATCTGCGCACGCTGACCGAGGCCGGGCGTTTCCGCGAGGATCTCTACTACCGCCTCGATGTCGTGCCGCTCAGCCTGCCGCCACTGCGGGCCCGGGCCGAGGATGTGCCGGTGCTGGCGCGGCATTTCCTCGATCGCGCCGCTGCCGAGGGCCTGCCGCGCAAGTCGCTCGACGCCGGCGCGCTGGCGGCGCTGGCGGCGCACAACTGGCCCGGCAATGTCCGCGAATTGGAAAACCTGATGCGGCGGCTGGCGGTGCTCGAACGCGGCGATGTCATCGGCGCTGCGGCTGTCGATGCCGTGCTGGGCCAGCCGGCCCGATCGGCGGTGCCGCCGGCGGCGGCCCCCGATACGCTGGGGGCAGCGGCCGCCGAACATATCGGCCGTTATTTCAGCAGCTTTGGCAGCGTGTTGCCGCCTGATGGCGTTTATGATCGGTTGCTTGCCGAAGTCGAACGGCCGCTGATCCTCGCCTGCCTCGATGCCACCGGCGGCAACCAGCTGAAGGCCGCCAAGCTGCTCGGGATCAACCGCAACACGCTGCGCAAGAAGCTCGACGATCTCGCCATCGATGTCGGTGCTGTCCGCCGCTGAGCCCCGCCGGCTGCGGCGAACGCGACCGCTGTCGCCCGCAAGCCACGCAACTGTGTTTCCCGCGCCACTAAGTTCGGCTATAGTGTTCTGATGTCGGCAACCATTCCTCGGCCCGAACCGCTGGTGCTGCTGTCGCCGGGGCTGCGACCGCTGGCACGGCGCTGGCGACGCTTCCGCCGCGGCGTCCGGCGCTGGGCGAGCCGATCCGACCTTTATCCGCGGCTCGAAATCGGGGCGGTGCTGCTGACACTGGTGCTCGGCTGGTCGAGCTATGCACTGCTCACCGGCCAGTCGGTGCCGGCGAGCGGCGTTGCCCCGGAAATGGTCACCGCGCTCGTGGTCGCCAATCTGCTGCCGCTGATGACGCTGGTGGTGCTGATCGCGCGGCGCGTCGCCATCCTGCTTGCCAATCGTCGCCGCGGCCTTGCCGGGGCGCACATGCACGTTCGGCTGGTGGCGCTGTTCGCCGGCATCGCTGCGGTGCCGACCCTGCTGGTGGTGATTTTCGCTTCGCTATTGTTCCAGTTCGGCGTGCAATTCTGGTTTTCGGACCGGGTGAAGACCATCCTCGATGGGTCGAACCAGGTGGCGCAGGCCTATGTCGAGGAAAACCGGCAGCGCGTTGCCGACGATATCGTTGCGATGTCGAGCGATATCACCAATTATTCGCGCGATTTCGGCGCCGGCACGGCGCTGTTCGCGCGCGGCCTGCAGTTCCAGGTGGCGGCGCGCAACCTTTCCGAAGCGATGGTCTTCACGCGCGATCCGCGCGGCCGCCGCACGGCGCTGGCGGTCAGCGGCATCGCCCCGGCCGATCTCGCCGGCAGGCTGGCAGCGATCGATATCGGGCGCGCCCGCACCGGCGCGGCGCCGAAGACCGCCGATGGCGCCGCCGTCGGCACGCAGCAGGGCGCAGCCAATGTCGCAGCGCGCGGGCAGGACCGGATCGAGGCGGTGCTGGCGATGGCCGATGGCCGCTTCCTCTATGTCAGTCGCAAGGTCGATCCGGCCGTGCTGGCGCGGGCGGCGCGAGCGGCGGGTGCGCTCGATGAATATCGATCGCTGATCGAACGGTCGCGGGTGATGCAGTTGCGTTTCAACCTGGTGCTGATGGCGGTCTCGCTGATCACGCTGGCGGTGGCGATCTGGTTCGCACTGGCACTGGCCAACCGCATGGTGGCGCCGGTGGCCCGGCTGGCGCAGGCAGCGCAGCGCGTCGGCGATGGCGACCTTGATGTGCGGGTGCCGCAGCGGGACGGCGGCGTCGACGAAATCGGCATGCTCACCCGCGCTTTCAACCGGATGACCGGGCAACTGAAGGCGCAGCAGGCGGCGTTGATCGGAGCCAACGCCCAGCTCGACAGCCGCCGCCAGTTTACCGAAGCGGTACTGTCGGGCGTGTCGGCAGGCGTGCTGTCGATCGCCGGCGATGGCAGCATCCGCGCCGCCAACGCTTCGGCGGCGCTTCTGCTGCAAAGTGCCGAGGCCGATCTGGTCGGGGCCTCGCTCAAGACCGCCGTTCCCGCACTGGCGGCGCTGCTGGATGAGGCAGCCGCGCGCGGCGATGCCTCGGGCCAGGTCCGCATCGTCCGCGGCCCCGAAACCCAGACGCTTTCGGTGCGCATCGCCGGCGCCGGCGGGGAGGGCAGGGAGGGCGGCTATGTGCTGACCTTCGACGACATCACGGCGCAGCTTGCCGACCAGCGCCGCGCCGCCTGGGCCGATGTGGCGCGGCGGATCGCGCACGAGATCAAGAACCCGCTGACTCCGATCAGCCTCGCTGCCGAGAGGCTGCAGCGCAAGTTCGGCCGCCAGGTGACCGAAGACGCAGCCACCTTCGCGACGCTCACCGGCACCATCGTTCGCCAGGTCGGCGACCTGCGCCGCATGGTCGACGAATTTTCGGATTTCGCCCGGTTGCCGCGGCCGGTGTTTGCCGCCGAAAGCCTCGATCACATCGTCGCCCAGGCGCTGGTGCTGCAGGATGTCGCCTATCCGGCAATCGATTTTCGGGTCGAAGGCAGCGCCGAGCCGCTGGTTTGCGATCGCCAGCAGCTTGGCCGCGCGCTGACCAATGTCGTCAAGAATGCTGCCGAGGCCGTCTGCGCTCGCATCGACCGCGATGCCGCTGCGGGGCTGGAGGCAGCGCCCGGCGTTGTCACCGTCACCATCGACGACGGCGCGGAAGCCGTGGCGGTGACGGTTACCGACAATGGCTGCGGCCTGCCCACCGAAGGTCGCGAGCGCTTGACCGAGCCCTATGTGACGACGCGTGCTCGCGGCACCGGGCTCGGCCTCGCCATCGTCAAGAAGATCGTCGAGGACCATGGCGGCAGCCTCGAACTCGGTGATGCCCCGGGCGGCGGTGCGATGGCTCGGATGCGCCTCGGCCGCGGCCTCGCGGTCGTCGCCATTCCGTTTCCCGAAGCCGGCGACAGCCCGGCCCCGCTAAGGATGACTGGCTGATGGCGCTCGATATTCTGGTTGTCGACGATGAAGCCGATATTCGCGAGCTTGTCGCCGGCGTGCTGGGCGATGAAGGCTATGGCACCCGCACCGCCGGCGACAGCGACGGCGCGCTGGCGGCGCTGGCCGAACGGCGGCCGTCGCTGGTGGTGCTCGATGTCTGGCTGCAGGGTTCGCGCCTCGATGGCATCGAATTGCTCGACGAGATCAAGCGGCGCGAGCCGACGCTGCCGGTGATCGTCATTTCGGGCCACGGCAACATCGAAACCGCCGTCGCCGCGATCAAGCGCGGTGCCTATGATTTCATCGAAAAACCGTTCCAGGCCGAACAATTGCTGCTGGTGGTGCGCCGCGCCACCGAAACCGAACGACTGAAGCGCGAATATGAAGCGCTGAAGGAACGTGTCGGCTTCGATACCGAACTGACCGGATCGTCGCCGCAGATCAACGCGGTGCGCGCCACGCTGAAGCGCGTCGCCGCCACCGGCAGCCGGGTGCTGATCTCCGGCCCGGCCGGTTCGGGCAAGGAAGTCGCGGCACGGTTGCTGCACCAGTGGAGCCCGCGCGCCGGAGCGCCGTTCGTCGTCGTTTCGGCAGCGCGGATGACTCCCGACCATGTCGAGGAAGCGCTGTTCGGCGCGGAGGAGGGGGGCCATCTCGTCCGGTCCGGCCTGCTCGAACAGGCGCATGGCGGCACCTTGTTCCTCGATGATGTCGCCGACATGCCGCTGCCGACCCAGGCCAAGATCCTGCGGGTGCTGACAGAGCAGATTTTCCAGCGCGCCGGCGGCTCGCGCTGGGTACGCGTCGATGTGCGCGTCATCAGCGCCACGTCGCGCGATCTGGTCGCCGAAATCGCCGGCGGGCGCTTCCGCGAGGATCTTTATTACCGCCTCAACGTCGTGCCGGTGCGGCTGCCGGCGCTTTCGGAACGCCGCGAAGATGTCGGCGAGCTCGTCCAATATTTCCTGGCGCGCTATTCCGCCGAGCGGCGGGTTTCGCCGCCGACGCTGACCGAGGATGCGGTGGCGGCTTTGCAGACCTATGATTGGCCGGGCAATGTCCGTCAGTTGCGCAATGTCGTCGAACGCACGCTGATCCTCGCGCCGGCCGAAGGCATGGACCGGATCGACATCGACATGCTGCCATCGGAAATCACCGCCGAACCGGCGCGACTGGTACCGGCGCAGGCGGTGCGATCGATCATGGGGACGCCGCTGCGAGAAGCGCGCGAAGCTTTCGAGCGCGAGTATCTGCGCGCCCAGATCCGGCGCTTTTCGGGAAACATATCCAAAACGGCGGCTTTCATCGGGATGGAGCGATCGGCGCTGCATCGCAAGCTGAAGGCACTGGGGCTGGGCGACAGCGGCGGCGAAGGCGACGTGGAAGAAGCCGGCTGAGCCACGAGGCCGGTTGACGCTGACCCCAAAGCATGAACGAAGGCCGGCCGTTGTCCAACCGCCGCATCCACCGGCCATTGAGAATCGCGCTGCAGCACACTAGCTATCGGGAGCGGCAGGGGTCCCCGGCTGCAGCTGGCGCCGGGCAACGAGGCGAAAGGGGGGCCACCGCCCTTCGCAACAAGATCGGACAACCGAGGCAGACCCCATGGCCGACAAGGCAAACAACCTTCAGGACGTCTTCCTGAACACCGTCCGCAAGACCAAGACCCCGGTGACGATGTTCCTCGTCAATGGTGTCAAATTGCAGGGCATGATCACCTGGTTCGATAATTTTTCGGTGCTGCTGCGCCGCGATGGCCATAGCCAGCTGGTCTACAAACACGCCATTTCGACGGTGATGCCAGTGCAGCCGGTGCAACTGTTCGATGCCGAAAAGCTGGAAGAGAGCGACGCCGATTGACGATCGACAGCCATGCCGGGGATGCAGCGCCGGCCACTGAAGCCGGCAGTTCCAACGGCAACACCAGCGGCGGGGGCTGGGATGCCGGCCGCGGCATCCGGTTCGGTTCGCCGGCGCTCGTCGTGCTGCCGATCCGCGACCAGACGCAGGAAAAATCCTTGCGGGCGCCCGAAGCGCGGCTGGCCGAAGCCGCCGGCCTGGCCCGCGCCATCGCCCTCGATGTCGTCCATCAGGAAGCCATCCGGCTGCGCAGCGTCAGCGCCTCCAGCCTGTTCGGCAAGGGCCAGATCGAACGCATCGCCGCCACCGCCGCGGCGCACGATGCCGAACTGGTGGTCATCGATGGCATCGTCAGCCCGATCCAGCAGCGCAACCTCGAAAAGCAACTGAAAGCCAAGGTCATCGACCGGACCGGGCTGATTCTCGAAATCTTCGGCGAACGCGCCTCGACGCGCGAAGGCACGTTGCAGGTCGAACTGGCGCATTTGCAATATCAGGCGAGCCGGCTGGTGCGGTCATGGACCCACCTCGAACGCCAGCGCGGCGGCTTCGGCTTCCTGGGCGGGCCGGGTGAATCGCAGATCGAAACCGATCGCCGCCTGATCCGCGACCGCATCAGCCGGCTGAAGAAGGAACTGGAGGAAGTGCGCCGCACCCGCGGCCTGCATCGTCGCCAGCGCCAGAAGGCGCCGTATCCGGTGGTGGCGCTGGTCGGCTATACCAATGCCGGCAAGTCGACATTGTTCAACCGGCTGACCGGCGCCGATGTCTTTGCGCAGGACCTGCTGTTCGCGACGCTCGATCCGACGATGCGGGCGATCGCGCTGCCGGGCTTCGACAAGGTGGTGCTGTCCGATACCGTCGGCTTCGTTTCCGATCTGCCGACGCAGTTGGTCGCTGCCTTCCGCGCCACGCTGGAAGAAGTGCTGGAGGCGGATCTGATCATCCATGTCCGCGACATCGCGCATCCCGACAGCGATGCCCAGGCCGCCGATGTGATGAGCGTTCTCGCCAGCCTCGGCATCGCCGAAACGGCGCCGATGCTGACCGTCCTCAACAAGATCGACGCGCTCGATCCCGATGCGCGCGCGGCAGCGATCGGCCGCGGCGACGAGATGACGGTGGCCGCTTCGGCGCTGGACGGGCAGGGCGTTGGCGAACTTCGCCAGCGCATGGCCGAAATGCTGCGCGGCGGATCGCGCATCTACAGCATCCGACTTTCCGCCGGCGACGGCCGCCGGCTGGCATGGCTGCACGAACATGGCGAAGTCATCGCGCGCGATGCAGATGACCACGGCCTGGCGCTGCAGGTCCGGCTGAGCGATGCCGATCACGCGCGGTTCGGCTCGCTGTAGCGGTTCGCCCAAGTTCCGCGCGCCCGACCGTCGGACCGTCAGACCGACAGACCCTCAGGCGCTCCGGCCGGAACCCGCAGGGTCGATCGCTTCGTTGGCAATCGCCTCGACAATCAGCCGATCGGCCGGCGCCCGCGACTGCCAGTGCAAGCCATCGCCGCGGAAATCGTGGTCGACACTGCCGCCAAGCGCCGAGCGAACCATCGCGCCGACGACGGTCGAACCGAAGCCGCGATGCTGCGGCGGTGCCACCGGCGGCCCACCGCTTTCGTGCCAGGCAATGGCAAAGGTTTCCGCATCGATCGTCCAGCGCACATCGACGACACCGGCGTCGTTCGACAGTGCACCATATTTGACCGCGTTGGTCGCCAGTTCGTGCATCGCCATGCCGAGCGCTTGCGCGGCGCGCGGATTGACCCGCAAATCGGGCCCGGCGAGGCGGATGCGCGTGTCCAGAATGTCGTCGAGATGAGCAAGATGCGCGCGGATCAGCGGATCGATCGGCACATTGGTCCATTTCGATTCGATCAGCAGATCCTGCGCCGCGGCGAGCGCCTGGATGCGCTGATCGAAGCGGACCTGGAATTCCTGCTGGGTGGGAGCGATGGTATGCCGCGCCACGGCGCCTACCACCGACAGCAGATTGCGGGCGCGGTGATCGACCTCGCGCAGCAACAGGCCGATCCGCTGTTCATAGGCCTGGCGCTCGGTAAGGTCGTAGAAATAGCAGACAAGGCCGAAACTGCCATCGGGCAGCATGATGCGGTGAAGCCGCCAATCATAGCTTTGCACGACGCCGATATCGGCGCGGGTTTCGGTGCTCGATGCTCGGTAAGGGTCGCCGGTCGCCAGGGTATGACGAAAGCGATCGATGACTTCGGTTGCGAAATCGGCGTTCCAGATCCGGTGATGCAACGCTTCGAAATCGCGGCCGACGAGCGGCTGAAAATCCGCAAAGACCCGCATGGCGCCGTCGCTGGCAGTGATAAATCGCAGATCGCTGTCGAGAAGGTATACTCCGAACGGATTGGTTTCGATCAGCCTGCGATACGTCTGGTTGTTGCCGCGAAGCTGTTCTTCCGCCTGCTTCAACCGGGTGATGTCGTGGACGGTGCCAAGGAAAGCCTCGACATTGCCATCGGCGCCGAACAAGGGCCGGTAGGAAAGCTGCCAATAGCGCTGCTCGCCGGTGACGATATCGAACCCTTCATGCTCAACGTCGATGATTTCCTCGCCCGCCAGCAGTCGTGGCTGCATGGCGCGCAACACGGCGCAAGTCTCCGGTGGCAGCACATCCTCGATGCGTCGGCCGACATGATCGGCCGCGGGCAGGCGGTTGGTCCGTGCCATTCGATCGTTGATCCGCACGAAACGAAAATCGGCATCGAACAGCACGATGCCGATCGGTACGGCGTCGTAAATCGCCTCGATTTCGGACATCGGCACCGATCGCGCTGCGGGAAGGCCGGTGGCTTCGACAGGGCAAAAGCCGGGCGTCATTGCTTCCATGGCGGGGCGTTCTTGAAAAGATTGCCTTTCACCAACGATCCACCGTTGCCGATGTTCCGCCTCATGCTCGTTTCACCTGCTGCCACAGCGCTTCCTTGGCAGCGAGCGGCAGGTGGGCGAAGTCCGGGGCGAGCGCTTCCATGCCGCGAAAGCGGCGTTCGAACTTGTCGCAACCGTCGCGAAGTGCTGTTTCGGCGTCGATCCCATGATGGCGCAGCAGATTGACGACCGCGAACAGCAGGTCGCCCGCCTCTTCGGCACCGTGTTCGGCCGTTTCGGCGGTTTCGAGCTCGGCGAGCTCTTCCAGCACCTTGGCACGCACGTCGGCGATATCGGTCCAGTCGAAACCGACCCGCGCGGCCCGCGATTGCAGCTTTTCGGCGCGCATCAGCGCCGGCAGCGCGACGGTGACACCAGCGAGCGCCGATGGCGGCCCCTGCGTGCGGCCACCGGCGGCGCGTTCCGCGGCCTTGATCGCTTCCCAATTGGCCTTGACTGCGCCGGCATCGGCGGCGACCGCATCGCCGAAGATGTGCGGATGGCGGCGTTCCATCTTGTCGCAAATCGCGGCGACGACTTCGGCGAAAGCGAAATCGCCGGCTTCCTCCGCCATGCGGGCGTGGAATACGACTTGCAGCAGCAGATCGCCGAGCTCGCCCTTCAGGTCGGCCATATCGCCACGGGCGATGGCGTCGGCAACCTCATAGGCTTCCTCGATCGTGTAGGGGGCGATCGAAGCGAAATCCTGGGCAAGGTCCCACGGGCAGCCGGAAACCGGATCGCGCAACCGGGCCATCAGGGCGACAAGGCGTTCGATGCTCGACATGGTTTCAGGTGTGCCGCAGGCAGGGTACGGAGTCACGCGAAAGCCGGGCAGGGGATGGCAATGGATATTCTGTTGGAAACGGGACGGAAGGTGGCGATGGCGCTGGTGGCGCGGCGGCAGACGCTGGCGGTTGCCGAAAGCGCCGCCGGCGGGCTGATTTCGGCTGCGCTGCTTGCCGTGCCGGGAGCTTCGGCGTTCTATCTGGGCGGCGGCGTTGTCTACACACCGCGGGCTCGGCACCGGCTGCTCGGACTAAGCCGCGACGATGTTCGCGAGCTGGTATCGGCGACCGAGCCCTATGTGGCGCTGGTTGCCGAGACGATGCGGGGCCGTTTTTCTGCCGATTGGGCGATCGCCGAAAGCGGTGCGGCCGGGCCGTCAGGCAATCCCTACGGCCATCCCGCCGGCCACGCCGCAATCGCGGTTGCCGGGCCGCGCACCCTGGCGCGGCTTTTGCAGACCGGCAGTGACGATCGCTTCGCGAACATGCAGGCCTTTGCCCTTGCGGCGCTGCACCTGCTGCACGACGCTTTGGCGGCCGACGAACGGGGGTAAGAGCCCCTTGGCGTCATGGGTATAATATCGATAATATATATTATGTATAATTGCCGACGCTTGGCGGGGCCGTCCGGGCTCGTTAAGCCCCTGGCATGGCCATCCACCCCATTCCCCAGGCCGCCGATCTTTTCGGCGATATCGAAGCAACGCCAAAAGCCCGGCTGCGCGATTATCTGCCCGGGCTGACCGTCGCCGTGCTGGCCACGCTGGCCGCGGCAAGCCTTGCCGACCGCTACGGCGCGCCGCTGACGCTGATGGCGCTGCTGATCGGGCTGGCGCTCAATTTCCTGTCCGCCGACCGGCGGCTGACTCCCGGCCTTGGCCTTGCCGCGCGCGAACTGCTGCGCTGGGCGATCGTTCTTGTCGGTGCGCGGGTGACGCTGGCGCAGATTGTCGCCATCGGCCCCGAAGCGGTGGCGGCGATCGTTGCGACCGTGTTGCTGACCATCGCTGCCGGCTGGGCGGCGGCGCGAGCGCTGGGGCTGTCGGCGCCGTTCGGCGTGCTCGCCGGCGGCGCCGTCGCCATTTGCGGCGGATCGGCGGCGATGGCGCTGGCCGCGACGCTCGGCGAGCGCCGGGTGCCGCAGCATTCGCTGACCCTGGTGCTGGTCGGGATTTCGACCGCCAGCAGCATTGCCATGGTCGTCTATCCCGGTATCGGCCAGTTGGTGGGCCTGACCGAGGCGCAGGCGGGCTTTTTCCTCGGCGCGTCGGTCCATGACGTCGCCCAGACGGTCGGCGCCGGTTACAGCTGGTCACCGGCCGCCGGCGATACCGCCATCGTCGTCAAGCTGGCTCGAGTGGCGCTGCTGGCACCGGTGCTGGCCGGAATCGCCCTGCTCTTTCCCGCCGGTGCCGATGCCAAACGCGGCAAGGTGGCACTGGTGCCGTGGTTCGTCGCCGGTTTCTTCATCGTCGCCGGCGTCAATTCGACCGGGGTCGTTCCCGCTGCCATCGCCGGTGCTGCTGCCGATATCGCCACCTGGCTGCTGGCCGTCGCGGTTGCGGCGACGGCGATCCGTTCGCCGCTCGGCGAAATCCTGAAAGCCGGGCCGAAGCCCCTGCTGGTCGTCGGGCTGGCGTCGCTGGCGTCGCTGCTGCTGGCGCTCGGCTATGCCCTGCTGCGTGTCGGCTGACCGAGATCGATGACCTGGCCGTCATGCCCCGGTTCGACGCCGGCGGGCAGTTCGGCGCAGAGCGTCCGATAGTCCATCGATTGGTCCATATGAGTCAGGACGGCGCGGGCCGGGCGGTGATCGGCGATCCAGCCGAGCGTCTGGTCGAGGTGGCTGTGTGTCGGATGCGGGTTGCGCCGCAGGGCGTCGACAACCCACAGGTCGAGCCCGGCCAGCGCCGGAAAACTGTCCGGATACAGGGCTTTGACGTCGGTCGAATAGGCGACCGCGGCGCCGCCTGCATCGATGCGAAAGCCGGTCGTATCGATGTTGCCATGGTTCTGCGCGAACGGCGCTACCGTCATCGCGCCGACAGTCACCGGGCCTTCGAGCATCGTCGCCGTGGCGGTCGCGGGGTAGAATCTGGTGCCTTCGAAAACATAATCGAAGCGGCGGCGCAGCACCGCCCACGTCGCCGCGCTGGCGTAGCAGGCGACCGGCTTTCCCATGGCGTGAAAAACCTGGCGCAGATCGTCGATGCCATGGGCGTGATCGGCGTGGTCGTGCGTCAGGAAAACCCCGTCCAGCCGGCTGGCTCGCGCCGCGAGCAATTGTTCGCGAAGGTCCGGGCCGGTGTCGATCAGAATGGTGGCGCCGGCATGTTCGACAAGCAGCGAAACCCGGCGGCGACGGTTGCGCGGTTCGGCGGGGTCGCATTGCCCCCAATCCCCTGCCCCATCCGCGCCGCCGATGCGCGGCACGCCCGATGACGTGCCGCACCCCAATATCGTGACCTTCACGCCGGCACCTGCGCCTTTGCGAACAGGGTCCGGAAATTCGCCGTCGTCGCCGCTGCCAGAGCGTCGACGCTCTCGCCGCGCAGGCTTGCGAGGAAGCGCGCGGTATGGGCGACAAAGCCGGGTTCGCACGGCCGGCCGCGCATCGGCACGGGGCTGAGGAACGGCGCATCGGTTTCGACAAGCAGGCGGTCGGCCGGGATCGTCGCAGCGCTGGCCTGCAGGTCGCGAGCGTTCTTGAACGTCACGATGCCCGAGATCGATATGTAGAAACCGAGGCCAAGTGCCTGTTCGGCAAAGTCCTGGCTGGCGGTGAAACAATGGATGACACCGCGCAGCACGCCTTCGCCCGGCTCGCGAAGCAGCGCCAGGGTGTCGGCTTCAGCGTCGCGGGTATGGACGATCAGCGGCAGTCCGGTGGCGCGGGCAGCGAGGATGTGCGCCCGGAAACTCGCTTGCTGGCGGCCGCGGTCGGACTTGTCGTAATAATAGTCGAGCCCGGTTTCGCCGATGCCGATCACCCGGGCATGGTTTGCGGCATCGATCAGTGTCGCGGCATCGGTATCGGGGTGCAGGTCGGCTTCATGCGGATGAATGCCGATGCTGGCCCAGATATCGGGTTCGGCATCGGCCTGGGCGATTACCGCGTCCCATTCGTTGCGGCGCGTCGATATGCCAAGGAACCCGCCGACGCCGGCGGCGCGGGCCCGGGCCAGAACGCCCGATACGTCCTCGACGAGGCCGGGGTAGTTGAGGTGGCAATGGCTGTCGATGAGCATCGCCCTGCCCTACAGCGCCTTGCCCATCCGCGCCATCGGCACCGGTGCCGCGCCGTTGGCGTCGATGATTTCCTCCAGCACCGCATAGCCGGCGCTGCGGTAGAGCGGCTGCCCGGCAAGCGTTCCCATCAGTTCGGCTCGGGCAAAACCTGCGGCGCGGGCAGCGTCTTCGCACGCCGCCAGGATCGCCCGGCCGATGCCGCGACGAACAAAATCGGGGTGGGTGTACATGGCACGGATGCGCGCCGGCTCGGTCGCCGGGTCGAGCAACCGGGCGTCTCGCCCCGGCGAGCGACTGCCGCCATAGAGCGTCGCGCGCCGGCTCCAGCCGCCACCGCCGGCGATGCGGCCATCGAGGATGGCGACGAAATAGCTGCCATCGTCGATCAGCTGCTGGTCGAGGCCCATCATAGTGGCGCTGGCGGCGACTTGGCTCGGCGTGAGAAAAGGCGCTTGCAAGTCATTGATTGCCAAAGACATGAGGGTTTCGAGTTCCGGGCGGTCGGCGGAGGTGGCGAGGCGGATGTTCGGCTGTTGCCGAAGCCCACCCCCGACCGCTGGCGCTTCGCGCCGTCTGCTGTTCCCCGCATGCGGGAGGGGAGAAGAAGGCAGTGCCGTCACGCCGGCGGGGCCCAGCGCGGGAAGACCCCCTGCGGCGCGGGCAGTGGCGTTCCGGCAGTGACCGGTTGCGCTGTGCCATCCAGCCCTCGCGCGTCGGCGGCGGCCCCCAATTGGTCGAGCAGGCGTGCCGCAGATTCCGGCATCACCGGCTGCACCAGCAGCGCGATCCGGCGTGCCGCGTCGAGGGCGTGCGCCAGTACCGAAGCCTGCGCCGCCAGATCGTCCTTCAATGTCCAAGGCGCCTGGCCAGCGAAATAGCCGTTGGCGGCGCTGACCATCAGCATCACCGCCTCCAACCCTTGGTGGATGGCCAGCGCGTCCATCGCGGTTCGGTAGTCGGCCTCCCCGTCCGCCAGTGCCGCCGCCAGCGTGGTTTCGGCATCGCCGGCCGGGCCGGCCGCCGGCATCACGCCGCCATGGCCCTTGGCGACCATCGCCAGCGCGCGCTGTGCGAGGTTGCCGATGCCGTTGGCAAGATCGGCGTTGGTGCGTTCGATGATGGCTTCGTCGGAATAGCTGCCGTCGTCGCCGAAGGCGACTTCGCGGCAAAGGAACCAGCGCAGCCGGTCGACTCCGAAGGCTTCCGCCATTGCTGCCGGATCGACGACATTGCCGACCGATTTCGACATCTTCTCGCCGCGGTTGAGAACGAAGCCATGGCCGAACACGGCTTTCGGCAGCGCAAGGCCCGCCGAAAGCAGGAACGCCGGCCAATAGACGGTGTGGAAACGCACCACATCCTTGCCGACGACGTGCAAATCCGCCGGCCACCATTCGCCATCGATGCCGCCGGCGCCGGTCAGGTAATTGGCCAGCGCATCGACCCAGACATACATGACATGGCCCGGCGACCCCGGCACCGGCACCCCCCAGTCGAAACTGGTCCGCGACATCGAAAGGTCGCGCAGGCCCTGCGCCACAAAGGCACGCATTTCGTTGCGGCGGCTCGCCGGCTGGATGAATTCGGGCTGGGCATCGTAGAGATCGAGCAGCGGCTGCGTATAGTTCGACAGGCGGAAGAACCAGCTTTCCTCCACCGTCCATTCAACGGGCGTGCCCTGCGGCGAAAGCTTGACCGCGGCGCCGGCGGCATCGCTGCCGACCAGCAGTTCGCTTTCGTCGTAATAGGCTTCGTCGCGAACCGAATACCAGCCTTCGTAGCGATCGAGATAGAGGTCGCCGCGGTCGGCCATGCGCTGCCACAATTGCTGGCACAGCGCCTTGTGGTCATCGTCCGTGGTGCGGATGAAGCGATCGTGGCTGATGCCGAGCTGCGCATCCATCGCCTGGAACGGCGCCACCATGCGATCGACATAGCTTCGCGGATCGACATTTTCGGCGCGGGCTGCCTGGGCGATTTTCAGGCCGTGTTCGTCGGTGCCGGTCAGGAACCGGACATCATCGCCGCGCAGCCGGCGATAGCGCGCGATGACATCCGTTGCGATGACTTCATAGGCATGGCCCATGTGCGGCCGGCCATTGGGGTAGGCGATGGCGGTGGTGATGTAGAAACGATTGCCCATGCTGCGGTGCAATGCGGGAGAATGGGCGCCGGTGCAACGGGGGGCCGTGGCGGGGGCGTGATCGATTTTGTCGCTTGCCGGTGTGGCACAGCGCCGGGTTATTTTACATGTTTTACACTTCGGCGGGTTTTCGGAGGGTGGGGACGCGCCCCGGGCAGGTCGGGTGATCGATTTTTTCGATTTCAAAGAGCGTGACAGCTTGGTGGTAGCAGGAAAGCCGTGTGTAGGAAAATCGGCGGCGGGCTTTCGTGGTGGCGGGCCCCCTCACCCGGCTCGGCGCGAGGCACGCCGAAACCGACCTCGTCCCCGAGCGGAAAGGTGCAGTGGAGCGGCTATCGTGCAGCGGCTATCGCGCAGCGGCCAGCAGCGATGCGATTTCGAAGACCACGGCATGCGGGTCGAGCGACAGCGGTTGCGCGCCGCCGGCAAGGCGGCTGGCGGCTTCCCATGCCGCGATGGCGCGCGCCCGGCGCGGGCCATCCATCCGCGACGCCTGCGCCGCGATCAGCGCCGGGGCGAGATCCAGAAACGCTTCGTAACGCGGCGCCGCCGCCTTCCCCGAAAGGCCGCGCGCCAGCGCCAGCGCGCGCGCCGGGGCCTGTTCGGCCGACGATGCCGCCATCGTCAGCAGATCGCGTTCCAGCGCGGCGATGCCGCTATCGGCAAAACGCAGCGCCCGGCCGGGGGCGCCACTGGCCAGACGGACCAGCGTGGCGCGATCGTCGTCGTCGAGATCGTCGGCTTCGCGCGCCAGGATGCGATCGACTTGCGCGTCGGTCAGCCGCGCAAAACGCAAGCTGCGGCAGCGCGAACGGATCGTCGGCAGCAGCCGGCCGGGAGCGTGGCTGACCAGCAGGAACAGTGTCTTTTCATGCGGTTCCTCGAGGTTCTTGAGCAGTGCGTTGGCCGCCTGGGGGTTCAGTTCATCGGCACTGTCGACAATCACCGCGCGCCATTCCGAAAGCGCCGGCCGCTGTTGCAGCACCGGTTGCAGGGCGCGGACTTCGTCGATGGTGATGACGGCGCGCAAATTGCCCTTGTCGTTTTCGCTGCGTTCGAGGCGGCGGAAATCCGGGTGAGCGCCCGACGCCAGCAGCGCCGCCGCCTGCGATCCGGCGGCGCCGTCGAAGCCTTCGCCATCGGGCCGGCCGGCGAGCAGCCAGGCCGCGGCACGGGTCGCGAACAGCGCCTTGCCGAGCCCCTGCGCGCCGGTCAGCAGCCAGGCATGGTGCGGGCGGCCGTCGGCGAAGCTCGCCCGGAAAGCCGCCACTGCCGCATCATGGCCGATCATGGGTAGTTTGGTGGCAACGAACCGGTGCTGCCGGCCCCGCCCCCTCCCGGGCCGCCCTGCGCGCGTCTCTCGCCTTTTCCCGCAAGGGGGAGGAGAAGCGCATCGATGACCTTTGCCAGAGTTTCGACGGGTTGGGTAGCGTCGAAGCCGTGGCAGCGGTCCGGCTCAAGTGCCGGCAGGACGGCGAAAAAGGCCGCCAGCCGCGTGTGGAAATCGCCGGCATGGCCTTCGAAGCGAGCCTCCGCACCGCCGCGCGCGCCGGCGCGGGCGAGGCCGGTTGCCGGATCGAGGTGCAGCACGATGGTCACGTCCGGCCAGATATCGCCGCAGGCCAGCCGGTGCAGGGCCAGAAGATCGGCATCGGCAAGGCCCTTGCCGGCGCCCTGATAGGCGCGGGTCGAATCGACGAAGCGATCGCAGATCACCGTGGTGCCGCGTGCCAGCGCCGGGCGGATGACCCGCGCCAGATGATCGGCGCGCGCCGCGTTGACGAGACAGGCCTCGCTCCACGCGCTCCAGCGGTCCTCGGCGCCGGTGACGAGCAGGCCGCGGATCGCTTCGGCGCCCGGGGTGCCGCCGGGTTCGCGGGTCAAGACAACGTCTAGGCCGTGTTCCTTCAACCGTTCTGCGAGCAGGCGGGCCTGAGTCGACTTGCCGCTGCCCTCGCCGCCTTCGAAGCTGATGAAGCGGCCACCCATCCCTTATCCCAGCAGCCCGGTCAGCCAGTTCCAGGCGCGCAGCAGTGGCCCGGCTTCCGCCACGGCGGCAGCGGCGACCAGCGGCAGTCGCGTCGCCGGCAGGCCGGGGACGGTAACGACCAGATCGGCGACCTTCTGGCCCTTTTTCAGCGGCGCGGCGAGGCCGGCGACCGGCACCACCGCAGTCTTGCGCTCGGCCGCGAAGCCGCGCGGGATCGAGACGGCAAGGTCGCGCGCCGCTACCGCAGCGACTTCCGGTTCGGCGCCATTGGCGACCGCGACGCGCCCGGCGGTGGCGCCGGATTTCAGCACCGAAACCGAGCTCCAGGCATTGAAGCCCCAGTTCATGAAATCGACCGACGAAGCGACGCGGGCGTTCCACGACGGCAGCCCGGCGACGACCATCACCAGCCGGCGACCATTCTGCACCGCCGATCCGGTGAAGCCATAGCCGGCTTCCTCGGTATGGCCGGTCTTCAGGCCATCGGCACCGGCGATCTTGCCGAGCAGCGGGTTGCGGTTGCCCTGGGTGATATCGGCACCGCTGCCCAGCGTCTTGCCCCAGGTGAAGCTCGGCTTGCCATAGAAACGGCGATAGAGATCGGGGAAATCGCGCACCGTCGCTTCGGCGATCATGGCGAGATCGCGCGCCGTGACATATTCGTTCGGATCGGGCCAGCCATTGGTGTTGGCGAAGCGGCTGCCTTTCAGGCCGATCTTCTTCGCCGCCTGGTTCATCAGCGCGACGTAATTGGCTTCGGTGCCGCCCAGCCCTTCGGCGAGCACGACACAGGCATCGTTGCCCGACAGGGTGACGATGCCGTGCAGCAGGTTTTCGATGCTGACCTGCTCGTTGGCGGACAGGAACATCGTCGACCCCTGCGAATGCCAGGTGCGCCAGGTTTCGGGCCGCACCATCACCGTCTGATCGAGCCGGGCTTCGCCGCGCTTCAGCATCTGGAAGGCGACATAGACGGTCATCATCTTGCCCATCGACGCCGGCGGCATGCGGGTATCGGCATCCTTGGCATAGAGGATGGCGCCGGTGGCAAGATCCTTCATGAACGCCCGCGGCGCCAGGGTGGTGTAGGACGGCACTTGCGCCAGCGCCGGCGTGGCGGCGGCAAGGCAGGCGATGGCGGGAACGAGGTTACGCATGGGCGGCAGGACTTTCGGGCGGTTCGGCTTCAGGGTGCGGCGGCGACGGTGACGAGACGGGCATCGCTGTAGCCGGCAGCGCGCAATCGCGAAAGCGCCGCCCCCGCACTATCCACATCCTTGTAGGGGCCGAGGCGAACGCGCGTCAGCCCGGCAGGGGTGCGTTCGGTGACGACGGGGCCGAAAACGCCGAGATAGCCGGTCAGCCAGGCGATCCGCCCGGCATCGGCGAGCGCTGCGACCTGGACGAACTGCTGGCCGGGGCGAGTCATCACGGCAGGCGCGGCCGGCGCGGCGCCGGGACTCGCGATGGTGGCGACGGCGGCGGGTTCGCCTGACGGCGGCGATATCACCGGCGTCGCCGGCGCCGCAGCGACGGTGATCGGTGGCAGCGGCGGTGGCGGTGCTGCGGGCGCCAGCGCGGCGATGGTGCCGGCATCGGCATCGATGCGCCGCACCCGCACCCGCGCCGTGCCCGGCCGATCGACGCCGAGCAATTGCGCCGCACGCCGCGACAGATCGATGATCCGCCCGGCAACGAAAGGCCCGCGATCGTTGATGCGCACTGTCAGCCTTCGGCCGTTGTCGAGGTTTTCGACTTCGACATAGCTCGGCATCGGCAGCGTCTTGTGCGCCGCGGTCAGCGCATCCTGATCATAGCGTTCGCCGTTGGCGGTATCAGCCTCGTGGAACCCCGGGCCGTACCAGCTCGCCAGCCCCTGCTCGCGGTAGCCGCGATCGTCGGCGGGGTAATACCAGACGCCATAGACCTGGTAGGGCTTGCCGATCTTGACGGTCGGCGCGCCGCGCGGGACCGCCGGCGCCGGGCGCGCGGCCGTTGCCATCGGGCGCGGCGGCGGCCGTTGCCCGCCGCCATTGCACGCCGCTGCCAGCAACGGCAGCACCAGCACCGCCCTTGGCATCGCCCCGCGCATTTCCCCGGCCCCCCGGACCCGTCAGCGCACCGACGCCTGCACGGCATCGCCGAGCAGCACGACCGACAGCGCGTAATAATTCGAACAATTATAGGCCATGATCGCCCGGAAATTGCCGCTGACCAGGAACGCTCCTGCCCCCGGACCATCGGGTTCGACAAGTGTCATCGGCACATCGTCGCCCGGCCAGCCGGCGTTGATCGCGATCACCCCGCGGCGGCGCCATTCCGCCGCCGGCAACGGGCTCGAATGGCGCGACAAGGGCTTGGCGCAGCCGGCGGGCGGAGTCGTCACCGCGATGCCATCGCGATCGAAGCCGGCCGGCAGCACGGCGCGAAAGCCCCAGGGCTCGCCGGCCTTCCAGCCATTGGCAGTCAGATAGCGGCCGATCGAGGCGAGCGTATCGGGCACCGATCCGATGATGTCGATGCGGCCGTCGCCGTCGCCGTCCTGGCCGTGCCGAAGGTAGGACGACGGCAGGAACTGCGGCTGGCCGAAGGCGCCGGCCCAGCTGCCGCGCAGCGCGTCACGCGGTACCCGGCCTTCGCCGACGATGCGGACAAGCGCATCGAGCTCGCCGGTGAACAGCGCCGCGCGGCGGCCTTCGAAGCCCAAGCTGGCCAGCGCCGAGGGCAGGTCGAAGCGGCCGGTGACCCGGCCGTAAAAGGTCTCGATGCCCCAGATCGACAGCAGGATTTCGGCCGGAACGCCGCTGGTGGTGGCGGCAAGCTGCAGTTCGGCGCGATATTCGGCGGCGGCGTCGCGGCCCGGGGCGATGCGGCTCGGCAGCTTGCCGGCGAGGTAATCGGCATAGCTGCTGCGGCGGCCGGGATCATCGGGCTGGGCCCGATCATGGCCGACGACGCGCGGCACATAGACGGCGCCGGCAAGCGCCGCGTCGAGCCATTCGGCCTTCAGCCCGCGGGTCAGCGCGGCAGTCCGGTAGTTTTCGATCCACAGCCGGAACGGCGACGCATCGGCCACCGGCGTGGCGGCTTCGGGCAAAATCTGCGCGGCATCGGGCGGCGGCGCGTCGGCCACGGTGGCCGGCGGCACCTCGACCGGTTGGGCAAGGGCGGCTTCTGCCAGCGGGATCGCCAGGCAAATGCAGCAGGACAGCAGTCGAAATGGAGACATTTTGCTGCCCTGCCACAGCGCCGCCGTCGGTGCCATTGCCTTGGGGCTGCCGCTACGGCAAGGCGGGCACTGGACCGGGCAGTGGACCGGGCAGTGGACCGGGCAGTGGACCGGGCAGTGGACCGGGCAGGTGGCCGAGTGGTTTAAGGCAACGGTCTTGAAAACCGTCGTGGGGGAAACTCCACCGTGGGTTCGAATCCCACCCTGCCCGCCACTTCGGAACAAAGCTGGGCACTGCGCCCGGCAGTGTTCCCGCACCGCCTGCGGCAGCAAGCGTCCGCAACAGGTCGCTTTTCGATCCCATGATGCGAACCTCTCCGTCGTTGACCTCGACGCGCTGCGCGAGCGCGCGGAGATGGTCGCGACGGTAGCCGCCGCCGGGAAGGCGCATCCGCTGGCGCGCGGTCTGCGCGAACTTGGCGAGCATTGGCGCGGTGATCTTCTTCTGGCCCGCGCTTTCGAGCATGGCGCAGGCGCGATCCGCATCGACGCGCGACTGATCGCGGACAGCCTTGAGGCTGGTAATGCGGTCCTTGAGGTCAGGGTCGCCAAGGTCGGCGACCCCGCTCTCGATCGCGTCGTAAAGCCGCTTGAGACGAAGAGAGGTGGCTCGGCTAATCTGCACACTGGGCTAAGTGGAGTTTCTGCCTGAAGGCGGCGAGGATAGCTGCCGAACAGGAGCCCAGATGACGAAGCGAACACGCCGGCACCACAGCCCGGCTTTCAAGGCGAAGGTGGCCTTGGCTGCCGTGAAGGGCGAGAAGACGCTGGCCGAGCTGGCGCAGCAATTTGACGTTCATCCGAACCAGATCACGACCTGGCGCGGGCAACTGATGGAAGGGGCTGCCGGGGTTTTCGGATCTGACAGCCACAGCGAGGCGGCGGAACCTGCGATCGACGTGAAGACGTTGCATGCCAAGATCGGCGAACTGACACTGGTGAACGATTTTTTTTGTCCGGGGCGCTCGGCCCAAGATGCTAGCGGGGCGGGACTGTTGCCGAGCGCAAAACGATGATCGACCGTTCGCACGCGCTGTCAATCAAGCGGCAGGCGCGGGAGTTGGGGATCAGTCGGGGCAGTGTCTATTATCTGCCACGGGCGACCTCGGCTGCCGACCTCGCCATCATGCGGCGGCTCGACGAGTTGCACATGGACTTTCCATTTGCTGGCAGCCGGATGTTGCGCGACCTGCTCGCCGCCGAAGGCGTCGAGGTCGGGCGGCTGCATGTTTCCACGCTGATGAAGAAGATGGCGATCGAGGCGATCTACCGGCGGCCCAACACCTCGAAGCCGGCGCCAGGGCACAAGATCTATCCCTATCTGCTTCGCAAGCTGGCAGTGACGCGGCCCAACCAGGTCTGGGCGACCGACATCACCTACATCCCGGTGGCGCGCGGCTTCGTCTATCTCATCGCCATCGTCGACTGGTTCAGCCGGCGGGTGCTGAGCTGGCGGCTGTCGATCACGCTGGAGACCGACTTTTGCATCGAAGCCTTGGAGGAAGCGCTGACGCGCTTTGGGGCGCCGGAGATATTCAACACCGATCAAGGCAGCCAATTCACCAGCATGGCGTTCACCAGCGTCCTGCACCGCGAGAAGATCGCGATCAGCATGGACGGCAGGGGCGCCTGGCGGGACAATGTGTTTGTCGAACGCCTCTGGCGCTCGGTCAAATATGAGGAGGTCTATCTGCGGGCCTATGGCTCGGTCAGCGACGCCCGCGCCTCGATCGGGCGGTATCTGATGTTCTACAATAGCCGACGCCCGCACTCATCGCTTGACCGCAAGACGCCCGATCAGGCCTACTTCAACCAACCGCTTCTCGCAGCGGCATGAAACCGGCAGACACTCCACTTAGCAATCGCGCGAGACTGTGCAAACAAACCGA
>JBBQWE010000013.1:0-33074 GCA_038210855.1 Sphingomonadales bacterium | reverse complement strand
CCGGGGGTGGGGGTGCGCCCCCAGGCGCGGGGGGGGCGGGGGGGGGGGGGGGGGGGGGGGTGGAACCCCCACACCATTGTGTCGCCCCCGGCCCCGCCGCTGGTGGTGCCGTGGGACGGCCGCATCGACCTGGCGCTGCTGCCCGCCGGGCTGATCGGCGCCATCGAGGTTCGCAAGGGCGCGGTGCCGATCGAATATGGCACCAACGCCGTATCGGGCGTCGTCGATCTGCGCAGCCGCAGCGGGACGGGGTTCACCGGCGTCGCGCAGGCCGGCAGCCTGGGGCTGGCGACGCTGTCGGCCGTGGGCGGTTTCGAGATCGGCGGCGGTGCTATCACGCTCGGGGCGGCGCACCAGAGCCTTGACGCGCAGATCGTCGCCGATCCGGCGGCGCTGCCGTTCAGCCAGGCGCCAGGCCGCCGCCGCACCAACACGAAAAGCGATGCCGACAGCCTGTTCGCCAGCATCGCCGCCACCACCGGCGGCGTTGCCTGGCGGGCGAGCGTGCTGCATTTTACGGCGGTGCGGCAGGTGCCGCCGGAATCGGATCGCGATCCGGCGCGTTTCGAGCCGCGCTACTTGCGCACTCCCGAAATCGATTTCACCCAGGCGCAGATCGGCGCCGAACTGCGCCCGGCGCCGGGCACCAGCCTGCGGCTGGCGTTGTGGCGGCAATGGTTCGGCCAGCGCATCGAGGCGTTTCGCGATGGTGGGTTCACGGTGCTGCGCAGCGCCGAGGACAATGACGACGACAGTTTCGGCGCGCGGGCGACGCTGCAGCACGTCGCCGGGCCGCTGACGCTGCGCTGGAGCGGATCGGTTGCTGCCGCCGATCACCGCCAGCGCGATACGGCGTTCCCGCCGGGCGTCGCCGGGCCATGGCTGCGCTACCGACAGGTCAACGCCAGCGCCGGGGTGGAGGCCGATCTGGCGCTGGGGGAGCGTTCCGACCTTAGCGCCGGCATCGGCTACGACCGATCGAGCAACCCCGTCACCGGCGACAAGCCGGGCCAGCCCGATCGAGAGGCGCTGACCTTTTCGGCGGCGCTGCGCCATCGTTTCGATGCATCGCTGACGCTGGCGCTATCCGGCGGGCGGCGCACGCGCTTTGCCTCGGCGCGCGAGTTGTTCGGCGAGGCGCAGGGGCGGTTTCTGGCTGCCCCCGACCTGCTGCCCGAAACAGCGTGGCTGGCCGATGCTGAGCTGAGCTGGCGGCGCGGCGGCATCACCCTGACGGTCAATCCCTTCGTGCAGCGCGTCGATGGTGTGATTTCGCAGCGTATCGTGGCGGTCGGCGGCCAGTCGCTGCGCCAGCGCTTCAATCTTTCGGGTTCCACCAGCTGGGGCATCGACGCGCTGGTACTGGTGCCGATCGGCGAAACGCTGACCGCCGAGGTCACTGCCAGCCTGATCGATGCCCGCGACGATGGCGGCGCGCGGCTGGTGCAGCGGCCGGGGCACGAGGCGATGCTGGCGATCGACTGGGCGCCGCGCCGCGCCGGTCGGCGAGTGCTCGACATGCGCAGCGAGCTTCGTCACATCGGCGGCGCTGTCGACCTGGCCCCCGACGGCAGCACGGCGCGGCTGCCGGCGGCGCTCGAATGGAATTTGCGCGCTGCCCTGCCGATCGGCCGCATCGGCGCCGCCCGGCTGGCGCTGACGACGGCGGCGGACAATGTGACCAACGCGTTGATCGTCCCGCAACTCGGCCTGCCGCTGCCGGGGCGGACGCTGCGTTTCGGTATCCGCATCGAATAGGCTGGTGACCCCTACGGGAATCGAACCCGTGCTTCAGCCGTGAGAGGGCCGCGTCCTGACCGCTAGACGAAGGGGCCGGCGGAGTGGTTCACCCAAGGCCGTTTCGTCTGGCTAGGCCCCGCCTGCCGGGGTGTCAACCATGGCCTTGGCCGCAGCCTCAGGCCGCCCGGGCGGCGGCCACGGCAGAATCGCGTTCCGCCACCAGCGCTTCGGCGATCAGGAATGCCATTTCGAGGCTCTGGCTGGCGTTCAGCCGCGGGTCGCACTGGGTTTCATAGCGGGCGGCGAGCCCCTCGTCGGAAATGGCGATGGCGCCGCCGGTACATTCGGTGACGTCCTGGCCGGTCATTTCGAGGTGGATGCCGCCGGCATGGGTGCCTTCGGCGCGATGAATGGCGAAAAAGCCTTTCACTTCGGCGAGGATCCGCTCGAACGGCCGGGTCTTGAGGCCGTTGGCGGCCTTGACCGTATTGCCGTGCATCGGGTCGCACGACCAGACGACGTGTCGGCCCTCGCGCGTCACAGCGCGGATCAGCCGCGGCAGATGCGCCTCGACCTTGTCATGGCCGAAGCGGGTGATCAGCGTCAGCCGGCCCGGGACATTGCCCGGATTGAGCGTATCGATCAGCCGCAGCAGGTCATCGGGATCGAGGCTGGGGCCGCATTTGAGACCGAGCGGATTGCCGACGCCGCGCAGGAACTCGATGTGCGCCGAACCGGGGAAGCGGGTGCGATCACCTATCCACAGCATGTGCGCCGATGTGTCGTACCAGTCACCGGTCAGCGAATCCTGCCGTGTCATCGCCTGTTCGTAACCGAGCAGCAGCGCCTCGTGGCTGGTGAAGAAGCTGGTGCCCTTCAGTTGCGGCACGGTTTCCGGGCTGATGCCGCACGCCGCCATGAAATCCAGCGCCTCGCCGATACGATCGGCAAGTTGGCGATACTGGTCGGACCACAGCGAGCGGCCGGTGAAATCGAGGTTCCATTTGTGAACCTGGTGCAAATTGGCATAGCCGCCGGTGGCGAAGGCGCGCAGCAGGTTGAGCGTCGCTGCAGATTGCAGATAGCCGCGCAGCATGCGCTGCGGATCGGGGGTGCGCGCGCCGAGGGTGAAGGCGATGTCGTTGACATTGTCGCCGCGATAGCTGGGCAGCGAAACGCCATCGATTTCCTCGAGATCGCCCGAGCGCGGCTTGGCGAATTGCCCGGCCATGCGGCCGACCTTCACCACCGGCAGTTTCGACGCGAAAGTGAGGACTACCGCCATCTGCAGCAGCACGCGAAAGCTGTCGCGGATGGTGTTGGGGTGGAAATCGGCAAAGCTTTCGGCGCAATCGCCACCCTGCAGCAGGAATGCCTTGCCGGCCGCAACATCGGCAAGCTGGCCGGTCAGGTCGCGTGCCTCGCCGGCAAAGACCAGCGGCGGATAGGATTTCAGCTCGGTCTCCACGGCAGCAAGCGCGACGGCATCGGGGTAGGACGGCAATTGCCGCGCCTCGTGCTGGCGCCAGGAGTGCGGGGACCAATCGGGGTGGGAGATCGTCATGACACCGGTTTCATGCGGCGGTTGGCGGCGCGGCGCAAGGGCGAGCGCGACCGTTGCCGCCAGGCCGGTCAGTCGGCAATCCAGTTGCCGTGAAAGCCGAGCGGCACCCGGCGCGGCAGTTGCACCACCGCCACCGGCGGCGCCGCGATGTCCCGTGCATCGATCAGCACCAGATCGGCGGGGTCGCCATTGGTGTGGACGACGAAGCCCATCAACCAGCCATCGTCCTCGGCCGCATCGGGGCTGCGCGGCACGAAGACGAATTCGCCAGGAATCCGGCCGGCGCCGAAATCGTGCAGCGTCCGCGCGCCGGTTTCAAGATCGTGGCGGATCAGCGCCGATGGATCGCCGGTGCCGCCGGCGGCAGGGCCGAGGCCCAGGGTGACGGCATAGGCATAGCGATAGGGCTTGCCGGTTCGCCGCTCGTCGAGCCGCGGGAATTCCTGCGCCAGGCTGTCGATCACCCGCCGTTCGACGCGGCCGCTGGCGGGATCGCAGGTCCAGCGTTCGAAGGCCAGCGCCGCGCCATCGGGGCCGATCGGGCAATCGCTGTCGAACATGCGTTCGTGCGCCGCGACATCGATGACCACCCGGCCATCGGGAAGATCATGGGCATTGCAGGGGTGAAAGACATAGGCCGGATCGACGGTGCACCAGATGATGTCTTCGGCGGCGCCCTCGCGCGGCAACAGGCCGATGCGGGCGCCGCGTTCCGGGTTCCAGCAATAGGGGAATGACGCGCCGCGCCGCGCCGCCGCCATCGAAAAGGTGACCGGCAGATCGAGGATGATGACGAAACGCGCCGTCAGCGCGCAATCATGGATCATCGGGCCATCGGGGATGGGGATCGCCAGCTCGCGTCGCACCCGGCCGTCGGTGCCGACGACGACATGGCGCACCACCGGGCTGCCGGCATTGTAGCAGATGGCGTGCAGCTCCCCGGTGTCGGGATCACGATGCGGGTGCGCCGAAAACCCGCCAAGCCGCAGGCTGCCATCGAGATCGCTATGCGCCACCGTGCCGAGCAGGCTGTCGAGCTCGGCCGGCATGGCGCCGGCCTCGACCAGCGCCAGCAGCTTGCCGGCATGGGCGATGATGTTGGTGTTGACGGTATCGGCGCGCGGGTTGCGCGGGCCGGGCACCGGCGCCTCCCCCAGCGCGCGGCTGACCGCGGCCGAACGGACATAGCGATTGCGGTACCATTGCGCCTCGCCGCCGTGCAGGCGAACGCCGTGCACCATGCCATCGCCGAGGAACCAATGGTGGAAACGCGGATCGGGCGGGGTGACCGGATTGGGACCGATGCGGATATAGGTACCGCTGAGTTCGGGCGGCAGCGTGCCGGCGACCGGCAGGCGGGTGACGGTCAGCTCGTCGGCGACGGGAGAGTAGACGCCATCGAGGAACGGGTTGCCGGGTTCGCGCGGTTGCGTGGCCATCGAAGATCTCCGAATGCACGCCGTCAGGGTCGCGCCGTCGCTGGACCGGGTCAACTCTCCAAAACGTGACGCCGGCGCACCGGCGCACCGGCGCACCGGCGCACCGGCGCGGCGCATCAGCGCATCAGCGCATCAGCACCAGTTCCTCACTCATCGTCGGGTGCAGTGCCACGGTGTCGTCGAATTGCGCCTTGGTCAGCCCGCCCTTGATGGCGATGGCAACGGCCTGAAGCACTTCGGGGGCATCGGGGCCGATCATGTGAGCGCCGACCACCCGGTCCGACGCCGCGTCGACGACGAGCTTGTAGAGCGCGCGTTCGTTGCGGCCGGCGAGCACGTTGCGCATCGGACGGAAATCGGAGGTGTAGACCTTTACCGTGCCGAAATTGTTTCGGGCTTCGGCCTCGGTCATGCCGACCGATCCCAGTGGCGGGTTGGAAAACACCGCGCTCGGCACGTTCGAATAATCGACGCGCCAATGCTTGTCGCCGAACAGGCCATCGGCGACGCTGTGGCCCTCGCGAATGGCGATGGGGGTAAGCTGGATGCGATCGGTGACGTCGCCGACGGCATGGATGCTGGGAACGTTGGTGCGGCTGTCGGCATCGACCCGGATGGCGCCGCGCTCGTCGAGCTCCACGCCCGCGGCTTCGAGGCCCAGGCCCTCGACATTGGGGCGGCGACCGACGGCCCAGAGGAACAGGTCCGCCTCCACCGGGTCTTCGCCATCCAGCAGGACGCGGATACCGCTATTCGTCTTTTCAATGCCCTGCATCTTGCAGTTGAACTGGATCTTGATGCCCTTGGCCAGGGAGATCATCAGCAGCCGCTCGCGCAGGGCCGGGTCCCAGCTGCGCAGCAGCGTGTCGCCGCGGTTGATCAGCGTGACATGCACGCCGAGTTCGTGGAAGATCCCGGCGAATTCGTTGGCGATATAGCCGCCGCCGGCGATGACGACCTTGCGCGGCAGCGCATCGAGGTGGAACACTTCGTTCGACGTGATGCCGAGTTCGGCGCCGGGCAGGTCCGGCACCAGCGGCCGCGCGCCGGTGGCGATCAGGATATGCTTCGCCGTAATGCGCTCGCCGTTCACTTCGACGGTGTTGGCATCGACCAGCTTGGCAGTGCCGAGGAACGTCGTCACCTTGTTGCTGTCGAGCGTCGTCTGGTAGATGCCGTTCAGGCGATCGACTTCGGCAAGGACATTGTCGCGCAGCGTCGGCCAGTCGAAGACCTTGCCCGAAAGCTGCCAGCCGAAGCGCCGGGCATCGACCAGATCCTCCGCAAAATGCGCGCCATAGACGAGCAGTTTCTTCGGCACGCAGCCACGGATGACGCAGGTGCCACCGACGCGGTGTTCCTCGGCAATGGCGACGCGGGCACCATGGCCGGCAGCGATACGGGCAGCCCGGACGCCGCCCGAACCGGCGCCGATGACGAAAAGATCATAGTCCATGGCGATTGCCCCTGAGGTTGCGCAGCCCGGATAGGCGGTGGCGCCGCCGACGACCAACGCATTTTGTGCGTCAGCGTGATCGGACAGGGCCGCCGTCGATCCTGCCCGGTCAGGCCGGGCGATGCTTCCGCCGCCGCGAGCCACCCCGGATCGGGATCGAAGCGACTTCGGAAAAGCTTCGCCTCACCGCCGGCCGAGCGTCGCCAACTGCCCGACGACTTCGCTGCCGGCGCGGGCGCGGCCGAGGCGGGGGCTGCCCATGCCGGCGCATTCGAGGCACGACGCCTGCATCACCGGCCCCGATGCCAGCGCCCGCACATCGCCGATGGCGGCGAGCAGGTGCAGCCGCGACGCGGCGATCAGCTTGGCATAGGGATCGCGCGCCGCCTGTTCGGCCTCGTCGGTCGGTGCGAACGATGCGAAGAACTGTTCGAACGGAGTCGCGCCTTTTTCGACCGCGATGGTGCGGATTTCGCCCTTCAACCCGGCCCGCGCACCTGCCGCGGCAACGGCGGCATCGAGATCGCCCATCTTGTCGACCAGCTTCAGCCGCAGCGCCGTGGTGCCGGCCCAGACCCGGCCCTGGCCGATGCGATCGACTTCGGCGACCGGCAGCTTGCGCGCCGCGCTGACGATGCCGGTGAAGCGGCGGTAGATATCCTCCACCGATGCCTGCAGCAGGATGCGGGTTTCGGGCCCGAGGCCGCGCACGACATCGGGCTCGCCGGAATAGGGCGTGGTCTTCACGCCGTCGCTGTCGATGCCCAGGCTGGCAAGGCTGCGCGCGAAGGTCGGGATGATGGCGAAAACACCGATCGATCCGGTGATCGTCGACGGCTGGGCGTAGATTTCATCGGCCGCGGTGGCGACCCAATAGCCGCCGGACGCCGCCACCGGCCCGAAGCTGGCGATGATCGGCAGGCCCTTGGCCTTGGCGCCGAGCAGGGCCTGGCGGATTTCTTCCGACGCCAGCACCGATCCGCCGCCCGAATCGACGCGAACGACCAGCGCCTTGATATCGTCATTGTCGGTCGCATCCGCGATGGCGCGAGCGATGGTGGTGCCGCCAGCGGTGCCGCGCGGTGCCTCGCCATCGACGATGTCGCCCGTCACATAGACGACCCCGACCGCGCTGCCGCTTTCGGGGACCACCGGACGGATCGCAGCGATGTAGCGCGACAGGCCGATGCCCGAATAGCTGCCGAAGCGGCCCGGCGTGCCCTCGCCGAACAGCTTCACCATGGCGGCATCGAACTGGCTGCGGCTGGCGATGGCATCGACGAGCCTGGCGTCGAGAGCAACCTTGGCCTGGTCGCCGCCGGCAGCGACGACACGCTGCGACAGGCCGGCGACAAAACCGGCAAGGTCGGTCGCGGGACGCGCCCGTTCGACATCGGCGAGCCAGGTTGCCCACAGGCTGTCGGCGAGAGTCTGCGATGCGGCTTCCGCTTCGGGCGAGGCGTCCTCGCGGGTGAACGGCTCGACAGCAGCCTTGTAGGTGCCGACCTTGAAGACGTTGATGTCGATATCGAGCTTGGCCAGCGCGTCGCGGAAATAGAGGTTGGCGCCGCCGGGGCCCGAAACCAGCACGGCGCCCAGCGGGCTGATCCAGATCTTGTCGGCATGGGCGGCGAGGTAATAGCCGGCATCGGTATAGGCGGTGGCAAAGGCGTGCACCGGCTTGCCGGCCTTGCGGAACCGGGTCAGCGACTGGCCGATGGCCTGAAGGTTGGCCTCGCCGGCCCCGACGAAGGTATCGAGATCGAGCACCAGGCCCTTGATGCGGCCATCGCCGCGCGCCTTGTCGATGGCGCGCAGCAGGTCGCGCATCTGGGTCTCGCCGCCGCTGCTGTTGCCGGTGGCGAAATCGAGCGCGCCGCTTTGGGTGCCCTGATCGACGATCGCACCATCCAGCGCCAGCACCAGCGCGCCGCTATCGGGGACTGAAACCCCGCCACCGCGACTGTTCAGCGCGCCCCAGATGCCGACGAAGAACAGCAACAACAGCAGCAGGACCAGAAAGTCCTTCACGCCGACAAGAAAGCGCCAGAGCGCACGCAGGATGGTCATGAAGAAGAGCCTTGGGCGGAAGCAACGACCTGTATTAGTCGCGCCGAACGCCGCCGGCAACCGGGGCGGCCGCCGGCGTTGTCGCAGCGCCCGGGGGTCGAACCGCGGTGGCTCAGCCGAAGGCGAAATCGATCAGCCGGCCCGAGCTGGCCCGGCAGCGCGTCGGCAACCGGCGCACGCCATCGGGATAACTGCCGGTCAGAGTCACGTCGAACCGCCAGCCGCCATTGGCCGGTGAAATATCATCGAATCGATCCAGCCCGATTTCGCGGCCACCGGTGGCGCCGACCTGCCGCGCCGCCTCGGCAAGGCATTGCCGCAGCGCCGGACGCGCATCGGGCGTCACGCCGCCCATCGGCACGTCGATCCGTGCCGGCGGCCCGCCAGTCGGCACATTGCCGGGAAGCGGGTTGCGGTTGCTGGCTGCCAGCAGCGCAATGAGCCCGGCCGCGATGGCGACACCGCCGATGACGGCACCCGTGGAAGGTCCGCCGCCATGGTCGCCGCTGCCGCGATGCACGGCGAAATCGGCGCGGCAGCCATTGTCCACCCAGACAAGGTTCTGCCGCCAGCCCCAGTTGCCGCGGCGACAATCGCCGCCGAGCACGCGCGCAATCCGCACGCCGTCGCGGGTGTCGGCGCTGCATTGCTGATAGCGGTAACCGCGGCTTTCGCAGCGCACGGTTGCGGTGTTGCCGAAGCTGCCGCCGTTGGAACCGGAACCGCCGCCAAAGCTGCCGCCGTTGCCGCCGAACGGCGGTCGCGCCGGTGGCGGGCGCTGGGCCGGCGGCGGCAAAATCGCCGGGCGTGTGGTGGGGCGCCGGTCCGGCTGGGGAGGCAGACGGCTGGGGAGGCAGACGGCTGGCCGGCGTATCACGACTTTGGGCAAGCACAGCGGCGTCGGGCGCCAGCATGGCCAAGACCACGATGATGTTGGAACTGCGCCGCATGATGATAGCCCCCCCGAAAGCGATATGGCACAGGCACAGGGCCGGCGAAACCGGTCAGTCGGTCATCGCAGCGGCACGCCGGCACTGCCTGCTGTTTCCACCGTGAACTGCCACGCCACGCGGCCCGATCGTGCGCCGCGCGCCACCGCCCAGGCCAGCGCCGCCGCCGGATCGAAGGAAAGGTCGTGCGCGTCGGCGTAACCCCTGCAGATCGCCAGATACTGGTCCTGGTCGCAGGCGTGGAAGCCGAGACGCAACCCGAAGCGATCGGCGAGCGCCAGTGCGTCATCGGTGGCATCGCGCGGATTGATCGCATCATCGTCGGCTGCGGCCATGGCGCGCGGCACCAGCTGGCGGCGGTTCGAAGTGACGACCAGCCGGACCTGATCGGGCCGGGCAAGAATGCCGCCATCGAGCAGCGAGCGCAGCGCATGGACCTGACCGACATCGCCGCCGAGCGCGACATCATCGAGGAACACGACGAACCGCCGCAGCGCCGGTTCCAGCACCCGGAACAGCGCCGGCAGCGCCGCGAGATCGCCCTGCGCCACCTGCACCAACGCGATATCCGCCCCGGCGCCGAGCAGATCGGCATGGACGGCGCGCACCAGGCTCGATTTGCCCATGCCGCGGGCGCCCCACAGCAGCACGTCATGCGCCGGCAGGCCGGCGGCATGGCGGCGCGCGTTTTCGTGGCACGCCGCCCGCTGCGCTTCGACCCCGGCGAACAGCGCCAGCGGGGTCGTGCGCGGCACCGGCACCGGCACCAGCCCCTCGC
This sequence comes from Sphingomonadales bacterium, assembly GCA_038210855.1. GTDB lineage: Bacteria > Pseudomonadota > Alphaproteobacteria > Sphingomonadales > Sphingomonadaceae > Sandarakinorhabdus. The sequence continues at coordinate 23,077 of JBBQWE010000013.1, read as the reverse complement.
GACCGAAGCCGAACCAATTGCCGTGCGACGCATCGACGGCGCGCGGCGGCGGTGACAAGCGTTCCAGCGCTTCGGCGATGCGGGCGAGCAGGGCGGTTTCGCTGTCGTTCATGCCGCCCCTGATAGCGGACGGCTACGCAGCCGCCAGCGCTGCTTTTGCCGCCTGCGTTGCGCCGGCGCCCGCCACGCGCTAGATGCCCGCGCTCAGCCCGACCCCGATCACGTCCCTGCAACGCGCGGAAAGCCCGACCGATGTTCTTTTCCCCGGCCTATGCCCAGGTTGCCGGCACCGCCGCCAACACCGCGACCGGCGCCGCCGCCGGCGGTACCGCCGGGCTGATCGCCTTCGTGCCCTATCTGGCGATCTTCGCGATTTTCTACTTCCTGATCATCCGCCCGCAACAGGCGCGAGTGAAGGCGCACCGCACCATGATCGACGCCGTGCAGAAGGGCGACGAAGTCGTCACCGGCGGCGGCATCGTCGGCAAGGTGGTGCGCGTTGCCGATCAGGAGCTGGAGGTCGAAGTCGCCACCGGGGTCAAGCTGCGCGTCGTCCGGGGCACGCTTGCCGAAGTGCGCAGCCGCAACGCGCCGGTTGCCGCGAACGACGGCGTCAAGCTGACCAAGGCCTGACATGCTCGAATTTCCGCCCTGGAAAGTCTGGTCGACCTGCGCTGCGATCCTGCTCGGCTTCCTGTTCGCAGCGCCGAATTTCCTTAACGCGGCCCAGCTCGCGGCGCTGCCCGATTTCCTGCCCAAGGCGCAGCTCAGCCTCGGGCTCGACCTGCGCGGCGGCTCGCACCTGATGCTCGAAGCCACCGTCGACGATGTCCGCAAGGCGCGGCTGGAGGCGCTGGAGGACACGGTGCGCAGCGAACTCCGCCAGGTCGAGGGCGGCTCGGTCGGCTTCACCGATCTGTCGCTCGCCGGCGGGCAATTGAGCCTTGTCGTCACCGATGCGGCGCGGATCGATGCCGCCGTCGCGGCGCTGCGCAAGGTGACGCAGCCGATCGCGACGCTGACCGGTGGCCGCGATGTCGAAGTGACGACCGAGCCTGGCAATCGAATTGTCCTGCGCCAGACCGAGGCCGGCATCGCCGCGTCGATCGATGGCGCCATGGCGCAGGCCGTCGAAGTCATCCGCAAGCGCATCGACGAATTGGGTACCCGCGAGCCGACGATCGTTCGCCAGGGCAAGAACCGCATCGTCGTCCAGGTGCCGGGCCTGCAGGACCCGACCGCGCTGAAGGCACTGCTCGGCAAGACCGCCAAGCTGGAATTCAAGCTGGTCGATGTCGCTGCCGACCCGACCGAAGTGGCGCAGGGCCGCATCCCGCCGGGCAGCCAGTTGCTCGAAACGATCGAGGGCCAGCCGATGGTGGTCAAGCGCCGCGCCATCATCAGCGGCGATCAACTCGTCGATTCGCAAGTAACGCAGGACCAGAACGGCGGGCCGGCGGTCAGCTTCCGCTTCGATTCGACGGGGGGGCGCAAATTCGCCCGGGCGACGCAGGAAAATGTCGGCAAGCCGTTCGCCATCATCCTCGACAACAAGGTGATTTCGGCGCCGAACATCAACGAACCGATCCTGGGCGGTTCGGGCATCATCTCGGGCAGCTATACCGTCGCCACCGCCAATGAACTCGCCATCCTGCTGCGATCGGGCAAGCTGCCGGTGGCGCTCAAGGTGGTGGAGGAACGCACTGTCGGGCCAGATCTCGGCGCCGATTCGATCCGCGCCGGCAGCATTGCCGCGATCGTCGCGGTGGTCGCCGTGTCGGCGCTGATGATGCTCTGCTACGGCCGTTTCGGCGTCTATGCCGTCATCGCGCTGGTCGTGAACGTCGTGCTGATCCTGGGTGTCATGTCGGTCGCCGGCTTTACCCTGACCCTGCCGGGCATCGCCGGCATGGTGCTGACCATCGGCGCCGCCGTCGATGCCAATGTCCTCATCAACGAACGCATCCGCGAGGAACAGCGCAAGGGCAGGGGCGTCGTGCCTTCCGTGGAAGTCGGCTTCCGCGAAGCGACGCGGACGATCTGGGATGCAAATTCGTTGAACATCATCGTCGCGATCATCATGTTCTTCTTCGGATCGGGGCCGATCAAGGGCTTTGCCGTGGTGCTTTCGATCGGCATTGCGACATCGGTGTTCACTGCCGTAACCCTTGTCCGGCTGATGGTGTCGCGCTGGCTGGCGCGCGGCCGCCCGGCCGCGCTGGCGATCTGAAGGACAGCGGCCATGCCCGTCATCAAACTGGTTCCCGATAACACCAATATCGGCTTCGTCCGCATCCGCTTCATCGCGTTCGCGCTGACGCTGTTGCTGACCATCGGATCGGCGGCGCTGCTGGTGACGCGCGGCCTCAACCTCGGCGTCGATTTCGTCGGCGGCCTGACCATGGAAGTCGAATTCCAGCAGCCGCCGGCGCTCGATGGGCTGCGCACCCGCGTCGACGGCCTCGGCGTCGGCACCTCGGCGCTGCAGGAATTCGGGTCGCCGCGCAACATCCTGATCCGGCTGCCGCTTCCCGAAGGTGACCAGACTGCAGTGCAGCGAGTCGTCGGCAAGGTGCAAGCGGGGTTGAAATCGGGCTATGGCGCGGTCAACTTCCGCCGCGTCGAAAGCGTTTCGGGCAAGGTTTCGGAAGAACTGATCGTCAGCGGGCTATGGGCAGTCGGGTTGTCGATGCTGTTCGTTGCGCTGTTCACCTGGTTTCGCTTCGAATGGTATTTCGGCATCTCGACGGTGGTGGCACTGGTCCATGATGTCGTCGTCACGCTGGGCTTTTTCGCGCTGACGCAGCTGGAATTCGATCTCAACATCGTCGCCGCGGTGCTGACCATCATCGGCTATAGCCTCAACGACAAGGTCGTCATCGATGATCGTATCCGCGAAAACCTGCGCAAATACCGGACGATGGACATCGGCCCGATCATCGATCTGTCGGTCAACGAAACGCTGCCGCGCACGATGATGACTTCGATCACCCTGCTGGCGGCGCTGGTCGCGATGCTGGTGCTGGGGCCCGACGTGATCTTCGGCTTCACCGCGGCGATGGTGCTCGGCATCGTCATCGGCACCTATTCGTCGATCTTCGTGTCGTCGTCGCTGCTGATTTCGCTCGGCGTCAAGAGCCGCGCGGCAGCCCCGGCGGTTTCCGGAGCCGAACGGGTGGTGCGGCGCTGATCCGGCGGCACGCGTCGTTGCCACGCCTTTAAGTTTGTGCCAACCCCGAAACAGTCTCGAGGGAAGTCCGCCATGACGAGGTTGCACGCGCTCGCCGCCATGCTGATTGTCGCGGCGGCCGCCCCGGCGGTTGCGGCACCGGTCAGCTTCACGACGCCGATCCTCTACCTGTTGAGCGATTGCACCCCGTCGTGCACACCGCAATTCCAGCAGGTCTATTCGGCGGCGCAGTTCAGCGGCCCCATCCTGATCACCGGCATAGAGCTCGAATACGGTGTCGGCGACGCCAGCCAGACCTATGTGTTCAGCCTCTCGACCAGTATAAATCCGGTTGGCGCCCTGTCGCCGAATTTCAAGGCGAACATCGGTGCCGATGTCCAGATTTTCTATTCGGGCGCGTTGCTGGCGCCGGGCGCCTTCAACAAGGCCAATTTCATCGGCACACCATTCGCCTATGATCCGGCAAATGGCGACCTGCTGCTGGATATAAGCCACCCCACCATATCGCTGTTCTTCTCGCAAGCCACCTACATCGGTGATTATACGCCAGTGCTGCAATCGGTAGCTCGCAACTTTTCTTTCGCCGCCAGCGGCCCCGGTTTTGTGCTCGATCAGAATGTCGGCTTGTTGACGGTCTTCAACGCCAATGGCGCAGTGCCCGAACCCGCCAGCTGGGCGATGCTGATTGCCGGCTTCGGGATGATCGGCGCCATGCAGCGCCGCCGCCCCGCCGGGATGCCGGCCTAGACGACGGTCCCCAGCCCGCTACAGCTGAGGTCGAACGCCGCGAGCCCGGCTTCGAGGTCGGTGCTCAACGCCGGCTGCTCCAGCATCCAGTCGGCGACATCGCTTGCCTCGTCGGCAGCGGCATCCAGCGCGTCGGCCCATTCGGTCGCGTCGTAGGTGCCGCGGCCGATCAGGGCCAGTGCGATGACTTCGGCTTGCTCGTCATCGGCCATGTCGTCGACCAGCGCGCGGATTTCCTCCTCGGCAGGGTTGTCGCCATCGTCTTCCAACGCGTCGATCGAACCGTCGTCGCTGGCGTTCGACCCCTCGTCGGGATCGGTTTCGGGAAGCAGCACTTCATATTCGCGCAAGCGCAAGATCAAGCGGCAGACGGTTTCGAGCGCGATGTTGAGTTCCATTGGGTCCCCCTTGGCTGGTTCGGGCTCAACCCGCGGCAGCGGTCGCGGTTGCCGCGACCCGGCGCGTCACTCCGCCGCCAGCGCCGCGACGCTGCCGCCCATCACCCGGCCCCGCGCCGCATCATATTCGCGGCGCAGGCGCGCAATCAGGTCGGCGGCCGGCAACACCGCCTTGACGGCGCCGATGCCCTGGCCGCAGCCCCAGATGTCCTTCCACGCCTTGGCATCGGTGTTGCCGCCGCTGCCGAAGTTCATCTTGCTCGGGTCGCTTTGCGCCAGATTATCGGGATCGAGCCCCGCCTTGACGATCGACGGCCGCAGGTAATTGCCGTGCACGCCGGTGAACAGGTTCGAATAGACGATGTCGCTCGCCGCAGATTCGACGATCATTTCCTTGTAGCCATCGACAGCGCGGGCTTCGGCCGTGGCGATGAAGGCCGATCCGATATAGCCGAAATCGGCACCCATCGCTTCGGCGGCGAGCACCGCGGCCCCGTTGGCGATGCTTCCCGACAGCGCCAGCGGGCCATCGAACCATTCGCGGATTTCCTGGATCAGCGCGAACGGCGAGATCGTCCCGGCATGGCCGCCCGCCCCGGCGGCCACCGCAATCAGGCCGTCGGCGCCCTTTTCGACGGCCTTGCGAGCAAAGGCGTTGGTGATGACATCGTGCATGACGATGCCGCCATAGCTGTGGATCGCCTCGTTGACGTCATAGCGCGCGCCGAGCGAGGTGATCACCATCGGCACCTTGTACTTCACGCACAGCGCCAGATCGTCCATCAGCCGGTCGTTCGACTTGTGGACGATCAGGTTTACGGCATAGGGCGCGTCGTGCGGTGTCAGTTCGGTGTTCAGCCGCTGCAGCCATTCCTCGAACTGGGCGAGCGGCCGGGCGTTGAGGCTGGGAAAGCTGCCGATGACGCCGGCACGGCACTGTGCCATCACCAGCTCCGGCCCCGAAATGATGAACAATGGCGACCCGATGACGGGGATGGACAGGCGGCCCTGGAAGGCGGCGGGGATCGGCATCGCGTTGCTCCGTATTGTACTGCCCCCGTCTAGCCTTCGTCGGCAAAGATCGCCACTGCCGGCTTTTGGGAGGCGGTGACGCACCCCCGGAACATTCCCGGCGTGGTGAAGCGCCAGCCGCTGCTTTCGGCGCCCATGAAGATGATGCCGCCGTCGCCGCCGCCGGCGCGGATCGTCGCCAGCACCGCGGCCGTGGCGGCAGCGGCGCTTTCGCCGAGATGGCGCATGCGTGCCGAAATCTCGTGGCCGGCGGCGGCGCGGATGAAATCCTCGCCCGATCCGGTCGCCGAAATCGCGACGGCGCCATCGGCCCAGGTGCCGGCGCCGATCAGCGGCGAATCGCCGATGCGGCCCCAGCGCTTGGCGGTCAGGCCGCCGGTGGAGGTCGCCGCCGCGAGGCCGCCGGCGCGATCGCGCGCCACGGCGCCGACGGTGCCGAATTTCAGCGCCTTGTCGAACAACGGCCCGCCGGCGGCGGCGCTGGCCCGCATCGCCTGCAGCGCCTGCCAGCGCGCGGGCGTGCGGAAATATTCGGGATCGACCTGTTCGAGGCCATGTTCCAGCGCGAAGGCATCGGCACCCGCGCCGCCAAGCAGCACATGCGGGCTGCTTTCCATCACGGCGCGCGCCAGGCTGACGGGATGGCGGGTGCGGGTGGTGGCAGCGACGGCGCCCGCACGGCCGGCGGCCATGATGGCCGCGTCCAGTTCGATACTCCCGTCGGCGGTGAACACCGCGCCGCGGCCGGCGTTGAAATTCGGATCATCCTCGAGGATGCGTACCGCTGCCTCGACGGCATCGATCGCCATGCCGCCGGAACCGAGCACGGCTGCGCCGGCGGCGAGCGCTTCGGTCAGCCCGGTGCGGCAGGCGGCTTGCGTATCGGCGTCCAGCGTTTCGCGTGTCATGCCGCCCGACCCGCCGTGGATGACAAGGCTCCAGGGCGGAAGGCCGCCATCCATCATCGGTCGATCATCGGAACTGTCCGGGAAGCTGTATGCGCCGGGCCGGCGCACAGGCGAATGGTACGTGCGCCGGGCCGGCGCACAGGCGAAGGGTATGTGCGCCGGGCCGGCGCACAGGCGAAGGGTATGTGCGCCGGGCCGGCGCACAGGTGAAGGGTATGTGCGCCGGGCCGGCGCACAGGCATAGGCGATATACGCCTGGCCGGCGCAATGGTAGCAGCGGGCAGATTTGAACTGCCGACCTCCGGGTTATGAATCCGGCGCTCTCACCAACTGAGCTACGCTGCCATCGTCGTGAGCGGCGCCTATATCGGAGCGGTGGCGGCAGGGTCAACTGCCGGTGTCGGTGCCGGTGTCGGTGCCGGTGCCGGTGTCGGTGCCGGTGTCGGTGTCGGTGCCGGCATCGGCTCTGTCTCGGGAGCGGGGCTGGCGCCGCGGGTACCGATGCGGCATTGGCCGCCGATGCCTGCCATCCTGCCGCCCGCCCCGCCGCAATCGCTCATCGTCTGCGAACGCCCCTGGGTAAGCGATGGCGACACGCTGTCGTGCCGCAACATCCCGGGCCGCATCCGCCTGCAAGGCATCGATGCGCCGGAACTCGCCGGCCATTGCAATCCGGGGCGGCGCTGCACGCGCGGCAACGGCCCGGCGGCGAAGCGCGCGCTGATCGGCCTGGTGCGCAGCGGGCGCGTCGTGGTGCGGCCACAGGGCCGCGATGTCTATGACCGGCTGCTGGCGCGGGTGACGGTCAATGGAGTCGATGTGTCATGCCGGATGGTGGCGCTGGGCCATGCCGTCTATCGCTACGCCCCGATCCGCTGCTGACCCACGACGGCCAAAGTCTCGCGACATGCGTGGCAGCGCCGGGCTGCCTTCCACCGCCGGCGCAAATCTCGCGCCCGCTGCGCCGTTCGCGCCGGCCGCGGCGCCCCTGTCAATCGCCCGGAAATTGCTGCAAGGCACGCGCATCATGCGTGCCGCAATCGAACCCGTTCCGCTCAGCCTCGTCGATTCCGATCTGCCGGCTGCTGCCGCGGCGTTGGGCGCTGCCTTTGCGCGAACCGGCTTTGCCATCGTCGCCGATCACGGCATCGATGCCGACATCATCGCACGCGCCGATGCCGCGGCGCGCGATTTCTTCGCGCTGCCCGAAGCGGTCAAGGCGCGTTACGTCGTTCCGGGCGGGGGCGGCCAGCGCGGTTTCACGCCGTTCGGGATCGAGGGCGCCCGCGATGCCGGCATCGCCGATCTGAAGGAATTCTGGCACATGGGCCGCAAGGCGCCCGATGGCAGCACCTATGCCGCTGCGATGCCCGACAATCTGTGGCCGGCGGAAATCCCGGATTTCCAGCCCGCCGTCGCTGCGCTGTTCGCTGCCCTCGATCACGCCGGGCTGCGCTTGCTGCGCGCCATCGCGGTTCATCTGGGGCTGGCCGCCGATCATTTCGACGCTGCCGTCACCGGCGGCAATTCGATTCTGCGCCTGCTCCACTACCCGCCGGTGTCGGCCGATGCCGCCGGCCGCATCCGTGCCGGCGCGCACGAGGATATCAACGTCATCACCCTGTTGCTCGGCGCCGAAGAGGCCGGGCTGCAACTGCTGACTCGCGATGGCGAATGGCTCGACATCGCGCCGCCGCCCGGCACGCTGGTCTGCAACATCGGCGACATGCTGCAACGCCTTACCGGCGCGCGGCTGCCATCGACGACGCATCGCGTTGCGGGACCGGCGGCGGAGCGCGCGCAGCACCCGCGCTATTCGATGCCGTTCTTCCTGCATTTCCGCCCCGATTACCGGATCGAGACGGTTCCGGGCGGTCCGCGCGACTTTCCGGCGATCTCCGCGCACGACTATCTGCACGAACGGTTGCGCGAGATCGGCCTGTTGTAGCATCTGGCTGCAGACGTATCGTTGCGCCGCCGGCGGACACCATTGGAGCCTTTCGAACATGATCCGCCGTTTTGCCCTGATCGCCTTGTTCGCTGCCGCCCCGGCGGTCGCCGCGCCGACGCTCGACACGCCCGTCAAGGATGCCAGCTGGCAAGCGGCACGGCGCGCGCTCGACCTGCGCATCGCCGCGGTCAACTGGCCGCCGCGGGCCAAGAACGTCATCCTGATGATCGGCGACGGCATGGGGATTTCGACGATCACCGCCGCCCGCATCTTCGATGGCCAGCATCCCGCCAGCGGCCCGCCGCGCTCGGGCGAGGAAAACAAGCTCAGCTTCGAACGCCTGCTCCATGTCGCGCTGGTCAAGACCTACAATACCGACGCCCAGGTGCCCGACAGCGCCGGCACTGCAACGGCGCTCAACAGCGGCATCAAGGCGCGGATCGGCGCGATCAACTTCGGTCCCGAACAGAGCGCCGATGCCTGCCGCACCCCGGCTGCGCTGCCGCGGACGCTTGCCGAAATGGCAAAACTGGGTGGCCTCGGCGTGGGTGTCGTCACCACGACGCGACTGACGCACGCGACGCCGGCAGCGGTGTTCGCCCATGTGCCGAACCGCAACTGGGAAGGCGCCGATTCGGCCTATCCCACTGCCGATCGGGCGTCGGGTTGCCCCGACATCGCTCGCCAGCTGGTCGATTTCGCACCGGCCGGGCCGACGGCGGGGGGCATCGATGTGGCGCTGGGTGGAGGTTCTTCGCGCTTCCTGCCCAAGGACAAGGGCGGCAGCCGCGACGATGGCACCGACCTTGTCGCCGCCTGGCGCGCGCGCTACCCGACCGGACGCTATGTCGATACGGCCGTCGATTTCGCCAGCCTCGATCCGGCGGCGCCCGGCCCGGTGCTCGGCATGTTCAACCCCGATCACCTGACCTTCGACGTCGATCGCGATCCGGCGAAGGAACCCAGCCTTGCCGAAATGTCGCGCTTTGCCGTGGCCAAGCTCGCCGCCAGCCCGGCCGGCCGCAAGAACGGCTATTATCTGATGATCGAAGGCGGCCGGATCGATCACGCCCACCACGCCAGCAACGCCTATCGTGCGCTGAGCGAGACGCAGCAGTTCGCGCGCGCTGTCGAGGCGGTGCTGGGCGTGATCGACCTCAAGGAAACCCTGCTGATCGTCACCGCCGACCACAGCCATGTGATGACCATCGCCGGCTATCCGCAGCGTGGTAACGACATCCTCGGCTATATCCGCCCGGCGAAGCTGGGGGAGAGCAGCGGCGCCGTCAGCCCGCAGGGCTTTGCCCTCGACGATCAGGGCAAGCCGATGACGACGCTCAGCTATGCCAACGGCCCGCGCCAGGTGCCGGGCTTGTCATCGACGCTGTCGCCCGAAGACAAGAACCGCCTGTCGGACAAGACCTATGGCACCGACGGCGAAAGCCATGGCGGCGAAGATGTCGCGGCGTTCGCCGGTGGCCCGCGCAGCGAATTGGTGACCGGCGCCATGGAACAGAATCTGCTTTTCCATGTCATGGCCGAAGCGTTCGGCTGGCGCTGATCCCCCAGCGCTATGCCGGCGTCGCGGCGCTGACCAATGTCACCGCGACCAGCGCGCCGCCGGCGACGCCGATGGCAAGGCCGGCCAACCAGAGCAGGCGGGAGTGGCGACCGGGACCGTTGCGGCCGGTGCCTGGGGATTGCGACATCCGATGGCTTTCATTGGGGCGGGGCTGAAGCCCTCTCGTCATCGTTCTGCAATAAACGTGCCACCCGACCCACCCGGCGAAGTGGCTGAAAGCGCTATCACGCTGCATTGCGGCATTCTTCCGAGTGTAAACTATACCGACAACCCGACCGGAATCGGGCCGTAGCGCGCCGCGACGAAAGTCAGCCCGTCGGGCGGCGCATTGACCCCCAGGGCATCGCGGTTGCGCGCCGCCAGCGCCGCGGCGAGGCCGCCGGCCGACCAGCGACCCTCGCCGACCAGCTTCAGGCAGCCGGTCATCGATCGGACCTGGTGATGCAGGAACGATCGCGCCCGGCAGCGGACCAGCACGGCCTCGCCATCGCGTTCCACCGAGATTTCGGTGAGCGTCTTGACCGGGCTTTCGGCCTGGCATGCCGACGAACGGAAGGTGGTGAAATCATGCCGACCGACAAGGCATTGCGCCGCGGCATGCATCGCTTCGGCATCGAGCGGCACCTGCACCCGCCAGGCGAGGCCATGCTGCCACGTCAGCGGCGCACGGCGATTGATGATACAGTAGCAATAGGCGCGTTCGGTGCAATCGAAGCGAGCGTGAAACCCCGGTGCCGGATCGCAGGCGAGGATGGCGACCGGGTTCGGCCGCAGCCGGGCATTGATCGCCTCCATCATCCGGAACGGCGCCAGTGAGGATCCGGTGTCGAAATGCGCCACCATCGCCGCGGCATGGACGCCGGCATCGGTGCGGCCGGCACTGAACACCGCGACGCTTTCGCCGGTAACGGCGTGGATCGCCGCTTCGATGGCGCCTTGCACCGAGGGTCCGTGATCCTGCCGCTGCCAGCCCATGAATGGCCGGCCGTCATATTCGATGGTCAGCCGCAGCCGCTGCGTCGCCGGTTCGGTCATGCCGGGTCGATGCGCGTCCCGGCGGCGATCGGCCAGCCGTTGAGCAGGTCGTGCACCGCCATCGCCGGCTTGCCGGCACGCTGAACGAGCGTCGGCTGCAGCACGCCGTCGCCGGTGCCGATGGCAAGTCCCGGGCCGATGACTCCGGGCGGCAAATCGCCCGGCACGACGGTCGCCGCGAGCAGTTTCAGCCGTTCGCCGGCGATGGTGCAGAAAGCCCCCGGCGCCGGGTTGAAGGCGCGGACGGCGCGTTCCAGCGCGATGGCCGGTTGCGTGAAATCAAGCCGGGCTTCGGCCTTGTCGATCTTTGCAGCGTGCGTCGCGCCGTCGCCCTGGGCAGTTGCGGCAAGATTGCCGGCGAGAGCCTGAACCATCAGGGCAGCGCCGTTCGCCGCCAGTTCGGCGGTCAGTTCGCCGGCGGTCTTGGCGAGGATCGGTGTCGCCTGCGCCATCAGCATCGGGCCGGTGTCGAGCCCGGCTTCCATCGCCATGATGGTCACGCCGGTCTGCGCATCACCGGCGAGGATGGCACGCTGGATCGGTGCCGCCCCGCGCCAGCGCGGCAGCAGCGAGGCATGGATGTTGAAACACCCCTGCCTCGGCAGGTCGAGCACCGCTTGCGGCAGGATCAGGCCATAGGCGGCAACGACGGCGGCATCGGCGCCGGCGGCGGCGACTTCGGCCTGCGCCGCTGCATCGCGCAAGGTCCGCGGCGTGTGCACCGCCAGCCCGGCGGCTTCGGCAGCGAGATGCACCGGCGATCGCGCCAGTGCCTTTCCGCGCCCGGCCGGTTGCGGCGCGCGCGTCCAGACTCCGGTTATATCATGCCCCGCTGCGATCAGCGCCGCCAGCGCCGGCACTGCAAAGGCCGGCGTTCCCATGAAGATGATGCGCATGGCGCGGGGCTAGGCGAATTCGGCCCGGTGGGGAAGCCCGCTCCCTCTCCCCTGCAGGAGGAAGAGGGCACGGTGTCAGCGCGTTCCGGCCACCACCGTCACGGCGCGGCGGTTCTGGGCCAGCGCCGCTTCGTCGGTGCCTTCGACCGACGGGCGTTCCTTGCCATAGCTGATCACCGACAGCCGCGATGTCGCGACACCCTGCGCCGCCAGGAAATTCTTTGCCGCGGTGGCGCGGCGATCGCCGAGCGCGAGGTTGTATTCGCGCGTGCCGCGTTCATCGGCATGGCCTTCGATGGTGACCCGCAGCGACGGGTAGCGTGCCAGCCATTCCGCCTGCTTGCCGAGCACGGCGCGATCCTCGTCATCGAGTTCGTAGCTGTCATATTCGAACAGGATCTTGTCCGACCCCGATTGCGCGACGAAATCGGCATAGGAGCCCGGGGCATTGCTGCTGCCGACCGGTTCCGTCGAAACCCCGCCGCCATCCACGGGCGCCGTTGTTGCCACCGGTGGCGGCGCTGCCTCGGTCACGGGGGCCGGCGGCAGGTCGCGCTTTTTGGTGGCGCAGGCCGAAACCGTTGCTGCGACCAGCAGCGGGAGGATCAGACGCTTCGACCGCTTCGACATGCCCGGACACCTTCTTGTTGGGAACGATACCCCTGAAACGCATATCTATCGTCTTGCGCTGCCCGCACAAGAGAGCGTTACGGCAACAGCGGCGACCAGGCCGGATCGGAACCATCGAGCGGCGTCGGCACCTGGCGCTCGTTCTGCCCCGAAACGTCGATGGAACGCAGATCGGTGCGCGCGCCGCGCATGGTGCGCTGGAACAGGATCACCCGACCGTTGGGCGACCAGGTGGCGCCTTCGTCCTGATAGCCGTTGGTCAGCAGCCGTTCGCCCGACCCATCGGGACGCATCACGCCGATGCCGAAGCGGCCGCCGCCCATGCGGGTGAAGGCGATCAGGTCGCCGCGCGGGCTCCAGACGGGGGAGGCGGAGCGACCCTCGCCGAAGCTGATGCGATTCTGCCCCGATCCATCGGCGGCCATCACGTAAAGCTGCTGGGCGCCGCCGCGATCGCTTTCGAAGACGATGCGGCTGCCATCGGGCGAAAAGCTGGGCGAGGTATCGATGCCGGGCTGCGTCGTCAGCCGGGCCAGCTGCCGGCTGGCGAGGTTCAGCCGATAGACATCGGTGTTGCCGCCGACCGACATCGAGAACACCAGCGCGGTGCCATCGGGCGAAAAGCGCGGCGCGAAGCTCATGCCGGCGAATTCGCCGATGGCGGCCTGGCGGCCCGAACCGAGGGTATAGAGCCAGACCCGCGGGCGGTTCGCCTCGAACGACATATAGGTGATCGTCTGCTGGTTCGGAGCGAAACGCGGCGTCAGCACCAGGGCCTGGCCGGCGGTCAGGAAGCGGTGGTTGGCGCCATCCTGGTCCATCACCGCAAGGCGCTTGATCCGTTTGGTGCGCGCGCCGGTTTCGGAGACATAGACGATGCGGCTGTCGAAATAGCCGCTTTCGCCGGTCAGCCGCGAATAGACCAGATCGGCGCATTTGTGCGCGGCGCGCCGCCACCCCGCCGCCGTGGTGACAAAGCCCTGCCGCGCCAGTTCCTGGCCGGCAAAGACGTCATAGGCGTAGCAGGCGAGCGTGATGCCGCCATCGGGATTGGCGGAAACGGTGCCGGTGACGAGCGCCTGCGCAGCGACCGTGCGCCAGGCATCGAATTGCGGCCGCACCGTATCGGCAACGCCGACGACGGTGGTGAACGCCGCCGGATCGAGCGGCCGGAACAGCCCCGACGAGCGCAGATCGGCCGCGATGATGCCGGCGATGCGCACCCCCAGTTCGGCCGGCGTGCCGGCATCGGTCGCGGCATCGTTGGCCGCCGGAAACACCGGCACGGCGATCGGCAGCGGCTGCGCAATGCCGGAATTGATATCGACGCGAAGCTGCGCGGCGGCAGGGGCAGCAAGAGCGACGGCGAGGGTGGCAAGCAGGATACGCATGGCGATTTGGTAGCATCGCCGGCCGGGGATGGGGAGTGGAATACGGCTTCCGCCTGCGCCGGAGCGGCAAAGCGTGTTCAGCGCGTTACCCGCACCCCGAGCCACAGGGTTCGCGGCGTCGCGCGTTCGACGATGCCGGCGCCGCTGATGCCGGCCTGGACTTCGGCATCGAACAGGTTTTCGCCGCGCGCCTCGATGCTCACCCCGCCGCCGATGGCGACGCTGGCAAAGGCATCGACCGTCGTTGCTGCCGCCAGCACCCGCGAATTCTGGTCATCCTCGAATTGTTCGCCGAAATGGCGAACACTGGCCAGCAGCGTGAAGCGCGGATCGGTGTAATCCAGCGTTGCCGACACCGAATCGCGCGGCGTTTGCGCCGGCCGCAGCGCGTTGAGGCCGGCGGCGGCGCCCGAGGCTGCAACCCGCGGTGCGACATGGCTCCAGGCCGCGCGCACTCCGAACGGCCCGCGCCGCCAGCCGGCATCGATCTCGAACCCCCATGACCGGATGGCGTCGAGGTTGCGGCGGACGCGATAGCTGCCGCCGGCGCCGACAAAGCCGACCCCCGGGAACACCCCCGGCCCGGTCCCGGCACTGACATTGGCGATGGCGTTTTCGAGGCGATTCCAGAACAGGGTCGCGCCGAGGCTGATACCGGCCGCCGGCGCCAGCGCCAGCCCGGCTTCGACACCGGTCAGGCGTTCCGGTGCCAGCCCGGCATTGGCGGCAGTGGCATCGGCGCCGGCGCGAAAGGGCCGGTAGAGTTCGTTGAGCGTCGGCAGCCGCCAGCCGCGATAGCCGGCAGCGCGGAGCGTCAGCCAGTCGGCCGCTTGCCAGGCCATACCGGCGCGGCCGGTCAGTTCGGTTCCGGATCGATCGGCAAAGCGCGTGTCCGTCAGTGTCGCTGCGGTTGCCAGCGTGGTTTCCTGCAACCGGCCATCGGCGATGCGCCACCAATCGATTCGCCCGGCGAGCGTCAGCGTCACCGCGCCGGCCTGCCAGTCGCCATCGACGAAGATGCCGCCGCTGGTGGACCGCCCGCCGGCTTCGCGCAGCCGGGTCGGGGCGCCGGCGACAAAGGTGAAACGTTCCCGCGTGCGGCCGTCGAGCGCGCGGATATCGGCGCCGACCCGCAAGCCGATGCCGGCGCCGACCGGCGGCGAAACCTCCATGCGGCCACCGACGCCCGTTGCCGGCGTGCCGAACTGGTCGAGCGTTTGCGTCGCCACGCTGCGCGCTGCATCGATGCCGGCGAACTGGCTTTCGAAATTGCGAGTCTGGACATAGGCGAGTGCCTGCCAGCCCCAGCGACTGCGGTCGTTGCGGTTTCCGACCAGCCGCAGCGACGCGTCGGCGCCCTCGCTCAGGTTGGCCGTGAACGCGGTGCCGCGCTCGCGCCGGTCGGTGAAGGCGCTGATATTGGCTTGCAATTCGGTGGTTGCGTCCAGCGCCAGTACGCCGCGCAGCGCGCCGGAAGCCTGTTCATAGGGGGCAGCCCGATCGGCCGCTCCGCGCTGCCGCGCCACGATCGGCACAAAGCCGTCACCGCGGGCATAGGCACCCGACGCGGTCAGGAAGCCGCCCGGCCGCACCAGCGCGGCGCCGGCCTGTGCCTCGGCCTGGCCGAAGCTGCCGCCGGCAAGACTGGCGCCGAACGCCGGCAGCGCGCCGTCGCCAGCGCTGCCTTCGGGGCCAGGCGCGGCGCTTTCCAGTTCGATGGTGCCGGCGAGCGCACCCGGGCCCCAATAGCCCGAGCCGCCGCCGCGCGTAACCCGCACCCGCCCCAACCGGCCGGTTGCATAGGCCGGAAACGCCACCCAGCCGCCGAACGGATCGGCCTGCGGCACACCATCGAGGATCAGCAGCGCTCGTGATGCTGCATTGCCGCCGAGGCCGCGCAGATTGAGACCCTGCGAGGTCGGGTTGGCGGACCGGCTGTCGGAGCGGCGGAACTGCTGCAGGCCCGGAATATCGGCGAGGATGTTTTCGAGCCGGGTCGACGGCGAGGCGAGGATGCGAGCGCGGTCGAGGGTCGTCACCCCGGCGGCGGCATCGCCCGGCCGGTCGGCAAGGCCGCGGCCGGTAACGGTAATCAGGCCGGCATCGGTATCGGCGGCACGAGCCGGCACCGCCGCGAGGATTGCAAGGGCCGGAAGCAGGAAACGGGATGCCATCATGCGCCGTCCCTTGGGCAATGCCCGCGATGGGCGCAAGGTCATGGAAAAGATGGGGGTGGGGGCACCCCGGGCTCGACTCGCGGCCCGGATGCCTGCGTGGAAGCAAAGCTGGGTCACGGGCCCAGCCCGGGATGAGCCAAAAAACGCCTTTGCCGTCGCAGCGCGACCCTCATGGTCGCGGTAGCGGTTCCAGCAAGCTTTCCAGCGTGCGTCCGATCGCCAGCAGCAGCGCGTCGCTCCCCGCCGGGCCATCGAGTTCGAGGCTGGCGGGCAGCCGATCCGGAGTAAGCCCGCACGGCAGCACGAGGCCGGGCAGGCCGAGCGTGCTGCCGCTGGTGATGTTGCGGGCGATGGCGGTAAAAAAACTGATCTCGTGGCTGGTCTGCTGCGGCCCGAGGTCACCGATGCGCGGTGCCGTGATCAGCGTTGTCGGGAACACCATCGCAGCGACGCCGTGGCTTGCGAACCAATCGGCAACGGCAGCGCGGCGGCGCGGCAGTTCGCTGCCGGTGATTTCGGCATAGCGCGCCGCACTGGTTGCAGCCGGTGCGCCCGGCGCCGCGAACGACCGCACGACCCCGGCGACATCGTCGCTGGCCTGGTCGATGACTTCCCCGAATGTCACCGGCGCTGCGATTTCGGTCAGCCAGGCGCGGAACGCCGGTTCCAGATCGTGCATCTGCACCGGCATGGCGATATCGAAGAACAGATCGTCGAGCCCGGTGATTTCGGCTTCGACGATGGTCACCCCGGCATGGCGGAAGCGCGCGAAGGCTTCCTCCACCAGCGCAGCGATCGCCGGATCGAGGCCATCGAAAAAGAAACCGCGCGGCACGCCGATTCGAATGTCGCCTGCCGGTATCGGCGGCAGCGGCCCGGCGCCGGCGACGGCATGATCGAACAGTTGGAGATCGGCGACGCAGCGAGCGTGGCTGCCGACTTGGTCAAACATCGGCGATATCGGTGCGATCCCCGATGTCGGATAGCGGCCGGTGGTCGGGCGGAAACCGGCGATGCCGCACAGCGCCGCCGGCACCCGGATCGAGCCTTGCGTGTCTTCGGCCACCCCCAGCGGCGCCATCCGGGCGGCCACCGCCGCCGCGGTGCCGCCGGTGCTGCCGCCGGGGATGCGGCTCGGGTCCCAGGGGTTGCGCACCGGCCCGAAGGCCTGGTTGTCGCTGGTCCAGCCGAGCGACAATTCGTGGATCGCGGTCTTGCCCATCACGCTCGCGCCGGCGGCTTTCAGCCTCTCGACGATCGCGGCGTCGCGAACGGGGACGAAGCCGGCGAGCGCGCGGGTGCCGGCGCTGGTGGCGATGCCGGCGGTGGCGACGCTGTCCTTCACCGGCACCGGCAGGCCATGCAGCAGGCCGGGCGGCTCGCCGCGCGCCAGCCGCCAGTCGGCAGCATCGGCGGCGCCGCGCACCGCATCGGGATCGAGCGTCCGGAAAGCGCCGAGGTTGGCACCGGCAGCGGCTTCGGCAAGCAGCGCTTCGGCATAGGCGGCAGCGCTGATGCGCCCCGACACCATTGCCGCGACGGCGGTACCGGCGGAAAATTCACTCAAGCCATCGGGAGAAAGGTCGGTCATGGCGCCATCGTCGCCAACCGCGGTGCCCGGCGCAAGAGGGTGTCGTCACCGGCCCAGGGTCCGGACCCTTGTCGCAAGGCGGCGGCAACCGTGCCACCGTTTCATCGGTTATCCGCAGATATGGGGCCTGCACGACTGCCAACCCACAATTACTTGCTGACACAAGATTGTCATCCACTATATCTAGAGGGATGGCAGGCAGCGCCCGACCGGGCGACAGAACAGGCGAGGCGGCTATGACGACTCTGCCGCTGGTGGCCCTGGAAGGGGTTACCGGCACTTCGGCAAAAATGCGGGGCGGCGCGCCCGGCAGTTCCTTGCCTGTTCCGCACCCTGGCGAAACCCCCGGCAAATTCCACTGGGAAGACGAGGACGAACTCACGCCGCGCGGCAAGATGAAGTTCCGCACCGTATGGATCAGCGACACGCACCTCGGCACCGCCGGCTGCAACGCCGAACTGCTTCATGATTTCCTCACCTCGATCAAGCCGGAGACGCTGTACCTCGTCGGCGACATCATCGACGGCTGGCGGCTGAAACGCGGCTGGTACTGGCCGCCGCGCCACAACGACGTCATCCGCCGCGTGCTGAAGCTTGCCAACAAGGGCACGCGCGTCGTCTATGTGCCTGGCAATCACGACGAGGCGATGCGCGACTATACCGGCCTGGCGTTCGGCGGCGTCGAAGTGCTGCACGAGGCGATCCACGAAACCGCCGATGGCCGCCGCTTGCTGGTGCTGCACGGCGATGAATTCGACGGCGTCGTGCTTTATGCCCGCTGGCTCGCCTTCCTCGGTGACTTCGCCTATCAGGCGCTGCTGAAGCTCAACGTCGTTTTCAACGCCATTCGCCGGCGTTTCGGCCTGCCCTATTGGTCGATTTCGGCCTATCTCAAGCATCGCGTCAAGAACGCCGTCGCCTTCATCGGCCGGTTCGAGGAAGCCGTCGCCCATGCCGCCCGCGATCGCGGCGTCGATGGCGTCGTTTGCGGCCATATCCATTCGGCCGAAATCCGGGATTTCGGTGGCATCACCTATTACAACGACGGTGACTGGGTCGAAAGCTGCACCGCGCTGGTCGAATACAGCGATGGCCGCATGGAGATCATCGACTGGGCAGCGCGCAATGCCGCGATCGCTCGCGGCGAATCGGCGTCGGAAACGGCCGCCGGGACGGCGCAAGCGGTGGCACCTGCGCCAGCCGCCGCGCTTGCGCCGGCCGCCGCGCCTGCGCCGGCCGCCGCGCCTGCGCCAGCCGCCGCGCTTGCGCCAGCCGCCGCGCCTGCGCCAGCCGCCGCGCCTGCGGCAGCCGTTGCAATCGCCGTCGCCGCATCCGACGCCTGAACCGGGGGCGTGCGCATCACCCTCGTCAGCGATGCGTGGATGCCGCAGGTCAATGGTGTCGTCCGCACGCTGTCGACCGTTGTCGACATCGCCGCGGCGCGTGGCCACCGGGTGCAGGCGATCACCCCCGATCGCTTCTTTTCGGTGCCGATGCCGAATTATCCGGAAATCCGGCTGGCGCTGACGACGCGACGTCGGGTAGCGCGGCTGATCGCCGGATTCGATCCCGAGGCCGTGCATATTGCCACCGAAGGCCCGCTCGGCTGGCTGGCGCGCAGCTGGTGCCTGATCCACAAGGTGCCGTTCACCACCAGTTTCCACACGCGATTTCCCGATTATTTCACTGCGCGGACCGGCCTGTCGCCGGCGCCGGTGTGGGCGCTGATGTCGCGTTTTCACGGCCCGGCGCAGCATATCCTGGTGGCGACCCCGCGGCTGGCGGCAGAGCTTGCCGAACATGGGCTGGCGCAGACGCGGCCATGGTCGCGCGGAGTCGATCTGGGCCTGTTTCGACCCGATGCAGCGCCGCTGCCCGATTTTGCCGATCTGCCGCGGCCGATCGCCGTGCATGTCGGCCGAGTCGCCATCGAAAAGAACATCGAAGCGTTCCTTGCCGCCGATTGGCCGGGCAGCAAGGTCGTGGTCGGCGACGGCCCGGCGCTTGCCGATCTGAAGGCGCGCTATCCCGCCGCCCGCTTCACCGGTGCCCTGCACGGCGAAGCGCTCGCTGCGGCCTATGCCGGATCCGACATTTCGGTATTCGCCAGCAAGACCGACACGTTCGGGTTGGTCATCATCGAGGCGCTGGCCTGCGGCACGCCGGTGGCCGGTTTTCCAGTGCCCGGGCCGCTTGATATCCTGGGTGCCGACGGCCTTGGCGTCGAAGGCGGCAGCGTGCCGATCGGCGGGGTCGATGATGATCTGGGCATCGCCATGGCGCGGGCACTGGCCTGCGATCGGGCGGCTGCCGCGGCCTATGGCGCGCTGTGGAGCTGGGACCGGGCCTGCGACCAGTTTCTTGCTGCGCTCGTCGATCGCCGGGCGGGGTAGCGCCGTCGCAGCTTGGCAGCAGCGCTGCCGGCGGCTAGGCCGGATGCATCGGCGACGGGGGCGGGGCATGCGCAGCAACGGCAGCAACGGGATAGTGGTGGCGGCGCTGCTCGCGATCGGTCTTGCGCCGGGCGCGGCAGCAGCCGCACCGGTGGCATTCACGGCCGCGCACATGGTCGATGTGGTCGCCGGGCGCGTCATCGACAACGCCGTTGTCGTCGCCGATGACGACAATGGCCGCGGCCGCATCATCGCAGCGGGGCCGGCGGCGACGACGCCGATACCGGCCGGGGCGCGCCGCGTCGATCTGGGCGGGCTGACCATGCTGCCCGGCTTGATCGACATGCACGTCCATCTGACCAGCGATCCGACCCTGTCGGGATATCGCAGCCTCGAATATGTCACCAGCTTTGCAACTGTTCTGGGTGTCAAGCATGCGAAGATCACGCTGGATGCCGGCTTCACCACGGTGCGCAATGTCGGCGCCAACAGCCTGGACGATGTCGCGTTGAAACAGGCGATCGCGCGCGGCGATATCGTCGGCCCGCGCATCGTTCCCGCGACCTATGCCATCGGCGCCACCGGCGGCCATTGCGACGCCACCGAATTCCCCGCCGATGTGACGGTGCCGACCCCCGGCGTTGCCGATGGCCCCGATGCAATCCGCGCCAAGGTGCGGCAATTGCGCAAATATGGCGCCGAAGTCATCAAATTCTGCGGCACGGGCGGCGTGTTTTCGAAAACCGACACCGTCGGCGGGCAGCAATATTCGCAGGCCGAGATGGATGCGCTCGTCGCCGAAGCGCACATGCTGGGCATGAAGGTCGCCGTCCACGCCCATGGCCCCGAAGGCATCGTCGCGGCGCTGAAGGCCGGTGCCGACACCATCGAACATGCCAGCCTCGCGACCGAGGAAGCCTTTGCGCTGGCCCGGGCCAAGGGTGCGTGGTTCAGCATGGACATCTACAACGACGACTACATCCTGGCCGAAGGCGAAAAGAACGGCGTTTTCCCCGAAAGCCTTGAAAAGGAACGCGCCATCGGCCGGGCCCAGCGCGAAACCTTCCAGCGCGCGGTCCGCGCCGGCGTGGCGATGGTCTATGGCACCGATGCCGGCGTCTATCCGCACGGAAACAACGCGCGGCAGTTTGCCAAGATGGTCGAATGGGGGCTGACTCCGTTGCAGGCGATCCAGGCCGCGACGGTCAACGCCGGTGACGCGCTCGGCCGCTCGCAGGATGTCGGCGTGCTTGGGATTGGCCGTTATGCCGATATCGTCGCCGTCGCCGGCGATCCGACGCGCGATGTCGGGGTGCTGATGGCGCCGAAACTGGTCATCAAGGGCGGGCAGATGGTGCGGGACGCACGTTGATGCCGCGCTGGCTGCTGGCCCTGCTGGCGGGTTTGCTGGCGGTCGGGGCGCTGCTGGCGACGGTTCTGGTCGGGCTGGCGAGCTGGGACAATCTGGTCGCGCGCGCTTCGGTCCCCGACCCGGTTCGAAAATACAGCGTTCGCATCGTTCGCGACGATTGGGGCGTGCCGCATATCTTCGGCCGCACCGACGCCGATGTCGCCTATGGCATCGCCATCGCCCATGCCGAGGATGATTTCCGCAATATCGAGGAGGTCGTCGCTGCGATCCGCGGCCGGCTGGGTGCCATCACCGGCGCCGATGGCGCGAAGATCGATTACGCCGGCGCGCTGCTCGGCGCCAACGCCACGGCGGCGGCGCATTATGGCGAACTTTCCGCCGAAACCCGCGCGCTGGTTGAAGCCTATGCGCAGGGATTGAACGAATATGCGGCGAAACATCCCGCCGAACTGCGGCTGCGCGGGGCGTTTCCGGTAAACGGCCGCGACATCGTTGCCGGATTCATGCTGCGTTCGCCGTTCTTCTTCGGGCTCGATCGCCCGCTGGCGGCGCTGGCGGAGGGCAGGCCGGTGCCGCGCGACGCCGGCCCGGCCGATGAACGCGGCTCCAACGCCTTTGCCGTTGCCGGGCGGCGATCGGATGACGGGGCGACGCGGCTGATCGTCAATTCGCACCAGCCCTGGGCGGGCGGGGTCAGCTGGTACGAACTGGTGGTGCATTCCGAACAGGGATGGGACTTTGCCGGCGCGCTCTTCCCCGGCGCGCCCTATCCGTTGCTGGGCCACAATCGCCATCTGGGGTGGACGAATACCGTCAATCGCCCCGATCTTATCGACGTTTACCGGCTGAAACTGAATGAGTCCGGCGATTCCTACCGTTATGATGGCGGCTGGCGGCCTCTCGAGAAGCGGACGGTGTGGCTGCGGGTGAAGTTCGGCCCGCTGGTGCTGCCGATTCCGCGCGAGGTTCTGGCAAGTGTCCATGGCCCGGCGATCCGCAATGCTTCGGGCGTTTTCGCCATTCGCTACGCCGGCTTCGGCGATGTTCGCCAGGTCGAGCAATATTATCGCCTCAACAAGGCGCGGGACTTCGCGGAATGGCGCCGGATCATGGCGATGCAGGCGATTTCGGGGACGAATTTCGTCTATGCCGACGCACAAGGCCATATCGGCATGTTCTACAATGCACGGTTTCCCGATCGAGCGAAGGGTTTCGACTGGCGCGGGGTGCTGCCCGGCGACACGTCGCGGGCCGTTTGGACGCGATATCTGCCTTGGGCGGCCGATCCGATGGTGATCGATCCGCCATCGGGCTGGGTCGCCAATTCGAACAACAACCCGTTTCTGTCGACCGCGCCCGCCGACGAGCCGAAACGACGCGATTTCGCCCCGGAAATGGGCATCGAAAGCCATGTCACCAATCGCGCGCTGCGCTACCAGACGCTGTTTGCAGCGCTAGGCGACCGCAAGATCGGCCGTGCCGACCTGCTGCGCATCAAGTTCGACAAGGGTTATGACCGTTCGGGATGGGCCGGGCGCTGGTTGTCGCGCATCGCCGCCGTCGATGCGCGCGGCCAGCCGGAACTTGGCCGGGCACAGCGATTGCTGGCTCGCTGGGACTGGACGCTCGATGGCAAGGGGCCTGCCGACACGCTGGTCAGCGTCGTGCTCGCGCCGGCGGCACGAACGGCCTATCTCGGCGTGCCGCTCGCCGAACCGGCCGCGGAGCGGGGCGACGCGGCCGGGTGGCGGAACAAAAACTTCGGGCGCCTCGCTGTTCCGCTG
>JBBQWE010000012.1:0-33570 GCA_038210855.1 Sphingomonadales bacterium | reverse complement strand
CTCCCCCTCTCCACGCCGCGCTCCGGCGCGGGGGGGGGGCGGGGGGCCGCCACCCCCCCCCCCCGCCGGGGGGGGGGGGGGGCCCCCCCCCCCCCCCCCCCCGGAGGCAAACCTCGCAACCCCTCACCGCACCATGCAGCGGAAGCCGATATGCGAGGTCGAAGTGTCGATCGATTCGGCGTGGCGCGCCGCCGGGCGATAGCGGCGGCAATAATCCGGCGAGCACAGGAAACTGCCGCCCTTCAGCACCTTTTGCGGGATCGGTGCCAGCGGATCGAGCGTGCCGGCCGCCGGCCCGCGCGGGTTCTTCGGCACGCAGCACGGCTTGCCGCTAACGGGCGCGGCGTGGCGCGGCGCATACCAGTCCTGCGTCCATTCCCAGACATTGCCGATCATGTCGTACAGGCCATGGCCGTTGGGTGGAAAGCTGCCGACCGGCGATGTCGTTGCCCAGGGGCCGTCGCGGCGGTGCGGGAACCGGCCGTGCCAATAGTTCGCCATGGCCCGGCCGCCGGGGCGGAACACTTCCCCCCAGGCATAGGTGGCGCCATCGAGCCCGCCGCGCGCTGCATATTCCCACTCGGCCTCGGTCGGCAATTCCCGCCCGGCCCAGGCAGCATAGGCCGCGGCATCGGCATGGGCGACGTGAACGACGGGGTGATCGCCCGGCGCCGTGGACCCCGGCCCCTGCGGCTGCCGCCAGTCGGCGCCGGGCAGCAGCCGCCACCATTGCGACCAGTCGCCAAGGTCAACGGGCCCGCGCGTCGGCCGGAACACCGCGCTGCCGGCAAACAGCATCGCCGGGTCGGCGTGCGGATAGTCGGCGGGATCGGGCCGATTTTCGGCGATGGTGACATGGCCGGTGGCAGCAACGAAGGCGGCGAATTGCGCGTTGGTGACGGGATGCGCCTCGATGGCGAAGGCATCGACGTCGACGAGATGCGCGGGGGCTTCCTCGGGATAGCTGTCGTCGGCCCCCATCAGGAAGCGGCCGGCAGGGATCGGAACAAGCCGGGACAACACCGCTGGCGGCATTGTCGTTTCAGCCGAACCGCCCCGTCACATAATCCTTGGTGCGCTGCTCGCGCGGGGCGGTGAAGACCTGGCTGGTCGAGCCGACTTCGATGACTTCGCCGAGGTAGAGAAACGCCGTCTGGTCCGAACAGCGCGCCGCCTGCTGCATCGAATGCGTCACGATGGCGATGGTGAATTCGGCGCGAAGCTCGGCAATCAGTTCCTCGACCTTGGCGGTCGAGATCGGATCGAGCGCCGAGGTCGGTTCGTCGAACAGCAGCACCTGCGGCTTCACCGCGATGGTGCGGGCGATGCACAACCGCTGCTGTTGCCCGCCCGACAGCCCGAGCGCCGACGTGTTCAGCCGGTCCTTGACCTCGTCCCAGATTGCCGCCTTGCGCAGGCACCATTCGATGCGCGCTTCGATGTCGGCGCGGTTCAGCCGCTCGTGGAGCTTGACCCCGAAGCTGATGTTTTCCGAAATCGACATCGGAAACGGAGTCGGTTTCTGGAACACCATTCCGATGCGGCCGCGCAGATCGGTGGGGTCGACCCGCTCGTCGATCAAATTCTGCCCGTCCATCAGCACTTCGCCGGTCGCGCGCTGATCGGGATAGAGGCTGTACATGCGGTTGATGACCCGCAGGAGCGTGGACTTGCCGCAGCCCGAAGGCCCGATCAGCGCCGTCACGCGCTTCTCGCCGAAATCGAGGTTGATGTTCTTCAGCGCCTTGTTGGAACCATAGAAGAAATCGAGGCCGCGGATGCTGATCTGCGCGCGATCGCCGCTGGGCGCCGGGCCTGCCGAAGTGGCGGTGGTGGAAATGGGGCTGGCATCGGCCATGACGACGTTTCCTAGCGTTTGCGGCCGACGACGAGCTGGGCGACGATATTGATCGCCAGCACGCCGACGGTGATGAGCAACGCGCCGGCCCAGGCCAGTTCGACCAGATCCTCATAGGGGCTGGAAGCGAACTGATAAATGGTCAGCGGCAGGCTGGCGATCGGTTCGGCCAGCGATGTCGACCAGTTCAGGTTGCCGAGCGAAGTAAACAGCAGCGGCGCCGTTTCGCCGGCAACCCGGGCCAGCGCCAGCAGCAACCCGGTGACCATGCCGGCGCCGGCCGCGCGCCAGGCGATCAGGGTCGTCACCTTCCACTTCGGCGCACCCAGGGCGGCGGCCGCCTCGCGCAGCGGCACGGGCACCAGGCTCAGCATGTCCTCGGTGGTGCGGATGATGATCGGGATGGCGATGACGGCGAGCGCGACGGCACCGGCGATCGCCGAATAGGTCTTGGTGGTGGCGACCATCAGTTCATAGACGAACAGGCCGACAAGGATCGACGGCGCCGACAGCAGGATATCGGACACGAAGCGGGTGACCGCCCCCAGCCGCGATTTCTGAGCATATTCGGCAAGATAGGTACCGGCGAGGACTCCGATCGGGGTGGCGATCGCCATGCCGATGCCGACCTGGATCAGGCTACCGACGATGGCGTTGGCAAGGCCGCCGTTTTCGCCCGTCGGCAGGGTTTCGGTGGTGAACAGCCGCAGCGACAGCGCCGGCAGCCCGCGCGAAACCAGCGTCCACAGGATCGAGAACAGCACCGCCAGCGCCAGCGCCGCAGCAGCGAAGCACAGGCCGGCGACGAAGCGGCTTTTCAGCTTGCGCCGCGCCGCGATCGGGGAGGTGGAGATCGCCATCAATATTTCCGCGGCGCGACGAGCGCGCGGGCACCGGCAAGCACGCCGAAGGAGATGATGAACAGCGTCAGCCCCAGCGCCAGCAGTGCCGACAGCTTGAGCGTGCCGAAACCGGCTTCGGCAAATTCATTGGCGATCGTCGATGCGATCGTCGACCCCTGGCTGAGGATCGACGGCGACCAGCGCGTCGCGTTGCCGATAACGAAGGTGACGGCCATGGTCTCACCGAGCGCGCGGCCGAGCCCGAGCATGATCGCCCCGACCATGGCGCGGCGGCCATAGGGAATGGCGACTTCGCGAACGACCTCCCAGCGCGTGGCGCCGAGGCCGTAAACCGATTCCTTCAACACCACCGGCGTCGCGCCGAGGATTTCGACGAACATCGCCGTGATCAGCGGCAGGATCATCACCGCCAGCACCAGCCCGGCGGTGAAGATGCTGGTGCCGGATGCCGAAATCAGGAATTCATAGACCGGCGGCTGCGCTTCGAAACGATCGGCAAGCCACAGCCACGTCGCGCTGAGCAGCGGCGCCAGCACGAAAAAGCCCCACATTCCGTAGATGATCGACGGGACGGCAGCGAGCAGCGAGATCACAGTGCCGATCGGCTTACGCAGCGTTGCCGGCAGCAGTTCGGTCAGGAAATAGGCGCAGCCCGTCGCCAGCGGCACGGCGAGCAACAGCGCCAGCAGCGAGGTGACCAGCGTCCCCCAGATCATGATGCCGGCGCCGTAGATTTCGTCGACGGAATTCCAGACGAAACTGGCAAAGAAGCCGATTCCGAAGGCTTCGAACGTCGGCGCCGAACCCAGCGCCAGCATGATGATGATGGCGCCGAGCAGCAGCAGCACGATGACACCGGAAAGGATGACGGTGGCGCGGAAGAATGCTTCGGCGGCCGCCGATTTGCGCACCGGCGCTGCGGCGGGCGTCTTGCCCGCGGCCGGGGTGTTGATGCTGCCGTTCATGCGCCCCCCGACCCCGATCGCCTATTTCGCGACGCGCATCATCTCGCCGATCGCGCGCAGCTCCGCCGCTTCCGGCAGCGGCAGATAGCCGAGTTCGCGCGCGGCCGCGTCGCCATTTTCATAGCTCCAGCGGAAAAAGGCGATGGCCTGGCGCGTCTGTTCGATGCGCGACGGCCGCAGCGGCATCAGAATGTAAGTCGCCGAAACGATCGGCCAGGTTTCGACCCCGCCCAGATCGAGCATGTCGGCAACCGCCCCCGGCGCCGCCGCCCAGACGACCTGCGATGCAGCAGCGGTAAAGCTTGCCGCCGATGGCAGCACGAACTGGCCGGAAGCATTGCGAAGCTTCGCCATGTTGAGGCGGTTCGCCGATGCATAATTATACTCGACATAGCCGATGGTGCCGAGGCCGTTCTTGACGTTGCCGGCGACGCCGTCGTTGCCCTTGCCGCCGGTGCCGACCGGCCAGGACACCGTCTTGCCGGCTCCCAGCGTCCAGTTCGGCGCGGCCTTGGCGAGATATTTGGTGAAGACCGCCGTGGTTCCGGACGAATCCGAACGATAGACCGGCGTCACCGGGATCGGCCGAAGCTCCATCCCCGGATTGAGCGCCGCGATCGCCGCATCGTTCCAGCGGGTGATGCGGCCTTCGAACAAATCCGCGACCACCGGCGCCGTCAGCTTCAGCTGGCCGTTCTGCAGGCCGGGAACGTTGACGATGACGACAAGGCCGCCGATCACTGCCGGAAACTGCACAAGGCCGTCGGCCTGCAGGGCTTCGGGCTTCATCGGATCGTCGGTTGCACCGAAATCGACCGTGCGCGCCTTGATCTGGGCTATGCCCGCACCCGACCCGATCGCCTGGTAATTGAGAGCGCCGGCGGCGACCTTTTTGTAGGCCGAACCCCATTTTGCATAGATCGGCGCGGGGAACGTCGCCCCGGCGCCGGTGAAATCGGAATTGGCAGCCGGCGCATCCGACTTTTCGGTGGAGCAGCCGGCCAGAACAAGGGTGCCTGCGAGGATGGCGACGATTGCCGCGTGCGCTGGCTGCAGCCGCGCTCCGTTGATACCCATGCCGCCCATCGCACCCCGTTGTAGTTTTGATTCGCCTTCAACCCTGTAGGTTGGCCGAATGACAGTCGAGTGACTAACACAACCCCCGCAAGCCGCAACCTGCGGCTTGGCCTGCAGTTGCCCCGCGCGCCGATCCCTGGGATGGGACGCCGGGAACGGGCAGGGAATGGTGGGCGCGGCAAGGATTGAACTTGCGACCCCTGCGATGTCAACACAGTGCTCTACCACTGAGCTACGCGCCCACGACCTGTCCCGCGTCGGGCGCTGTTAGAGGCGGTGGCGGGCGAAGGCAAGCGGGCTTTCCATTTTTTTGGAGCAACGATCGCGCCGGTGATCGCGCCGCGCCGCCCGACGCGACGCTTCGGCGCTGGCCGGGGCGCATCGCCTCCCCTAACGTCGCACCATGGTCGACCCGATAACGCCCGCCTTCCACGCCACCGGCAACACCGAGGGGCGCTGGCCACTGG
Source organism: Sphingomonadales bacterium (assembly GCA_038210855.1). Taxonomy (GTDB): domain Bacteria; phylum Pseudomonadota; class Alphaproteobacteria; order Sphingomonadales; family Sphingomonadaceae; genus Sandarakinorhabdus. The sequence goes on along the minus strand of JBBQWE010000012.1, from coordinate 28,340 downwards.
TGATGGCATCCCCGCACAGCGGCCGGGAGTATCCAGCGACGTTCCTGGCCGCGACGCGGTTGAGCTTTGCGCAGTTGCGCCGTGCCGAGGATCCGATGGTCGACACGCTGCTGGATGGCATCACCGATGTGCCGGTGCTGCGCGCTCGCTATGGCCGGGCCTTCCTCGATCTCAACCGCGCCGAGGACGAGCTCGATCCGCAGATGTTCGACGGGCCGCTGCCGCTGCCGCCGCGCGGTACCGATCGGGTCGCTGCCGGCCTTGGCGTGCTGCCGCGCGTGGCGACACAAGGCCTCGACATATATCGGCGGCGCCTGCCCGCCAGCGAGGCGCAGGTCCGGCTGGCGTCCGTCCACCGGCCCTGGCACCGGCGCATTGCCGAATTGCTGGCGCGAGCGCAGGCCCGCCACCGCTACGCGATCCTGATCGATTGCCATTCGATGCCGCAGCCGGCCGGAACGCTGCCGCCGCAGATCGTCATCGGCGACCGCTATGGCACCAGCGCCGGAGCAGCGCTCGTCGATCTTGTCGAAGCGCATTTCGCCGGCCATGGCTGGCGAACGGCGCGCAACCAGCCCTATGCCGGCGGCCACACCACCGAGCATCACGGCCGGCCGGCGGCCGGGTTGCACGCCGTGCAGATCGAGATCGACCGGCAACTCTACATGGACGTGGGCCGGTTCGCGCCGCACGAGGGCTTTGCCGCTGTTGCCGGTGCCTTCACGACGCTGGCGGCACGGATCGTCGATGCGGCACCGCGGCTGGGGCTCGATGCGGGGCTGGCGCCGATGCTGCGCGACGCTGCCGAATAGACGACTGCCCCGAAATGGATGCGGCTTCGGCCACCTGCCGCGCGCCCGGGCGGCGATGGCCGCCGCCCCCGGGAGAGGCCCCCTACAGCGTGAAGCGCAGTGTCACCCGGATGTCGCGCCCGGGCAACGGCGCCGAATCCTTCAGGAAGCTGGCGTGGCGACGCGCTTCGACATCGAAGATGTTGTTGGCGGAAACCAGCACCGCCGTCGGGTTGGCAGCGCCGAACGGCTTCCACGTCACCGAGGCATTGACCAGCGTATAGCCCGGCGTGCGCGTTTCGAAGCTGGCGAGCCGGTTCTGGGCGATTGCGCGTTCGACTTCGATGCGGCCACCGAAGCGGCCGCCGCTCGCCTCGACACCACCAAGGATGCGGAACGGCGGGATGCGCGGCGCGGGGCCAGCCCCGGCGAGGACCGCGGCGTTGACGTAATCGGCGAGCGCGGTGACTTCGACACGGGTTTCGCCGAACCGCGCGACGGTGAACGCCGCTTCGGCTTCCGCGCCCCAATAGCGCGCATCGGCCTGGAAATACCGGAACACCGGCAGGCCGTCTTCCTCCGCACCGGTCGGCGTCAGGTAGATGAAGTTGTTGAAGCGCGTGAAATAGCCGGACAGTTCGAACCGCCAGTCGCTGCCGCGGCCGCGCAGCACGGCTTCGATGCCGTCGGACCGTTCCTTGGTGAAATTCGGGTTGCCAATCTCGAAGGCCCGGGTGGCGGCATGGGCACCGTCGGCGAAAAGTTCCTCCGCCGATGGCGCGCGTTCGCTGTGCGCATAGCTGACGGCAAAGCGCAGCCAGTCGGCCAGCGGTACCGAGGCACCGATCGATCCGGAGAAACTGTCGAAATTGCGCGTGATGCCGAGCAGCGGCGCATTGACATCGCTGTGTTCGTAGCGCGCACCGACTTCCACCGCGACCCGACCGAGATCGAAGCTCTGCAGCGTGAACAGGCCGACCTGCTGGGTGTTGTTGAGCGGCACATAGGCTTCTTCGCCGAAGGATTCGAAGCGGCGGGCAAAATACTGCATGCCGATGGCGCCCTTCCAGTTGTCCCGCGGCGTCTGCACCAGTTCGAAACGGCCTTCGAGGCCCTGGTTCAGGAAGGTGGTGCCGATGGCACCGTCGCTTTCCAGTTCGTCGTGGCGGTAATCGGCATAGCCGAAGCGAAGCCGCGCCTGTTCGAACCAGCCCTGCATCGGCACGATGGCGCGGCCATCGAGGCGGGTCTGGCGCAGCGCGATGCGGATATCCGCATGGCCATGGCCTTCTTCGCCCTCGTGATCCCCACCTTCATGCGCATGGTCCTCGTCACCAAGCTCGAGACCATTGGGAATGCCGTAGTTGCTGTCGATATGGCTGATCGCGAAGCCGAGGCTGCCGCCGTTCTCGCTGACCCAGGCAAGGCCGCCGCCGACCGTCCAGGTGCGGGAGGAGCTGTTGTCGACCCGGCCGCGCTGGTTCGCATCTTCGGCGATGTCACCGCCGATCGCGTTGGCTGCATCGCGCAGCGGCAGCGAATAGACAAAGCCGCCGCCACGATAATCGCCGGTTTCGAGGAAGCTGCCATCGGCGTGGACGATCAGCCCGGTCTTGCCGACGGCGACATCGACAGCGCCGGCCAACGCGCGTTCATCGGCATTGCTGCCGTAATTGCCGATCGCGTCGAGGTGCACCGCTTCGTCGCTGCGGCTGCGCGGGATGCGCCGGTCCTGGATGTTGACGACACCGCCGATCGCCGACGATCCGAACAGCAGCGCCGCCGGCCCGCGGACGATTTCGACGCGTTCGGCGAGCAGCGGGTTGATCGCCACCGCATGATCGACCGACGTGTTCGAAACGTCGAAGCTGCCGATGCCGTCGGTAAGCACCCGGACCCGTTCTGCATCGAGACCGCGCAGGATCGGCCGCGATGCGTTCGGGCCGAAGAACGTTGCCGAAACGCCGGGCTGGCGCGCCAGCGTCTCGCCGATGGTCGAGCGGACTTCGCGCAACAGCACATCGCCCTGCACGACGCCGACTGCCGTCGGCAGCACATAGCGGTCGCGGCGATAGGGAGCGGTGACGAGGATTTCGGCAGGTGCGAGATCGTGATCGGCATCGCCCGGCGCTGGGCCGATCGCGGCAGCTTCCGCGGCTGCGGCGCCGACGGTTGCCGCAGCTTCGGCAGCAGCAGCAAATGCCGGCTGCGCACCGACGGCAAACATGACGACCAGACCGGAACGGAGGATCATTGCTGGCAACACCTTGGCAAGGAGGAATTGCTGCAGTCGCTAAATGTTATACTATATCCTGTCAACACGCTGCCGGCATGCAGCACGGTTCTGCTCGGCGGTTGTCGGGGTGCCGGTCAGGCCGGCCGACGGCGCGCCGGCAGCATCCGCGCCAGCAGGTCGTCGCGATCGAACCACATGTGCTTGATCACCGCCGCGACGTGCAGCGCAATCATGGCGATCATCAGCCAGCCCAGAATCTCATGGGTTTCACCGAAGGTGCCGCGCATCGCGGCATCGACCGGCAGCTTGGGCCAATCGAACAGCCCGAACCACAACAGCGGCCGCGGGCCCGCCGAACTGAGCGCCCAGCCGGTCATCGGCATCGCCAGCATCAGCGCGTAGAAGCCCATATGCGTTGATCGTGCCAGCACGCGTTCGCCGCCGGTCATGTGCACCGGCAGCGGCGGCGGCGGGTTGGCCAGCCGCCAGCCGATGCGCACCAGCGTCAGCATCAGGATGGTCAACCCCATGCTCTTGTGCAGGCCCATGATGATCGCCCGCTGATCCTTGGGGAACGCATCATGCGTCAGCCCGCCGATCAGATTGCCGATGATGGCGATCCCGATCACCCAGTGCAGCGCGATGGCGACGGCGGAATAGCGACTGCGCACCATGGCGGATCCTTCGGCCGGTCGCCCACGAAAAGGCCCGGCTGCGCTGGTATAGCGCGGCCGGGCCCGATGCGCCAGCAATCCGCCGCTGCTGTCAGGCAGCGGCAGCCTTGGTCGTCGCCTGGAACTGCCGTTCGAACAGCGGCGAGATCAGGCCGAGCGAGAACAGATGGGCGTAAACAAGCCCCATCATGCCGTTCTGGACCATCTTGCGCGCCTGGTCGCCGCGAAGGTTCTGCAGCTTTTCTTCCGAAACCATGCGGAAACCGCGATAGACGGCCGGCTGCGGCAGGTCGGGACGCTGGATGGTGACTTCGCCGTCGATCAGCAATTCCAGCTTTTCCATCTCTTCCATGAAATTGCGGGTGCGCATCACGGCCTGTTCGAACTGTTCGCAGAACTGCAGGATGTTCTTGGTGGTCTCCGTCGGCTCGGTACCGGCGAACAGCGCATCGCCCTCACCCGCTGCGATGATGCCGGCGCTGTCGTCGAAGCACAACGACAGTTCCTGCGAATCGGGCGCCAGCCGCGCCAGCATGAACGGATAGCGGCGGACGAAGGCCGGAATATAGGCGTTCTGTTCCCACTTGCCGTCGGCATCGAGATAGAGGTTCTGGCCTTCCTGCAGGCCGATCAGCGCCAGCGGCGCCGGGTTTTCGCCAAGGCCGAAAACGATCGGATAATGGCGCTGGGCGACCGGGAATTCATCCACCGTGAGCGGCACGGCGTGGGTGCCGCTGGTAAAGGCCAGGCTGTCGCGCGGCTTCAGGCCGTGCGTCGGGTGCAGTTGCGACGAAAGCGGGACAAGCGATCCGTAGAACAGCGGCAACGACTGGGCAGCATTTACGGGTGTGGAGGCCATGGGAGCGTTCCTGATCCTTGAGTCCGGCGTGAAGCCCGGCTCTCTAGGGATGTGACGGCCCCGGCGCAAGCCGCCGGCAACACCCGGCCGCATCACCGCGGCGCATCACCCGGCAACCGCGATCACCTTGCCCGGGTTCATCAACCCCAGCGGATCAAGCGCCGCCTTGATCGCCCGGATTGCAGCCAGTTTGGCCGGATCGCCGAGCCGTGCCAGCTCGTCGCGTTTCAGCACGCCGATGCCGTGTTCGGCCGAAATCGACCCGCCCGCTGCCGCTACCAGTTCATAGACCCGCGCCGTGATCGCCGCGCCGTGCGCGGCGAGAAATGCCGGGCCGTCGGCGGCGGGCGCGCGAACGTTGAAGTGCAGATTGCCATCGCCAAGATGGCCGAAGGCCAGCACCCGGGCGCCGGGAAACGCCGTTTCGATGTCGGCCGCAGCGCCGGTCGCAAAGGCCGGCATCGCCGCCACGGCAACGGCAATATCGTGATGGGCGGCCACGCCGTCGCGGCGCTCGGCCTCGGGAAGTTCCTCGCGTAGCCGCCACAGCGCGAGACCCTGGGCCAGCGTCGCGGCGATCGTCGCATCGGCCGCTTCCCCGGCGCCCAGCGCTTCGGCAAGGCCATCGGCAAGGACGGTATCGAGGCTTTCGGGCCCGGCCAGTTCGACCAGAACGTGCCACGGCTGCGGCGACGCCAGCGGCGGCCGGTGGCCCGGCAGATGACGCAGGACCAGCTGCAGGCCGCTGTCGGGAATCAGCTCGAAACTTTCGACCTGCCCGCCGGACAGCCGGCGCAGCCGGGCCAGCAGCGCCAGCGCCGCCGCCGGATCGGGCACGCCGACCCAGCCGATGGCGCGATGCGCCGGCGCCGGGATCAGCCGCAGCGCGATCGCCGTGACGATGCCCAGCGTCCCCTCCCCGCCGATCAGCAGCTGCTTGATATCATAGCCGCTGTTGTCCTTGGCGAGGCCGGTCAGCTGGTGAAGCACCTCGCCCGACGGCAGCACTGCCTCCAGCCCGGCCACCAGCGCGCGCATCGTGCCGTGGCGCAGCACCTGGACGCCGCCGGCGTTCGTCGAAACCAGGCCGCCGATGGTGGCACTGCCGCGGGCGCCGATCGAAAGCGGAAAGGCGCAACCGACCGCAGCGGCGGCCTCGTGGACGGTCTGCAGGATGGTTCCGGCTTCCACCGTCATGGTCAGCCCGGCGGCGTCGACGTTGCGGATGGCGTTCATCCGCGACAGCCCGATGATGACGCTGTTGCCGTCGCCATCGGGGATGTTGCCGCCGACCAGCCCGGTGTTGCCGCCCTGCGGAACCAGTGCCACGCGGTGCGCCGCGGCGGCGCGAACGATTGCAGCCACCTGATCGACATGGCGCGGCAGCAGCAGCAGCGGCGCCTGCCCCCGGAAGCGCTGCCGCCAATCGACCAGCCGCGGCGCGATCGTCTCGGCATCGCGGGTCCAGTTGCCGGCGCCGGCGGCATCCTGCAGGGCGGCGAGTGCGGTTTCTTCGATAGCCATGGCACGACTTCTGGCAGTCTGGCGACGTCAAGCCAATCCGACGCCGCGTCGCGGTTCTGCAACAAGCGTTCCGACAAGCGTTCATGGCAGGTTCAATACCGGCGCCGCACCGGCAGTCTCCCGGTGTTTTCCTGTCGACACCGGCGGCGGCGCGCCGATATTCGGCAGATCGGGCATGACGGGCGGGAGTGAAGGTTGAAGCGCGGGAACGGCTTGCGATCCATGCCGGCAGCCGCCCGGGTTGCGGCCGTGCTGGCCCTTGCCGCAGCGGCGCCGGCGCCGGCCCCGGCGCAACGCCGCACGTCCGAAGGCGATGTGCGCGTCGCCATCGAAGCCGGGCAGCCGATCGCGACGCGTCCGTTTCCGCCGCGGATCGTTCGCCACCGCTGCATCGCGATGAACCGCATCGCCGGCGCCCAATTGTTCAGCGATCGCGCCATCGAACTGACGATGCGCGATGGCCACCATTTCCGCATGTTCTTCGCACGCGAATGCCCGGCGCTGAGTTTCTACCAGGGGTTCTATTACCGCCGGGCTCGCGCCGGGCAATTGTGTGCCGGCCGCGATGCCATCGGGGCCCGGTCGGGCGGCGAATGCCCGATTGCCAGCATCATCGAGGTACGGCCGCTGCCCGCGCCCGGCCGACGCCGCGGCGCCTCTCGAAAGTGACAGGGCCGTGGCAGTCTTGCCATGTCCTTGTTGTGTCGTTTCCGCAACACCTTCCGATGTCTTCGATGAATGTGGCGTGATTGTGCCGAAACGTCGGCGCCGTTGCTGGACAAAGCCGCCGCCCCTTGGCCACACTGACAGGTGATCATGCCGGCGCAATGCTGGCATGACCTTGCAACCTTCCGATCACAGGGAGGGCAGGGAGAGGGATCATGGGGAGGATCGTGCAGATGCGTGCTTTGGGATTCCGTGCCGGCCTGATCGGCGGCGTATCGCTTATCGGCTTGGCTGGCCTCGCACCGGCCATGGCGCAGGATACCGCACAGGCCACGGCGGCCGAATCGAATGTCATCGAGGAAATCGTCGTCACCGCCCAGCGCACCGCGCAGAGCCTGCAGGACGTTCCCGTCGCCGTCAGCGCCTTCACCGCCGAGGCGTTGCAGCAGCGCCAGATCAACAATGCGTCCGACCTGCAGCTCAGCCTGCCCAACATCACTTTCACCAAGGGCAACTTCACCGGATCGAGCTTCACCATCCGCGGCATCGGCGATCTTTGCGTCGGCGGTACCTGCGACAGCGCCACCGCCATCCACACCAATGACCTGCCGCTTTTCGGCACCCGCATCTTCGAAACCGAATATTTCGATCTGGAGCGCGTCGAAGTGCTGCGCGGACCGCAGGGCACGCTGTTCGGCCGCAACGCCACCTCGGGCGTGATCAACTTCATTACTGCCAAGCCGACGACGGATGCCTTCCACGCTGCCGGTGAAGCCGATTACGGCAATTTCAACAGCATCCGCGTCAAGGGCATGGTCAATGTGCCGATCACCGAAAACCTCGCGGTGCGGCTGGCCGGTACCTACCTCAACCGTGGCGGCTACACGCTCAACCTGTTCGACAACACCCGCATCGATGGCCGCAACCTCTATGCGATCCGCGGATCGGTGCGCTGGACGCCGACGCCCGACACCACCGTCGACCTGATGGGCTATTATTTCAAGGAGGACGATGATCGTCTGCGCATCCAGAAGCAGCTGTGCCAGCGCGACCCGACCGGCGTGCTCGGCTGCTTGCCCGGGCGCCGCGACTTCGGCACCACCAACGCCAACTCGACGTTCGTCGGCACGCTTTCCAGCCGCGAATTCCTGAACATCAACGGCGGCCTCGGCGCGCTCGGCCTCGGCAGCCTTTATGGGCCCGATGCCTATTCGACCAACGTCAACCCGGCCGATCCGCGCATCGTCAACACCGACAATGTGCCGACCTACAAGACCGACGAAATCCAGGCGATGCTGCGCATCAAGCATGATTTCGGCAGCATCCGGGTGCAGGCCTCGGGGCTGTATCAGGAAAACTCGGTCGACAGCTCGCAGGACTACAATCTGTCGGTGCAGAATGCCGCACTGTACATCCCGGGGCTGACAGCGCTGACCGCCTTCGCAAATGGCGCTGGCGGGCCGGCGTTGCGCCAGTTCGGCGCGGTCGCCAACGCACTGATCCCCAACGGCGTGAATGGCCCCTATTGCACCTCGCTTGCCGAAGAAACCGGGACCGGCGCATTCGGCGGCAACCGTGTCTGCGCGGCCACCCCGACCGATTTCGATCGATCGAACTACAAGAACCGCGCCTATACCGGCGAATTGATCGTTTCGAGCCAGTTCGACGGCAGCTTCAACTTCCTGCTCGGCGGCATCTACAACAAGATCACGACGACCAACCTCGACTATTACGTCAACTCCTTCGGCATCGATTATATCGCCGGCGTGCTCGGCACGGCGACTGCCCTTGGTCAGCAGGGTGCCGGTAACGTCACTTTCCCGAACGTCTATCTCGGTACGCCGTTCTTCCGCAACAACCAGCAGGATTATTCGCTGGAAAGCTTCGGCATCTTCGGTGAAGCCTATTTCAACGTCACCGATACCATCAAGGTCACCGCCGGCCTGCGCTACAACAACGATCGCAAGTTCGTTCGCGCCCGCTCGACGCTGGCTTCGTTCGCGGTTCCCTATGGCACCGCCAACGCCTTCGATTCGCCGTTCGTCGGCGGTTTCGACGCCGATCCGGGCCGTGCCGGAAACCAGCTGTTCCAGGAACGCACCGTCAGCTTCTCCGAAGTCACCGGCCGTGCCGTCATCGACTGGAAGGTCACCGACGACAATCTGATCTATTTCTCCTATTCGCGCGGTTACAAATCGGGCGGTGTCAACCCGCCGCTCCAGCCGATCTTCGAGGTGAGCGATACCTTCGCGCCGGAATTCATCAACTCCTTCGAGTTCGGTTCGAAAAATACCTTCCTCGATGGGTCGTTGCAGCTGAACCTGACGGCCTTTTATTATGACTACAAGGGCCTGCAGCTCAGCCGCATCGTTGCCCGCACCTCGGTCAACGACAATGTCGACGCCCGGGTCTATGGCATCGAAATCGACGGCGTGATGCGGCCCAGCCGCGAACTGGCAATCAACTTCGGTGCCAGCTACCTCAAGACCGAAGTGACGCGCGCCGACCCGCTGGCCAACCCGCGCGATCCGTCGGGCGGCCGCAGCGATGCCGTGATCATCAAGGACATCACGAATGGTGCGAACTGCGCCGCCGTTTCCAACACCGGTAGCGCTGCCGCCGTCAACGCCTATGTGGCTGCCGTCAACGCCGGCCTCGGACTGCAGGCGCCGACGGCGTTCCCGACCGACAGCGGCATCAACGGTGCCACCGGCGCCTTCAGCATCTGCTCGGTGCTGGCCGGCAACGCTGGCGCCGCCGGGGTGTCGATCCTCAACGAAGGCGTGACCAGCGACCTGCGCGGCAACGAACTGCCGCAGGCGCCGAACTTCAAGGCGAGCTTCGGCATCCAGTACACCATCGAGAGCAACAGCGGCTGGAGCGTCGTGCCGCGGTTCGACATCACCTACACCGGCACCAGTTTTGGCAACATCTTCAACGGCGCCATCAATCGCATTCCGGACTATTACATCATGAATGCCCAGGTGCAGCTGAACGGCCGCGACGACAAATGGTATCTTCGCGCCTACATCCAGAACATCGCCGACAACAATGCCGTCACCGGCCTGTATATCACCGACCAGTCGTCGGGCCTGTTCACCAACATCTTCACTCTGGAACCGCGCCGCTACGGCATCGTCGCCGGCTTCCGCTTCTGATCCTGCCCAAGGCGAAAGGGGGGGGCGGTGCCGGCAGGCGCCGCCCCTTTTTGCGTCTTTGCCGCCCGGTCGGCGCCGAACGCGGCACGGCAATTGACTTTTCGTGCCAAAGCTGCGCTTGCAACACGCAGGTGACGCGTGCCGACAGGCGGCAGCCTCGCCCGGGATCACACATGAGCTTTGCCGATCTGGGGCTGTCCGATGCCCTGCTCCGTGCCGTTACGGACAGTGGCTACAACGACCCCACGCCCATCCAGCGCCAGGCGATCCCGCCCGTGTTGATGGGGCGGGACATCATCGGCGTGGCGCAGACCGGCACGGGCAAGACCGCCAGCTTTGTGCTGCCGATGATCGACATCCTCGCCGAAGGCCGCTCGCGGGCGCGGATGCCGCGGTCGCTGATCCTCGAACCGACGCGCGAACTGGCCCAGCAGGTCAGCGAGAATTTCGACAAATACGGCAAATATCACAAGCTTTCGATGGCGCTGCTGATCGGCGGCGTTTCGATGGGCGACCAGCTGAGCACGCTGGAAAAGGGTGTCGACGTGCTGATCGCGACGCCGGGCCGGCTGATGGACCTGTTCGGCCGCGGCAAGTTCATGCTCAACCAGTGCAGCCTGCTGGTCATCGACGAGGCCGACCGGATGCTCGACATGGGGTTCATCCCCGATATCGAGGAAATCTGCACAAAGCTGCCCAGCCCGCGCCAGACCCTGCTGTTTTCGGCAACGATGCCGCCGCCGATCAAGAAGCTTGCCGACCGGTTCATGACCGATCCGCGGCTGATCGAGGTCGCCCGTCCGGCGTCGACCAACACCTCGATCGCCCAATTTGTCGTGGAGACCACGCCGCGCGGCAAGCGCGAGGTGCTGCGCGGGCTGTTGCGGGACCCGGAAGTCCGCAACGCCATCGTTTTCTGCAATCGCAAGCGCGACATCAAGGAACTCGTCGAAAGCCTGCGCCGCGCCGGTTTCGCGGTCAGCCAGATCCATGGCGACATGGAACAGGGTGACCGTATCCGCGAACTCGAACGCTTCAAATCGGGCGACATCACCATCATCGTCGCGTCGGACGTCGCAGCGCGCGGGCTTGACATTCCGGGCGTCAGCCATGTCGTCAACTATGACGTGCCGCACCATGCCGAGGATTATGTCCACCGCATCGGCCGCACCGGCCGCGCCGGGCGGACCGGCATCGCCTACACGCTGATGACCGAAGCCGAGACCGAAAACCTCGCCGAAGTCGAAAAGCTGATCCGCCAGAAGATCGCGCGGCTTGGCAGCGCACCGGTGGCCGAGGCCGTCATCGAAGTGCCGGTGGTAGCACCGATGGCAGTCGCCGCGCCGCTGGTCGCCGAACCCGCCGAACCCGCCGAACCCGCCGAAGCTGTTTCCGAAACCGTCGCCGATGAAGCACGCGGCCCGCGCAAGCGCCGCCGCGGCGGCCGCAACCGCAAGCGCGGCGAAGACGAGGCCGGCGAAACCACTGCTGCTGTTGCGGAATCCCCGTCGCGCAGAGAGGAAGCGGAGGCCCCGCGCCCCGTCCCGCGCCCCGTCCCGCGCGCACCGGCGCAACCGCTTGCCCCGACACCTGCGCCGCGCTCCCCGCCGCGGGCCACCGCTCCGCCGCGCGCGGAAAACCCGGCGGCCCCCGCCGAGGGCCGCCCGCCCGAAGCCCCGCGCTCTGCACCGCGCCAGCATGATCCGATCCGCGATTATCGCGGCCTGCGCGGCATCCGCGCCGCGCTGCGCGAGACCGACCGGCCCCAGGAACGCTATCGCCGCGACGACGATGGCGGCGAACGCTTCATCGGCTTCGGCCCCGAAGGCGTTCCCGAATTCCTGAAGCACAAGGCAACCGTCGAACGCTGAAATCGAACCCGCTGAACTGCGGGTCATTCCAAAGAAATCAGCCCTCGCGGTAAAGCGGTAGCCAACAATCGCGGGTCTCGGGCCTCAGGCCCCAACAGCCGGAGGCACCCCTGCCTAGCTTTTAAAAACGGTGATCACAGCCCCAGCGCATCGAGGTCGGCGGTCGCCGCTGCCAGGTCGGCATTGGCGGCAACCTGGCGGAATGCGGCATCGAGCCGGCGCACCGCGGCATCGGCGGCGGCTTCCTCGCGCTGGTTGACCAGGAAGAAATCCGCCGTCCCCAGTTCGAATCGTCGCCGTTCCGCCGCCGCCATCGTCGCGGCACGATCGGCCTCATCACGAGCGATGGTGGAAAGCAGCGCCGAATTCTCGGCGGCAGTGCCCAGATTTTCGACTTCGGTGGCAATCTGATCGGTCAGGAACCGCCGGCGTTGCACATTGGCTTCGATGTCGGCGCGGGTCTGCGCCAGCCGGCCACGCGCCGCGCGGCGTTCCAGCGGCAGGCTGAAACTGATGCCGACCTTGGTATCGGTGCCGTTCCTGGCGTTCGAAATCGCCGGCACCGGGCCAATGTCCTGCGCGGCTTCGACCTTCAGGTCGAGTTTGGGCAGCAGCGCGTTGCGATCGAGCGCCAGCCGCTGCCCGGCGGCAAGGATGCGCAATTCGAGCGCCTTCACTTCGGGCCGGCGCGACAACAGGCTGGCGGCATCGGCGCTGGCAACGATCGGCGGCGGCAGCGCGCCCGGCAGCCGGTCGCGGCCCGGGACGACACGGTTGCCATCGGCATCGCGCAGGTAGAGCGACAGGCTGATCGCGGCCTGGGTCAGCACCTGTTCCGATTGCACCACCAGGCTGCGCCGGCGCAGGATATTCTGTTCGTTCTCGACCAGCAGGATCGACGGCCGTGCGCCGGTCTGCACCTGGCGGCGAAAGCCCGCCTGGCGATCCTGCGCCAGTTGCAGCAGATCGCGGTGGATCGCCAGCCGCAGTCCGGCGACGACCCAATTGTTGTAGGTCTGGATGGCGCGGGTCTGCACGCCGATCGACACCAGCAGCCGATCGAGTTCGGCCAGCGCCGTATCGACATCGGCCTGCACCAGCCCGAAGCGCCGATCGTCGATGACCCGGTCGCGCAACAGCGACAGCACGGCGCCGGCCTTGATCTCGCCGAAACGGCTGGTGAAGCGTTCGTCTTCGTAAATCGGAAAATTGCCGGTGGCGATGCGATAGCCGCCATAGGCATAGCCGCCGATGCCGGTGAACGGCCGCGTCACTCGCGCTTCGGCGAAGGTGCCGTCGTAAAAGCCGGTCAGCCGGCTTTCGGCATCGACTGCGAACACCGTGTCGAAGGCAGCGCGCGCCGAAAGCTGCCGCCCTTCGGCGCCGCGAACGCGCGCCAGCGCTTCCAGCACCTGCGGCGCATGAAAGCGGGACGAAGCCAGCACTTCGGCGAGGCCGAGGCTGCCGCTTGTCGACACCCGGGGCGCTGCCAGGGGCGCCCCGGCCAACGGCACCGGGGCCGGGGCAACCGGCGCCGACGGGCCGACCAGCGCCGGCGGGGCCATCCGCTTCTGGGCGGCAACGGCCGGCGGCGCGATCAGGACAGCAAGCGCCAGCAGCGACGGCGCCGGGTTATTTGCCGATTTCATCGCTGCTGCTGTCGATGGTGATGTCGCTGCCGTCGGCGGCCGGCCTGGCCTTGCCGTTGCTCGCTTCGCCGGTGGTGGCCGGCGTGCTGCCCGGCCGGGTGAACTGCAGCGGGAAATCGTTGAGCAGGCGCCACAATTCGAAGCCGACCTTGACCGTATCCATCAGCACCCAGCCGCGCACCTTGGCGCCCAGACGGACCGCCGGCTCCCCCGGCCACGGCCGCCTGTCGGGCGATTGTTCAACGAGGATGCGGAACAGGCCATTGGGCGAAGCCGCGATATCGACGGCAGCGACCTGGCCATCGAAAAAGCCGACCGCCACCGATGGCCAGCCGGAAAACTGGATCGCCGGCCAGCCTTCGAATTCGAGCCGCACCCGCCTGCCGACGCGGACCAGCGGCACGTCGCGACCATCGATGTAGATTTCGACGACGCGTTCGGCCGCGGTGGGAACGAAGGTCGCCAACACATCACCCTGCTTGACCATGGTGGCATTGTCGATGGCGCGGACTCGCATGATGCGGCCGCTGCGCGGGGCATTGATCAATTGCACCGACTGGCGCTGCCGGCTGACCAGTATGGCGTTCAAATCGGCGCGGCTCTTGGCGATCTTGGCCTGATAATCGGCGACCTTGATCTGGGCGAGTTCGAAGTCGCGGCGCGAACCGAGGCCCTCGCGAAACAGGATCCCGGCGCGATCGACATCGCGCTGCGCGGTTGCCATCGCGCTGCTGGTGGCATCGATTTCGGCCTCCAGCTGGCGCCGCTGGCTGTCCAGCCGGTCGAGCAGTTGCGGATCGATATCGACAACTCGAGCGATGGGTGCCCCGGCCTTGACGAAACTGCCATCGGTGACGAACCAGCGCTCGATCCGCCCCGGCACCATGGCGGTGATGTTCTGTTGCCGGTCGCGCGGGTCACGGGCGATGACGGTGCCGGCGCCCGGCGCCGTCTGCACCCAGGGCACCAGCGCCAGGAAAAGGATGACGCCGATGATGGTCAGCCCCATCAGCACCGCGATGGTGCGGATGACGCGCGGCGGCCGGATGCTGGCCAGCGTTCGGAACTGCGCCTGATCGGTCGGGGTCATGCCGGCGCTCCGCCGCCGCGCAGCCGGTCGAAGTCGAAACGATCGGTGACGATCGCCTGCGATTGCCGGCCGACCCACATGAAGCCACCGGCTTCCATGTCTTCGGGACGGTTGCTGAAATGGATGACCGTCGTGGCGGTATCGGCGAAATGCGCCAGTACGTCCTGCAACCGCCGCACCGAAACCATGTCGAAGATCGGCGAAAGCACGAGGATTCGCGGTTCGGAAATGATCGCGGCAGCAAGTTTCAGCTGCATGGTCTTGCCGATCGACAATGGCCAGCCGGTTGCCGACAGCCTCGTCTGCATGCCATCGGGCAGCATCGCGATACGATCATCAAGGCCGACAAGCTTCAGTGCGCGCAGGATCGATGCCGGATCGGCATCGGGATTGGCGAGCCGCAGATATTCGGCGATCGTGGTTTCGACGATATAGGCGCGATCGAGCACGATGATATCGCTGCGCAGCAGCAGGATATCCATCGAGGTGATGTCGACCCCGCCCAGCGTTACGATGCCGCCGTCAGGCCGCAGGTGACGCTTCAGCAGGTTCGAAAAGCAGCGCTCCATCCCGGGCTGGCCCTGCGCGACAAGGCGTGCACCTTCGGGAATTTCGAGGTCGAGTTGCACCGGCTGGCCCTGGTGCGTGAAGCGAACGCCGTGAAAGCCGAGCGTGGCGCCCTTGGAAGCGACAAGGTGGCGCTGCGCCTGCGAAGGCGGTTCTTGCGGAATGGCGTAAAGCAGCGCGAGTTCTTCGATCGACGCGACCAGCGTGTAGACATAATCGAGGTAGGTCGCGAGCTGCGACACGCCATAGAGCGCGCTCGCCAGGATCAGCTCGGCAGCGACAAGCTGGCCGATCGAAAGCTGTTCGCGGATGACCAGCCAGCCGCCCATCGCCAGCAGGCCGGCGCTGGCAGCAGCGTAAAGGACGACCAGCGCGATCGATTGCGGCAGGCTCCAGCGATAGTGATCGCGATGCGCGGCGACATAATCGGCGACCACCGCTTCCGATCGTTCCATCGCGTAATCGCGGTGGCGCGCCGATTTGTAGAAACCGTTGGAAGCGCCGACGCTCTCCAGCCAATGCGCCGCTTCGTATTTCTTGTGGCTCAGCATGATGCCGCTGCGCATCGCCCCGGGCGACCAGACCACCCAGATCAGCCAGACCGCGAAGATTACCAGCAGGTTGAAGACGAGGAAAAACGGGTGGTAGAACGACGTGACGATGAAACCGACGCCGGCCTGCAACAGGATGGCGAAAGCCCCGATCAGCAGGTTCGGCACGTTCTTCTGGACGTTGATCAGTTCGAAATAGCGATTGAACAGATCGATCCGGCGTTCGTCCTGGAAGAACGGGTTCGATGCATTGATGGCGCGCACCGTGACGTCGGCAACCAGCCGCGCCATGAAACGACGACGGAACAATTCCATGACATGGCCGCGCAGCAGGTACATCAGGCCGGACAGCATCAGCAGCGCAAACAGCACGAACGACAAGGTGAACAGCG
Source organism: Sphingomonadales bacterium (assembly GCA_038210855.1). Lineage (GTDB taxonomy): Bacteria > Pseudomonadota > Alphaproteobacteria > Sphingomonadales > Sphingomonadaceae > Sandarakinorhabdus. Next base: position 12,312 of record JBBQWE010000012.1, on the reverse strand, counting down.
GCGCCGGCAGCGCGATATTGGCGATCGAATTGATCAGCAGCTGCACCGAAATCGGAGTCGCCAGGGTCAGCAGGCTGATGCCGACGCCATAGGCGACCGCCAGCCAATAAAAGCTGCGGTCCGGGCCGAGGATCGGCCGCATCCACGCCATGACTTCGCGCAGATCGATCTTGTGGGCGGCGTTGGCCATCGTCGTCCTATAACCGTCGGCGTTATGAACCCCGCGTGTCGGCTAGCTAGGTTGCCTTTTTGTAATGTTCAAGGGCGATCTTGGCACCGCGCAATCGGTGGATCGCGCGAAACCGGGTCGTCATACCGCCGCCAGCGCCTGTTCGAAATCGGCGACCAGATCGTCGGGGTCCTCGACACCGATCGAGACGCGAACCAGATTGTCGGTGATGCCGAGTTCGGCCTTGCGCGCCGGGGCCACGCTGAGGTGCGTCATCGCTGCCGGGTGCGAGGCGAGGCTTTCGGTACCGCCCAGGCTGACCGCGAGCTTGACCAGCAGCAGATGGTCGAGAAGGCGGAACGCCTCGGCCTCGCCGCCGTTGACCAACAGCGAAAACGTCGATCCGGCACCCGAACAATGGCGCGCGAAGATATCGGCCTGGCGCGACCCGGGCTCCAGAAAGCCAAGATAGCCGACGCGTTCGACCTTGGGGTGATCGCGCAGATAGGCACAGACGGTGGCGGCGTTCTGCCCGGCGCGGTTCATCCGCAGTTCGAGCGTTTCCATCGATCGCAGCAGCATCCAGGCGGTGTGCGGATCGGTGATGGTGCCGATGGTGTTGCGCATCATGCGGATGGGGGTGAGCATCTTTTCGCTGCCGACACAGCCGCCGGCGACCAGATCGCTGTGGCCGCCGACATATTTGGTCAGCGAATAGATTGTCACGTCGGCACCCTGCGCCAGCGGCTGCGCCCACAGCGGCCCCAGGAATGTGTTGTCGATGACGATCGGCGGCAGTTCATCGCCGCCACCATTGTCACGGCCGAGCACCGCGGCGCGGGCGGCATGGACGGCTTCGACATCGACGAGCGCGTTGGTCGGATTGGCCGGGCTTTCGAGGTAGATCACCGAAACGCGCCCCTTGGCTTTCGCCGCGGTCATCACCGCCTCGATCTCCGGCTGGGTCGCGCCGGCCGGAAAATCGAGCCAGGTGACGCCTAGCTTGCCGAGAATGCGGCCGATCAGCGTTTCGGTGGCGGCATAAAGCGGCGCCGAATGGACGATGACATCGCCGGGCCGCACCAGTGCAAGGAACGTCGTGGCGATCGCCGACATGCCCGAGGAGAAGGCCAGCGCTTCCTCCGCAGCCTCCCACAACGCCAGGCGATCCTCCAGGATTTCCTGGTCGGGCCCGTTGAACCGGCCATAGACGAGGCCTTCGGCACCGCCGGGACGGACACCGGTGATGCCTTCGAAGAAGCGCTTGCCGTCGGCGGCTTTCTCGAAAACATAGGTCGAGGTCAGGAAGATCGGCGGCTTCAGCGCGCCCTCGCTGAGCCGCGGGTCGAAGCCATGGCCCATCATCATCGTCGCTGGCTTCAGCCGCCGGTTGCCGATGCTGACCGCCTTGTGACGGACGCTGCGGTCGTCGGGCGTGGCGGCAGGCGTATCGGGGGCAGATTTGTCGGTCATGGCAGGATCCTTGTCGGACGGGGCCGGCCCTTCCACCCTACCCGCGCCATCCCGGACCCGCACGAACAAAATTGCTCGCAAGGGTCCGAATCTTTCACGAGCCGAAACCTTCGCCACGTTGCCGTGGGACAGGTTGTCGCAGTGGGGCGACCTGCCCGGCGGAAGCCGGAAGCGGCGTCGGCGCGTTGACTCGCTGGCGGTGCCCCACCGCCCATCAATCCAGGAGTGTTACCCATGGCCGTTCGTTTCGCAGCCACCATCAACGCCTTCAATCGCGGCATCGAGGATGCCAAGCCCACCCCGGCAGTTTCGATGATCGAAGATTGGGAAACGGCGCTCGCCGATCTCGAAATTCCCGGCACCAAGGGCATCGCGCGCGACCTCGGCGCCCTGAAGCGCCAGCTCGAAGCCGGCGAACCCGATACCGCGCGCATCGAAGCCATTCTGCACCGCCTCGGCAGCGCCACCACCAAGATCGCCGAACGCGCCGAAACCAATCAGGAAAAGCTGCGCGCGCTCGGCACTGCGCTCAGCGACAGCGGCCAGGACCAGCCGGACGAAGAAGAAGACGCAGCGGCCGCCGCCACGCCGCGCCGCCGCAAGGCTGCCTGAATCCCCGTCAAGCAGAAGCAAAATTGCCGGCGGCCCGATCGGGTCGCCGGCAATTTCTACAGCAGCGCCTCGATCTTCGAAGCGATCGACGCCGGCGTGTCGCGCGATCCGAATCGCGCCACCACCCGGCCGCTGCGATCGACCAGGAATTTGGTGAAGTTCCACTTGATCGATTCGCTGCCGAGCAGGCCAGGGGCGGCGCGCTTGAGTTGCTGCCACAGCGGGTGCGTCTCTCCGCCGTTGACATCGATCTTGGCGAACATCGGAAAATCGACGTCGTAGGTCAGCCGGCAGAAATCGGCGATCTCGGCCTCGTCGCCGGGCTCCTGCGCCGCGAACTGGTTGCAAGGGAAACCCAACACCGAAAAGCCGCGCGCGGCATAGCGTTTCTGCAGGGCTTCGAGCCCGGCATATTGCGGCGTGAAGCCGCACTTCGAAGCCGTATTGACGATCAGCAGCACCTGCCCCGCCCAATCTGCGATGGCGACATCACGACCATCGATGGTGCGGGCGCGATGCGCGTAGACATCCGTCAAGAAACCCACCTTTCGATTTGAAATCCGGCGATGCGGTGCCAGCCGCGTCTGGCTACCATACCGGTCCGCGGCGCAGATGCAAAAGCTTCGACCATACTTCGCAGCAGGATTTTTTCGCCTTTCGGCGAACGGCTTGCGTTCGAAACGTTGCAGGATTGCAACAGCAACGATTTAGCGTCCATCGCTGGCGTCGAAGCAATTGCCAGACGCATGAACCTTACGTCATATTGGAAACCGTCAGCGCACAGGTCCCGAAACCGAAAAAACCGGCGCTGGCAAATAACGGTTGGGTATCGCGGCGCGCTCGAGGAAGTCGATAATGGCTCCCGGCGCACCGGCGATAAGGGGGAGGAGCTTTCCTGTAATCAAGGGGGCTTCATGATCACGATTGCCAAATTGTCCGCTGCACGTCGCGGGCTCTCCACTGTATCGCTTGCCGCGCTGATCGCTGCCGGCACCGCCGCAGTCCCGGCGGCCGCGGCGACCAAGGCCGACGAGAATGCGGCCGCTGCGGCTGAACCCGCCGATGCTGCAGAGGTTCGGGATACTGTCGCAGCGCCCAGCGCCGACGCCGGCGACACCATCGTCGTCACCGGCACGCGCCGTACCGATCGCACCGTCGCCGATAGCCCGGTACCGATCGATGTCTTCACCGCCGACGATTTCCGAGCGCAGCCAGCGCCGCAGTTGCAGTCGATCCTGCAGACCCTCGTCCCCTCCTTCAACCAGCAACGCAACCTGCTCGGCGATGCTTCGGCGTTCGTGCGTCCGCCGACGTTGCGCGGCCTGCCGTCGGACCAGATCCTCGTCCTCATCAACGGCAAGCGCATGCACCGTTCGGCGCTTGTCCAGATCGCTGGCGGCGCGCTCAACGCCGGTGCCCAGGGTGCCGATCTTTCGCAGATCGCTTCGCCGGCGGTCGGCCGCATCGAAGTGCTGCGTGATGGCGCTGCCGCCCAATATGGGTCCGATGCCATCGCCGGCGTGCTCAACCTTGGCCTGCGCCGCGACAGTGAAGGCTTCGAAGTCGCGGCGCGCTACGGCCAGACCTACCGGGGCGACGGGCAGGACACGCAGATCACCGCCTTTTACGCCACCAAGCTAGGCAACGACGGCGGCTTCTTTAACATCACCGGCGAATTAATCGATCAGAACATCTTCGATCGTTCCGTCGCTCGCCCCGTTGTTCCGGCGCTGGCGCGGCTGAACCCGCCGATCATCACCGATTTCCCCACCGGCAACCGCCTCGGTGGCCCGGAAAACCGCGCCTATCGCGCCGTCTTCAACATGGAATTGCCGGCCGGCGACACCACTTTTTATGCCTTCGGCAACTACGGCTGGCAGCGCCAGGGCAACGACTTCAACCTTCGCCATCCGGTGACGGTGACCGTCGCGCCGGTCCCCGGTCGTCCCAATTCGGCGACCATCGGCCGGTCGGTGAATCCGGTGTTCCTCGACCAGGTCGGTGTCGATGCGCGGGGCCGCGCTCGCTGGGATGCCAATGGCCGCACCTTCAGCGTTTTCGATATCCCGACCTTCGGCAATGGCTTCGTGCCCTTCTTCGAAGCGACGAACGAGGACATCGGGCTCGTCGGCGGCTTCAAGGGTACCGAATGGGGCATCAATTATGATGTCTCGGTAATGCTCGGGCAAAACCAGATTCGCTATTTCATGAGCGATACGGTCAACGTGTCCTTGGGCCCGGCCACCCCCACTGATTTCTACATGGGTAAGTTCGTCCAGCGCGAATTCAACTTCAACGCCGATTTCAGCACCGAAGTCCAAATCGGCTTCGTCGAGCCGCTGAACGTCGCCTGGGGCCTCGAAATCCGCCGCGAATCGTTCGAAACCGGCCTCGGTGACACGGCGTCATGGGCCGTCGGCCCCTATGCCGTCCAGAACCTGTTCGAGTGCGTCAACGGCGCCAATGTCGTCGTTGCCTGCTCCGCGCCGGGTGCTTCGGCGCCGCGGCCGGCGCTCAACGCGTCGGGTGTGCAGCGGCTTTCGACCGGCCTGCCCGGCTCCAACGGCTTCCAGGGCTTCGGTCCCAGCACCGTCGGCGAACTCGGCCGCAACAACTATTCGGCCTATGTCGATCTGGAAGGCACGGTGGTCGAAGGCTTCGACCTCGGCCTTGCCGCCCGCTACGATTACTTCACCGATTTCGGCAGCACCTTCAACGCCAAGATCAGCGCTCGCTGGGAGATCAACGACGTGATCGCCCTGCGCGGCGCTGCCTCCACCGGCTTCCGCGCGCCTACGCCAGGCCAGCAATCGATCCAGAACCTGACAACCGGTTTCCCGTTCAACTCGCTGGTCCCGCTCGGTATTCTGACAGCGGCTGTCAACAGCGAAATCGCCCGCTTCTACCTTGCAGAGCCGCTCAAGCCGGAAAAATCGACCAGCTTCTCGGGCGGTTTCGTGCTGACGCCGGGCGGCGGCTTCAACATCACGCTCGATTACTACAACATCGCCGTGCGTGACCGCATCGGCCTTACCGGCAACATCAACCCGCTGCCGACCGGCACGCAGCCGATCAACGACCAGGCGTTCCTCGTCGCGCGCGGCATCGGCGACGCCGTCGAACTCGGCGCGGTCCGCTACTTCACCAACGCCTTCAGTACCCGGACGCAGGGTGTCGACCTCGTGATCCAGCACAAGGCCGACACTGGCATCGGCCGCTTCAACACCAGCCTGGCGGTCAACTACAACCAAACCAAGGTCACCGATCGCCGGATCATCAACGGTACGCTGGCCAGCGGCCGGGTCCTGTCCAACTTCCGGCCGGTGGATGATGTGCGCGTCGGCAACATCGAACAATCGAACCCCAATTGGCGCGCCGTGCTTTCGACGACCTATCAGACGGGTATCCTGGATGCGACGGCCCGCCTGAACTACTTCGGCAAATACACGACCTTCCTTGATCCGGTGACGCAGAATGCCGCCGGTACCGCGATCGGCGCGACGGCCGCCAACGCCTTCGGCCCGGCGGTGACAGCGGCGGAAGCTCTGGCGCTGTACCCGACGGCGAACTGGTCCAAGACTTTCGGCGCCCAGGTCAGTTTCGATATCGAGATCGGCCTGACCTTCCAGGAAAAGTATCGCGTTGCCGTAGGCGCGCAGAATTTGTTCAACACCTTCCCCGAACGTGAAACCCGCAACATCTACCCGGAGACCGGCGGCGCGCTGAACGGATCGATCTATGCCGATACGGCACCGATCGGCCAGCAGGGCGGCTTCTGGTACCTGCGCGGCTCGGTCAAATTCTGATCGATTGCCGGCTTTGCCTCCCCGCCGCACGGCCTTACCGTACGGCGGGGAGAATTTCTGTCCGTTCGGGAGACTGCAAGATGAAGACCGCTCTGATCCTCGCGACGCTTGCCGCAGCAGCGCCGGCGGCCGCCGCCGACATCAATCGCATCACCAATCCGCCGCCGGCGCTGATCCTCGGCGGGGTCATCATTCCGCCCGGCGCCGAAACATTCATGCTTTCGGGCCAGCTCGCCAGCCCGATCGATCCGGCCAAGACCGACAGCATCGAAGCCTATGGCGACACCAAAACCCAGACGATCAGCACCTTCCGCAAGATCAAGGCCGCGCTTGAGAAGCAAGGCTATTCGATGAAGGACGTCGTCAAGCTGACGGTGTTCGTTACCGGCGATCCCAAGCTGGGCGGCAAGATGGATTTCGCCGGTTTCAATGCCGGCTACCGCGAATTTTTCGGAACGGCCGAAAACCCCAACCTCGTCGCACGTTCGACGGTGCAGGTGGCAGCGCTCGCCGGGCCGAATTACCTGATCGAGATCGAAGCGACCGCAGCGCGGATGCCGAAATAGGCTTCCACGGCTTGACCGGGCCGCCACGACCGTGGCAACGCTCGGTTCGCGCGGGTATGGTGAAATGGTATCACAGGAGCTTCCCAAGCTTCTAGCGCGGGTTCGATTCCCGCTACCCGCTCCAGTGTCGCCGCGCCGATCGGGCACGATCCCCTCTCGATTGCCAGTTGGCAGCCATCCGCTGCTGCCGCAACGCAAGCCCCGGACAGTGCCGGCAATACGGCGCAGCAGCGGGGAACAGCCATGGCAGACGCTTACATCATCGACACGGTGCGAACGCCGCGCGGCATCGGCAAGGTCGGCAAGGGCGCGCTCGCCGATTTCCATCCTCAGCACCTCGCCTCGGCAGTGCTCAAGGCGCTGGCGACGCGCAACGGCATCGACACGGGGCACGTCGACGACATCATCTGGTCGACCAGCACGCAGAAGGGCAAGCAGGGCGGCGACCTCGGCCGCATGGCGGCGCTCGATGCCGGCTATGATCTGAAGGCCAGCGGCACCACGCTCGATCGCTTCTGCGGCGGCGGCATCACCAGCGTCAACTTCGCCGCAGCGTCGATCATGAGCGGCATGGAAGACCTGGTCATCGCCGGCGGCACCGAGATGATGAGCCTGACGGCGCAGATGATGCAGGAAGAAATGGCAGCCGGCATGCGGCCGATGGACATGGGCAGCGGCAACGCCCGGCTGCAGCGGTTGCACCCGCAAAGCCACCAGGGCGTCTGCGCCGATGCCATCGCTTCGATGGAAGGCATCAGCCGCGAGGCGGTCGACGCACTCGGCCTCGAAAGCCAGAAGCGCGCCGCCGTCGCCATCGCCGAAGGCCGCTTCGACCGATCGCTGGTCGCCGTGCACCGCGACGATGGCAGCATTGCGCTCGACCGCGAGGAATTCCCCCGCCCGCAGACCACCGCCGAAGGCCTCGCAGCGCTCAACCCGAGCTTTGCGGCGATGGCCGACATGCCGCTCGACGAAGCCGGGACGACGTTCCGCAAGCTGATCAACCAGAAATACCCCGATCTGAAGATCGAGCATGTCCACCATGCCGGCAATTCGAGCGGCGTCGTCGATGGCGCCGCCGGCGTGCTGCTGGCGTCGAAGGCCTATGCCGAAGCCCATGGCCTCAAGCCCCGCGCCCGCATCGTCGCGATGGCCAACATGGGCGATTGCCCGACGCTGATGCTCAACGCGCCGGTGGCGGCGGCGCGCAAGGTGCTGGCCCGGGCCGGGCTGACACTCGATGACATCGACCTGTTCGAAATCAACGAAGCCTTTGCCGTGGTGGCGGAAAAGTTCATCCGCGACCTGCGGCTCGATCGCGACAAGGTCAATGTCAACGGCGGTTCCATCGCGCTCGGCCACCCCATCGGCGCGACGGGTTCGATCCTCATCGGCACCATTCTCGACGAGCTGGAGCGCCGCGACCTGAAGCGCGGCCTCGTCACCATGTGCGCCGCCGGCGGCATGGCGCCGGCGATCATCATCGAACGGCTCTGATGCCGCAGCGTTGACGGCAGCGCCGCCAGCGGCTTCACTGCCGTCAGTTGCTGGTCACCCTGTCCGGGGTCGCCCCCGGATAGGCGACCAGCCAGTGGCCGCCTGCATCGACGCCGGCGCGGCAATCGCCATCAACGAGCCAGACCTGCCCCGCCGCCACGGCCGTGCCGGCCAGCGTGCCGCCGCCGGCAAGCGCCACGATCCATGCCGGGGTGGCGGGGTTCGCCGAGATGTGCCCCGACCAGCAGCCGGCGATTTCCTCGATGACGAACCGGCCACCTTCCGCCCGCACGCTGCGCGCCGCATCGATCCGCCGCGCTGCGCTGTTCGGCCCGAACGGCGCCAGCCGCGCCGCCGCCAGCCCGGCATCGAGATGCAGTTCCCGCGGCCGGCCATAGTCGTGCAGCCGCCAGGTCAGGTCGAGCGCCTGCTGGATTTCAACGAGTTGCAACCCCGGCCCGAGGGCATGAACCGTGCCGCCGGGCACATAGAGCACGTCGCCGGCGGCAACGGCGCGCCATTCCATCATCCCGACGATGCTGCCGTCGCGCGCCGCTGCCGCCACGGCGTCGACGCTCGAACCGGCAGCCAGGCCGACGCCGATGCAGGCGCCCGGCCCGGCGGCCATCACATACCAGGCCTCGTCCTTGCCATGGGCCAGGCCGATGCTGCGGGCATGGGCATCATCGGGGTGGACCTGCACCGACAGGCGTTCGCTGGTGAACAGCATCTTGACCAGCAGGTCGGCAGCCGCCGGCGCTTCGAACCAGATCTCGCCGGTCCGTTCGCCGCTGACGGCATGCGCGGCAAAGGTCGGCGGCAGCGCTTCGACCCCCCAGGGTTTGGCCAGCCCGCGCGGGGTAAGCTCGATCGGCAAAGTCACACCTCGAAACCGCGAAACTCGGGTCCCCTGCCCGAAAAACATGACATTCGCAGGCGCCGCAACCCCTGCATCGGCAATGCCAGCTTGGGGGCGACACAGGAAAGCGGTCTTTGCATTGCAACAAAGCCACGCGATAGACGGGCTGCGGCGCGACGACGCGCGGGGGTTTCGATGCAAAATCATCTGCAACGGCTCGAGGCCGAAAGCATCCACATCATGCGCGAGGTCGCCGCCGAGGCTGCGAGGCCGGTCTTTCTCTACTCGATCGGCAAGGATTCGTCGGTCATGCTGCACCTGGCGCGCAAGGCGTTCCATCCGGCGCCGCCGCCGTTTCCGTTCCTGCACATCGCCACCGGCTGGGATTTCCAGGCGATGATCGCCCATCGCGACCGCATCGCCGCCGAATACGGCCTCGATCTGATCGTCCACCACAATGCCGAAGCCGCGGCGGCGGGCGTCAACCCCTTCGATACGCCGACACCGGTCTATACCCGCCGGATGCTGACCGAGGCGCTGAAAAGCGCGCTCGATGCCGGCCGCTACGATGCAATCTTCGGCGGCGGCCGCCGCGACGAGGAAAAGGCCCGCGCCAAGGAACGCATTTTCTCGTTCCGGTCCGCAGCGCATGAATGGGACCCCAAGAACCAGCGGCCGGAACTGTGGAATCTCTACAATCTGCGGCTGCGCGCCGGCGAAAGCTGCCGGGTTTTCCCGTTGTCGAACTGGACCGAGCTCGATATCTGGCAATACATCCTTGCCGAAGGCATCCCGACCGTGCCGCTTTACCTCGCCGCCGAACGCCCGACCGTGGTGCGCGACGGCATGCGGCTGATGATCGACGACGACCGCATGGCGCTGGCACCCCACGAAACCGTTGAGCATCGTTCCATCCGTTTCCGCACGCTGGGCTGCTACCCGCTGTCCGGATCGGTGGCGAGCGGCGCGGCAACGATTGCCGATGTCATTCAGGAAATGCTGCTGGCGCGCACTTCTGAACGCCAGGGCCGCATGGTCGATCACGACGAATCGGCATCGATGGAGCGCAAGAAGCGCGAAGGCTATTTCTGATGAGCGCAGCATTGAATACCGACCCCGCTGCCAGCTATCGCCCGGCCGACGAAACACTGATCGAGAGCGATATCGCTGCCTATCTGGCCCGGCATTCGGCCAAATCGCTGCTGCGGTTCATCACCTGCGGATCGGTCGATGACGGAAAATCGACTCTGATCGGCCGGCTGCTCTACGACACGGCGATGATTTTCGAGGATCAACTGGCGGCACTGGCCAGCGATTCGAAAAAGATCGGCACCCAGGGGCAGAATCTCGATTTCGCGCTGCTCGTCGATGGCCTGTCGGCAGAACGCGAACAGGGCATCACCATCGATGTCGCCTATCGCTTCTTCACCACCGAAAAGCGCAAGTTCATCGTCGCCGACACGCCGGGCCACGAACAATTCACGCGCAACATGGTCACCGGCGCCTCGACCGCCGACCTTGCCGTGCTGCTGATCGATGCGCGGCGCGGCGTGCTGACCCAGACGCGCCGCCACGCCTATCTCGCCCACCTTGTCGGAGTTCGTCACTTCGTGCTGGCGGTCAACAAGATGGACCTTGTCGGCCATGATCGCGCGATTTTCGATGCGATCGTCGCCGATTTCGACGGTTTCGCTGGCCAGATCGGCATCGCCGGTTTCACCGCCATCCCGATGGCAGCACTGACCGGCGCCAACATCGTCCGCCGCGCCGCCGAAATGCCGTGGTTCGATGGCCCGGCGCTGCTCGAACACCTCGAAAATGTGCCCGTCGAACCCGCCGCAGACGCCGGTTTCCGGCTGCCGGTGCAATGGGTCAACCGCCCCAACCTCGATTTCCGCGGCTTCACCGGCACCATCGCCAGCGGCGAGGTGCGCCCGGGCACGCGCGTTCGCATCACCCCGGGCGGCGCCACCACCAGCGTTGTCCGCATCGTCGGCTTCGATGGCGACCATGCGCTGGCCGCCGCCGGCGAAGCGGTAACGCTCACGCTGGCCGATGAGGTCGATTGTTCCCGCGGCTCGGTGATTTCGGCAATCGACGCCCCACCGGAACTTGCCGACCAGTTCGAAGCCACCATCGTCTGGATGACCGACGAAGCACTGGTGCCGGGGCGGTCCTATTGGCTGAAAACCGGCGCCGTCACCGTTCCGGCCAGCATCGCCGCGCCGAAATATGCTGTCGATGTCAACAGCCTCGAACATCTCGCGGCCAAATCGCTGGAACGCAACCAGATCGGTGTCGCCACCGTCACCACGCAGCGGGCGATCCCGTTCGCGCCCTATGCCGAAACCCGCGCGCTTGGCGGATTCATCCTGATCGACCGCGACAGCAATGCCACCGTCGGCGCCGGCACGCTGCATTTCGCGCTGCGGCGGTCGCAGAATGTCCATTGGCAGGCGCTCGATATCACTCGCGACGCCCATGCCGCCAATATGGGCCAGCGGCCGAAACTGCTGTGGTTCACCGGGCTTTCGGGTGCCGGCAAATCGACCATCGCCAACCTCGTCGAAAAACGCCTGCACGCCGCCGGGCACAAGACGTTCCTGCTCGATGGCGACAATGTCCGCCACGGCCTCAACAAGGACCTGGGCTTTACCGAAGCCGATCGGATCGAGAATATCCGCCGCGTCGGCGAAGTCGCGCGGTTGATGACCGACGCCGGGCTGGTCGTGCTGACTGCGTTCATTTCGCCGTTCCGCGCCGAACGGCAAATGGTCCGCGAGATGCTGCCGGCCGGCGAATTCGTCGAAATATTCGTCGATACGCCGCTGGCGGTCGCCGAGGATCGCGACGTCAAGGGCCTCTACAAGAAGGCCCGCGCCGGCCAGCTGAAGAACTTCACCGGCATCGACAGCCCCTACGAGGTTCCGGAAAAGGCCGAAATCCACATCGACACCACGGCGATGACACCCGAAGCCGCCGCGGCGCTGATCACCGACCGCCTGTTGCCGGCCTTGCAGCGCTGAAATCGATCGCAGGGAGTCAACCGGGCTTGCTTCGGCCGTGGGCCCGGCGGCGGCCGTGATGCTTTGGTGCCGCCCGGGGCTCGTTGCGAAGCGCCCGCGACACCGGCTCGCGGCTCGGCGCAGAACATTACCAAAAGTTCGGAACGCCACCGAAGTTCAGTCCGCTGACGATGCGAAAGAGCGGAATGGGAAACGCCGAAATCGGTCGTTGCCGACCCGGGCGTTCTACCGGTTTTCGGCTTTGTAGGACAGTCGCGCCGAGCAACGCTTCAATCCCGCCGCATCGCTTCGGCCGCCAGCGCTT
>JBBQWE010000011.1:0-34859 GCA_038210855.1 Sphingomonadales bacterium | reverse complement strand
CCATCGTTGAGCAGTGCCGCCTGTTCGACGAGGCGATCGGTGGCGATACGGCCGCGGAAATCGCCCATCTGGCTGTCGATGACTTCGATATCGGCCTGGCTCCAGCCGGCGATCTGGTCGACGCGGGTGATGCCGGCCGCCGCCAGCTTGTCGGCGAATTTCGGGCCGACGCCCTTCAACTGGCGCAAGTCGTTGAAATCGAGCACGCGTTCGGTCGGGCTCGCGGCGACGCTGCCGTCCGCCGTGCGGGCGCGGGCCCGGGCCAGCTCGCGGCGAAGCTGGTCGACTTCGTCGGACAGGGGCCGGATCTGGGCATCGCGCGCCTTCAGGTCGACCGCGAGGCGATCGCGGTCGGCAACCAGCGTGTCGCGCTCCCGCCCCAGGCCGTCGAGCCGTTCCGAGAGTACCGCGGCACGGCGGCGAGCACCGCCAGTGAAGGCGATACCGAGAAACAGCCCGAGCGCGAGAGCGACGAGGACGGCGATGACGATCGCCGGATCGAGGGTAAACGACATGGCCAAAGCTTCTCCACAGCAGCCGGGACGGCAACCTGCCGTTCCACGCCAAGGGCCAACGCAAGGAGATGCGTGACGATCCCGGCGCGCGTTTTGCCCGGCTGCCGGCCGCGGTGCAAGCCGGCGGCGATGCTGCGGCACCGGTTGAGTCGACCGGTGCCGGCGCTGCCGCTATCGGTCCCGGTCATGTCGCTTTTGCCCGCCCCCGACACCGGTATCGCCCTGAAACGGCGCCGGGCTCTGCCAGCCGGCGGGGAACGCGTGGCCCTGGCGATGCGTGACGGCTGGCGATTGCGCGGCGAAATCTGGGCCGGCGGCGGCGGATCGACGGTTTTGCTGATGGGTGGCCGCGGCGATTTCGTTGAAAAATACGCAGAATCGCTGCACGAACTGATCGATGCGGGCTTTGCCGTCGCTTCGTTCGACTGGCGCGGCCAGGGCCGATCGGGGCGCCTCGCCGCCGATCCGATGCGCGGCCATGCCGATGATTTCGAACCCTGGGTTGCCGATCTGCGCGAGATCGCAGCGTTCGTCGCGCGCGCGTTGCCCGGACGCCAGTTCGCCATCGGCCATTCGATGGGCGGGCATCTGCTGTTGCGGCACCTGGCGCAGGGCAGCGGTTTCGACCGGGCGGTGTTGCTTTCGCCGATGCTCGGGCTGGTGGCGCCGCCGCTGGGGCCGGCGGTCACTCGCTGGCTGGCCCGGGCTGTCGTGGCCGCCGGCGGTGGCGGTCGCTGGGTGCCGGGCGGTGGTCCTTATGTGCCGGCGTTGGCCGGATCACTGCGCCAGCGGCTGCTGACCAGCGATGCCGATCGCTACCGCGACGAGCCCTGGTGGATCGCCGGTGACGCCGAACTCGGCATGGGGGCGCCGACCTGGGGCTGGCTCGACGCTGCATTCACATCGCTGGCGCGGCTGCGGCCCGAAGCCGTGGCGACGCCGCTGCTGGTGATCACCCCCGAACGCGACGGCCTTGTCGATGTCGCGGCGACGCGCCGGGTGGTGGCCCGCATCGCCGGGGCGCAGCTGACGATCGTCGCCGGCGCCGGCCATGAACTGCTGCGCGAGGCTGACGCCATCCGAAGCGGCGTGCTCGCGGCCATGACGACATTCCTGAAGGATGCAGGCTGATGCGTTTCGACGTGGCGATCATCGGCGCCGGTATCGCCGGTGCCAGCCTCGCCTGGTGGCTGGGCCGGTTGAGCGGCGGCCGGCTGACGGTGGCGCTTGTCGAGATGGAGGCGCAGCCGGGCTATCATACCACCGGCCGGTCGGCGGCGTTCTGGGTCGAAAGCTATGGCGGCCCCGGAATCGTGCCATTGAGCCGGGCATCGCGCGGTTTCTTCGCCAGCCCGCCGCCGGGGTTCGCCGATCGTCCGCTGCTGCGCTTGCGCCCGTCGCTGCATCTGGCGCCGCCCGATCAGCCGCAGGCGCTCGACGCGCTGGCGGACGAATTCGATACCGGCGGAGTCGATTATCGCTGGCTGGATGCCGCGGCGCTGGCGGCATCGGTCGCCGGACCGATGTTGCGGCCGGAATGGCGGACGCGAGCGATCACCGAAGCCGATTGCCACGACATCGACGTCGCGGCGCTGCACCAGGGGTTCCTGCGCGGGCCCGATGGCTGGAAGCCGACGCTGATCACCGATGCGGCAGTGACGGCGCTCGATCGGCAGCAGGGCGGCTGGCGCCTCGCCACGCGCGCCGGCGAGATTTCCGCAACGACACTGGTCAACGCTGCCGGGGCCTGGGCCGATGGCATCGCGGTGCTGGCCGGGGCGACGCCGCTGGGGTTGCAGCCGCTGCGCCGCACGATGGCGGTGCTGGCCATCGATCCGCCGCCGCCGGCCGACCTGCCGGTGGTGATGGACGCCGCCGGGCGTTTTTATTTCAAGCCCGACAGCGGCCGGCTGTGGCTGTCGCCGCATGACGAAACCCCCGATGTCGCCCACGACGTGCGGCCCGATGAACTCGACCTGGCGATGGTGATCGATCGTTTCGAACAGGCGACGACCGTCACCGTGAAGCGCCTCGAATCGAGCTGGGCCGGCCTCAGGACCTTTGCCCCCGATCGCAAGCCGGTGTTCGGCTGGGATGGCGCGGTGCCGGGCTTTTTCTGGTGCGCCGGCCAGGGCGGTTTCGGCATCCAGACGGCGCCGGCAGCAGGCGAAATCTGCGCGCGGCTGCTGCTTGGCGAAGCGCCCGGGCTCGATCCCCGGGCGTGGGCGGCGACGCGGCCGGACCTTGCCGAAAGCGGCGGTTCGCAGCGCGGGCCGGGTGCCTGATCGGCCGCACATGATCGCGCCGCAAGTTCCGCTGCGCGCTGTATTTCATGCCAGATCGGATCGTTTTTTTGCCGATACGGCGATCGAGGCATTTCACTCGCAACGATCACGTGATATTGCGGCCGGAATTAACAGGGGTTGCGCATACCGGGTAACGTCCCGGGCTCATACGTTGTCGTCAACAGGGGAAAACAATGTACCGTTATCTGCTCGGCGCCGCCACCATGGCGATGGCGCTTTCGACGGCTGCAAGCGCGAACACGCTGTATTTCCAGATCAATCCGAATTTCGACACCGGCGGCGTGCGCCAGGCGTTCATTTTCGGCAACGCGGGTTCGACCGGCTCCGTCCTCGGCACCGGCGGGTTCAATCAGGCGTTCGATCTGGGAAGCTCGGGCTTTGCCGTCATCGACATCCCGGTCAGCAACGAATTGTCCGCCGGCAGCGTCACCAACGGTGGCTTCCGTATCGAATCGGCGAGCAGCCTGAGCGGCTATTTCCTCAATCGCCGTGCCCAGTCGACCGACATCACCTACATTTTCGACGGCGATCGCCTCGGTACGGATCATGTCGTTGCCGGCTATCAGAATATCTTCCCGGACCAGGTTTCGGTTCAGGCGACGGTCGACAACACCGTGGTCACCTTTGCACCGCGCGGTGCCGCTGCCTTTGATGTCACGCTCAACGCCGGCCAGACCTATCTCCACACCGCAAACACGAACCTCACCGGCAGCCGCGTCACCAGCAGCGCGCCAATCGCAGTATTTTCCGGCAACCAGTGCACCAACGTGCCGACGGGCGTCGGGGCGTGCGACCACATCGTCGAGCAGTTGCCGAGCGTCGATGCGCTGTCGAACAACTATCTGCTGGCACAGACGCCGCGGACGGGCAGCATCGGCAACGTCGTGCGGGTCGTTGCGACCGCCGATGCGACCGAAGTCAAGTTCAACGGCGAGACGGTGGCGACGCTCAACGCCGGCGAATTTCACGAAGGCCGGATTGCCGGCGGCGTCCAGATCGAAGCCACCAACAAGGTGCTGGTGGCGCAATATCTGATTGGCCAGAACCAAGCCGGTGCGAATACCGATCCGGCGATGACGATCGTCCCCGGGTCGGACCAGTGGCTCAAGTCCTATGTCTTTGCCACGCCGTCCGGCACTGCCAATTTCCCGACCGATTTCATCAGCGTCGTCATCAACACCGCCGATATCGGCTCGCTGACGATCGACAACATCCTCGCCGATCCCAACGCGTTCAACGCACTGGCCACAACGGCTTTCAGCTATGCCGATTTCGATGTGTCGGACAAATCGGGCCCGTTCACCATCGCCGCCGCCAATCCGTTCCAGCTGCTGCTGTCCGGTTTCAACAATTTCGACAGCTATTTCACCTTCGGCGGCGCAGCATTCTCGCCCGGTGCCTCGGGCGGCGGCGGCGTCGCCAGCCGGCTGTTCTGGGACGGCGATGCCGTGGCCAATGTCGGCAACGGCACCGTCGATGGCGGTACCGGCATCCTGACCGCGACGCGCAGCAACTTCACCGATGCCGGCGGCGTCGCCAGCGGCGCCTATGCGCCGCAGCCGGGCACGATCGTCTTCAGCGGCACCGCTGGCATCGTCGATGTCGACGATGTCGATGGCGCCGTGGTGGTCACCGGCATGACCTTCCTCACCTCTGATTACCGGATCGCCGGCGATGCCATCGGTCTTGCCGCCGCCGGCAATGCCGACCTTGGCGCCGGGAATGCCGTGTTCACCGTCGGCAATGGCGGCGAAGGCGACGCCATGTCGCTGGCCATGATCGCGGCGCCGCTCACCGGCACGGCCGGCCTCGCCAAGACCGGCCGCGGCACGCTGATGCTGACCGGCCCCAACACTTATGCTGGCGGCACGCTGGTGGCCGACGGCACGCTGATCGGCAATTCGCACACCTTCGGCACCGGCGCCGTCACCAACAATGCGACGCTGGTCTTCAATCAGATGACCGGCGCCAGTTTCGGCAATGGCATCGCCGGCACCGGTGCGATCATCAAGCGCGGTACCGGCGAGCTGACGCTGACCGGCGCCAGCACCGCCACCGGCGCGACGACCGTCGAAACCGGCAAGCTGACGGTCAACGGCCAGCTCGCCACTTCGGCAGTGACGGTGCGCAGCGGCGCAACGGTCGGCGGCACCGGCCGGGTCGGTGCCCTGACCGTGCAGTCCGGTGGTACCGTCGCTCCCGGCGGGTCGATCGGCACGCTGACGGTGCAGGGCAATTACAATCAGGCCAGCGGCGCCACCCTCGATGTCGAACTGGCTTCGACCGGCGCCGGCGACCGGCTGGCCGTGCTCGGCACCGCGACCCTCGCCGGCGGTGCCGCTCTGCGCTTCGGCAAGACCGATGCGCCGCGTTTCGTGCTCGGCACCCGTTACACGGTTTTGACCTCGACGCTCGGCCGCACCGGCACCTTCACGCTTTCCGGGCCGACCCGTGTTTCGCGCTTTATCGATGTCGTCGCCAATTACGACGCCAACAACGCCTATCTCGATGTCTCGCAAACCAGCCGCTTTGTCACCGCGGCGCGCACGCTCAACCAGATCAACGCCGCGACGGGTTCGGACGCCAGCGCCAACGGCGCGATGTTCCAGGGCATCGTCTATCTGCAGACCGATGCCGAAGCGCAGTTCGCCTTCGACCAGGTTTCGGGCGAAATCCACGCCAGCATGCGCGGCATCGCCTTCGATGACAGCCGTTTCGTCCGCCAGGCGGTGCTCGATCACCTGCTGCACCCCGAAGAGGCGCGCCGCGGCGTCTGGATGCAGGGCTATGGCAGCTGGGGCCGTTTCCGCGGCGACGGCAATGCCGCAGCGCTGCGCCGGGATCTGGGCGGCTTCTTCATCGGTACGGACATCATCAACACCGATACGGCTGCCTTCGGCCTCGTCACCGGCTATGGCACCGGCACAACGGTGCTGTCCGATCGCAATTCGCGCGCCGAATTCGATGATTTCTACCTTGGCCTTTACGGTTCGCACCGGTTCGGCGCCTTGGCGCTGCGTGGCGGTACCGGCTACCAGTTTCGCAAGGCCGAAACCCGGCGGTCGATTGCTTTCACCGGCTTCTCGGACCTCGCGCAGGTTCGCTACACCAGCCGGATTTTCCAGGTCTATGGCGATATCAGCTACGATTTCGCCGTGGGTTCGGGAACGCTGTCGCCGCATGCCTCGGCGGCCTATGTCAACGTCAACACCGGCAGCTGGCGGGAAGGCGGCGGCAGTGCTGCGCTACGCTCCACCGGCGAAAGCGTTCGCTTCTGGACAACTTCGCTCGGGGCTCGCTTCGACCAGCCGCTGGTCGCCGATGGCAAGTTCGGGCTTTCGGCCAGCGCCGCATGGCGCCATGCCGGCGGCCCCGATTTGCGCACGCCGGTGCGGATGGCCTTCGCGGCCGGCCCGGCGTTCGACATCTATGGCCCGCCGGTGGCCCGCAACGCCGTCGCCGCCCAAGCGCGCTTCCTGGCCAAGCTGGGTGCCAACACGACGTTGGAGGCGGGCTATTCGGGCCAGTTCGGCGAAGGTCGCAACGATCACGGCTTCAACGCCGAATTGTCGCTGCGCTTCTGAAGCCGCGAGTGATCGCCGGGTTGTCCGATCGGACAACCCGGCGATCACCATTCGAGGCAGATCTTGCCGAAATGCGCCTGGGACGCCTGGTGGCGGAAGGCGTCGGCGATGGCTTCCAGCGGAAAGCTCGAATCGATGACCGGGCGGATGCCGGTGGCTTCGAGCGCGGCGACCATGGCCTGCTGCTGCGCCCGGCTGCCGACCGTCAACCCGGTGATGCGGACATTGCCCTGCATCGCCAGCGCCGTCGGCACCGGCCCGGCAACGCCGGTCAGCACGCCGATCAGGGTGATCGAACCGCGCATCCGGCAGGCGAGAATCGACTGGGTAAGCGTGCCCGGCCCACCGACTTCGACGACATGATCGACCCCGCGGCCGCCGGTCAGCGCTCGCGCCGTCATCCCCCAATTCGCGTCCTCGCGATAGTTGATCAGGTGATCGGCCCCCAGCGCCTTCAGCCGTTCGAGCTTGGCCGGTGACGACGATGTGGCGATGACGGTGGCGCCGGCGGCCTTGGCCATCTGCAACGCAAAGATGGAAACGCCGCCGGTGCCCTGGACGAGCACGGTCTCGCCAGCCTGTAGCGAGGCTTCGACATAGAGCGCCCGCCAGGCGGTGAGCGCGGCGCAGGGCAGGGTGGCGGCTTCGGCATGGCTGTAGCCGGCCGGCGCGCGAGTGAAATGGCTCGCCGGCGCCACGATTTCCTCGCGGGCATAGCCGTCGCTGCGGTCGCCGGGGACGAGGGCGAATTTGGCCGGAGTCGGCTCGCCTTCGATCCAGAGCGGGAAGAAGGTCGAGATCACCCGGTCACCGACGGCGAACTGGCTGACGGCGCTGCCGACGGCAACCACATCGCCGGCACCGTCCGACATCGGAATACGGCCATCGTCACAGGGGATGCCGCCGAGCGCGACCACGTAATCGTGATAGTTGAGCGACGATGCCCGCAGCCGGACATGAATGTCATGATCCCCGAGCGCTGCGAGATCGGCCGTGCCGACATGGAAATTGTCGAGCCCGCCGGGGGCTTTCAGTCGAATGGCGCGCATCGGTTCGGCTCCTGTGGCTTTGCCTTGCCTTGCGGCAGCGGCGCGACGGCGTCGCCGCTGCGAAATGACAGGCTGGCGCGCCGCCGGGACGATGGCTTCAGCGCTTGCCGCGATATCGCGCGAGGAAGGTCGCGGCATGGTCGGCGAGGCGGCCGGCAGCGATGGCAGCGCGAAGCGACGCCATCAAATGCTGGTAAAAGCCGATATTGTGCTCGGTCATCAGCATCGATCCGAGCATTTCGCCCGATTTGACAAGGTGGTGGAGATAGGCGCGCGAAACCCCGCCGGCGCATGACGGGCAGGGGCATTGGGCATCGAGCGGGCGAAGATCCTCGGCATGGACGGCGTTGCGCAGGTTCAAGGGCCCATCGTGCGTGAAGGCCTGGCCGTTGCGGCCCGATCGTGTCGGCAGCACGCAATCGAACATGTCGATGCCGCGGCAAACGGCGCCGACGATGTCGTCGGGCTTGCCGACCCCCATCAGATAGCGCGGCGCGTCCTCCGGCAATTGCCCGCAGGCGTAATCGAGCACGCCGAACATCGCTTCCTGGCCTTCGCCGACCGCCAGGCCGCCGATGGCATAGCCGTCGAAGCCGATGGCGGTCAGTGCGCTTGCCGATTCGGCGCGCAGGCGTTCGTCGAGCCCGCCCTGCTGGATGCCGAACAGCGCGGCGCGGTTCGCGTGATCGGGGGCGCTGTCGAAGCCGGCCCGGCTGCGCGCTGCCCAGCGCATCGATCGCGCCATCGCTGCCTCGACGGTTTCGCGCTGCGCCGGCAGGGCGACGAGCTCGTCGAAGGCCATGACGATGTCCGAGCCGAGCAGGCGCTGGATTTCCATCGAGCGTTCGGGGCTCATCATGTGGCGGCTGCCGTCGAGGTGGCTGGCGAAGGCGACGCCTTCTTCCGAACGCTTGGTCAGTGCCGACAGGCTCATCACCTGGTAGCCGCCCGAATCGGTGAGGATCGGCCGGTCCCAGCCCATGAATTCGTGCAGGCCGCCCAGCCGTGCGATGCGCTCGGCGCTCGGGCGGAGCATCAGGTGATAGGTATTGCCCAGGATTATGTCGGCGCCGGCGGCACGGACTTCACTGGCGCGCATCGCCTTGACGGTGGCGGCGGTGCCGACGGGCATGAACGCCGGCGTACGGATGGTGCCGCGGCGCATGGCAATGCTGCCGGTGCGCGCGGCGCCGTCGCGGGCGGCAATGGCGAAGGCAAAGCGGGTCACGGTGTCGCCGGGCGGCGAAGGGACGGGCAGTGTCGGCGATGCGGCATTGCCGGCTCCTGTCACGCCGGCCCAAGGGCGGCAAGGGCCGCCCGGCGCGCGGGACTTGGCGGGCGACGGCCGCAGGCGTATGATTTGTCGCAGACCGGCATGAGGGGCGGGTGATGGCGACACTGGCGGGAACGGCGCGGCCGGTGGCCGGCGACGATGGCTTCTTTCTCGGCGCCGCCATCGCCATGGCTCTGGTGCTTGTTGCCGGCTTTTCGCTGCAACTCGGCATGGGGCGATCAAGTTTTTCGTCGCCGATCCTTGTCCATGCCCATGCCGTCGTCTTCATGGGCTGGGTAGCGATTTATGTCGCCCAGAATGCTTTGGTGGCCAGCGGCAACACGGCCTTGCACCGCCGCGTCGGCTGGCTGGCGGCGGGCTGGATGGCGGCGATGCTGGGGCTCGGCTGCGCCGTGACGGTGGCGATGGTGCGGCGCGGGCAGGTGCCGTTCTTTTTCACGCCGGTCCAGTTCCTCGTGTTCGATCCGGTGACGCTGTTTGCCTTCGTCGGCCTCGGCATCGCTGCCATCGCGCTGCGCCGCCGCACCGACTGGCACCGCCGCTTGCATTTTTGCGGCATGTCGATGCTGCTCGGGCCCGGCTTCGGCCGGTTGCTGCCGATGCCGCTGCTGGCGCCCTGGGCCTATGAAGCGACATTTGCCGCGACGTTGCTGTTCCCGATCGCCGGAATCATCGCCGATCGGCGCCGCCGCGGCCGCGTGCACCCGGCATGGGGCCGCGGTATCGCGGCGATGCTGGCGACGTTCGTGCTGGTCGAGGCGATTTCCGGCTCCGGCGCCGGAACCGCGATCTACGACGCCGTCGTCGCCGGATCGCCGGGGGCCGACATCGAGCCGCGCGCCTTTGCGCCGCCGCCGCCGGGAATGCGGATTACCGGCCGGTCGGGCTGAGGCCCGTGTCTTGGCCGGCGCGGCCCGGATCGTTCAGGCCGCCACCCAGCCTGCCAGATCGGCGCGCGCCCGCGCAACCAGCGCCGGCTTGCGCTGGTCCTTGGTCAATGGCGGCGGCACCAGCGGCGGGAACAGCCCGAAATTGACGTTCATCGGCTGGAAATGCTTCGCATCGGCGCCGCTGGTGATGTGCGCCAGCAAGGCCCCCAGCGCCGTCGTCGGTGGTGGCGGCACCGGCGGCTCGCCGCGAGCTTCGGCGATGGCGAAACGCGCAGCCACCAGGCCGATCGCAGCGCTTTCGACATAGCCTTCGCAGCCGGTGATCTGGCCGGCAAAGCGCAGGCGCGGATCGGCCCGCAGCCGCAGCGTCGCATCGAGCAGCACCGGCGACTTGATGAAGGTATTGCGGTGCAGGCCGCCCAGCCGGGCGAATTCGGCGCTTTCGAGGCCGGGGATCATGCGGAACACGCGCACCTGTTCGGCGTGGCGCATCTTGGTCTGGAAACCGACCATGTTCCACAAGGATCCCAGCGCATTGTCCTGGCGCAATTGCACCACCGCCCAGGCGCGGCGGCCGGTGGCAGGGTTGGTGAGGCCGACCGGCTTCATCGGGCCGAAGCGCGGTGTCATCCGGCCGCGTTCGGCCATCACCTCGATCGGCATGCAGCCGTCGAAATAGGGGACATTCTCCCAATCCTTGAACACCGTTTTTTCGGCGGCAAGCAGCGCATCGATGAAAGCGTTGTACTGGTCCTTGTCCATTGGGCAGTTGAGGTAATCCTGTGTGTCGCCATTCTCGTTGGGGCGGTCCCAGCGCGATTGTGCCCAGACGATATCCATGTCGATCGAATCGCGGTGGATAACGGGCGCGATGGCATCGAAGAAGGCGAGCTCGTCTTCCCCGGTCAGGCCGCGGATGGCTTCGGCGAGCGGCATCGCAGTCAGCGGCCCGGTGGCGATGATGACACTGGCCCAATCGGCCGGCGGCAGGCCGGCAACCATCTCGCGGCGAATCTCCACCAGCGGCTCGGCCTCCAGCGCTGTCGTCACCCGGCCCGCGAAATCGTCGCGATCGACAGCCAGCGCCGATCCGGCCGGCACCCGCGACGCATCGGCGGCGGCCATCACCAGGCTGCCGAGGCTGCGCATTTCGGCATGCAGCAGCCCGACGGCGTTGTTGTCGGGATCGTCGGAGCGGAAGCTGTTCGAACAGACAAGCTCCGCCAGCCGGTCACCGTGGTGGGCATCGGTGCCGTGCACCCCGCGCATTTCGTGCAGGATGACGGGAACGCCGCCGCGCGCCAGCTGCCAGGCGGCTTCCGATCCGGCGAGCCCGCCGCCGATGATGTGAACTGCTTCCATCGCCGCTGGATGGCAGGGCCGGGCGCTGGCTGCAACGCCCGGTGGAGTCGCGGGCGGTCAGGCCGGGGCGGCTCGCCGGCGACGCAGGGCCGCGCCGGTCAACCCGAAGCCGGCGATCAACATCATCCAGCTTGCCGGTTCGGGCACCATCAGCCCGGCCCCCGAAACCGACAGGCCGAGCGTCTGCGGCAGCTGCGACTTGTCCGGCACGGCGTAAAGCTGGTTCAGCCCGACGAAATCGACATAGCCCGGGGCGGTATTGGCGCGCTTGCCGTTGGTGCCGAGCTTGCCGGAAGGGTCGTTGGTATAATCGAGGCACGAGCCGAGATTGGCGTTGGTGCGGCTGCTGTCATTGTGGTCGAGGCCGAGCGTGTGCCCGATCTCGTGGCAGACGGTCGCCTGCCGCCATGCCGCGGTGGCATAGCGACCCGTGGCAAAATAGAAGTCGTTCAGCCGGACGTTGCCCATCACGATGCGTCCCGATGACACCCAGACATTGGCATAGCCCAGCCAGCCGCTGGCGCCGTAATTGCCGCTGCAGACCTGGATGGTGCCGAACACCGGGTTGCACGACGACGTGGCCGAACGCCCCGGCACTGCGTCGAGATCGAGCCACACCGATCGCGACCAGCCGGCCAGCACCGGACCGATGAACGGCCGCCACGCCGCCGAAACGTTGACCCCGACATCGATGTTGACAACGCCGGTTCGGGCCCAGCGCCAGTCGTTGAGCGACGGCGTGATCACCGCCGCCGCCGGCGCCGCCGCGGTTGCAGCGACCAGCCCCGCCGCCAGCGCCGACATGCGGAACGGCCGCGGCCCCACTGCGTTCTGCAAATATCCGAGCATCAGGCGAAACCCCTCGCTGATCCGCGGCTGCATTATGGCCGCCGCGGCTATCGATCGTGGGTCTAGCCAGTGCAGGCGCCCGGACAAACGGTGCCCGTCGACGTTTTGGCACCATCGGCGCCAGAGTGACGCAGCCTCGCGACATTGCGAAGCGGCAACGACGCTGGCCGGGCCGCGCGGAGGTGTCAGTTCGCCGAAAGCTGTGGCTGTCGCCGGCGCATCTGGCGCCCGACCAGCCCGAAGCCGGCGACCAGCAGCATCCACGTCGCCGGTTCCGGCACGGCATTGGCGTTGCCGACCGAGATCACGAATTTCGTCTGGGCAAGCTGCGTGCCGCCCGGCGTCGCATACAGCGCGGCGAGGCCAGCGAAGTCACCTGCCGAAGGCGCCATGTTCGACAATGGCCCGTTGGTGACGAGGCCGGTCGGATCGCGAGTGTAATCAAGGCAGCTGCCGACATTGGCGTTCGTGTAGTTCGTGTTGGGATGGTTCAGCCCCAGCGTGTGGCCGAGTTCATGGCACATCGTCGCCTGGCGCCACGCGTCGCTGTTGTAGGTGGCATTGGCGAAATAGCTGTCGTTGAGCCGGACGGTCGCCATGACGATGTAACCGCTCGATACCCAGACATTGGCGTAACCGAGCCAGCCGTTGAAGCCATAGGCGCCGTTGCAGGCCTGGATCGTGCCATATACCGGCGCGCACTTCGCCAGCGGCGAGGCGCCGGCGACCGGAGTCATGTCGATGATCGGATCGGCCGACCATGCGGCCGTCGCCTGCGCCAGATAGGGCTTCCACGCGGCCGAGAGATTGTCGCCGACGGCAAGATGGACGTCGCCCGACCGCGCCCAGCGCCAGCCGTTCCACGATGGCGTGACGGTCGCAGCAACCGGTTGTGCTGCAGCGATGGTCGCAAAAGCAACGATCAAAGCCGCCGGCCGGCGTTTCCGGCCGGTGACCGAACGCACAGCCGCAATCGCGGCCAGCGGCCGCAGAGCATCGTGAAACATCATGGCAAACCCCCGCAACATGTCGCAGCCGCCCGGCCCGATTGCCGGCTTGCTCCCCCCCGGGAGGCGGTCTGCACGGTTCGATTAGACCGCCACTGGTATGATAATTGTGAATCTCGCCGCGAAAACCGAAAAAATGCGACGAATGGTGGAACCTGGGCTTTCGGTAGGTAAGCGTCATGACTTAGATCTGAAAATTACGGAGCAACATCGACTATCCGTATCGAGAGACAGCTTTTTCGCCGGGCGTAATTCATGTTGTGCATCCGTAACGACTGCTGCTTTTGGCTTGCCGAAATCCCCGAGATTGCCTTTTTGCGTGCAGCCGCCGGTTCACCTGCGACCGGGCCAGCGGCAACCGCGCACCGTCGGCCGCCTTCCCATCCGAAAGCCGCGCCGCTATAGCCACCGCGAAGCGCGCCTCGTCGCGTTGTCTGCACTGGACAAGAAGCCATGGCCGCGAGCGCCGACGCTCAAACATTTTCCCATGCCGCTGCGGAGCGCTGCTGATGCCGCGGCTCACCGTCGATGGTGTCGAAGTCGAGGTGCCGTCGGGCGCCACGGTGCTGCAGGCTTGCGAAGCGGCCGGAGTCGAAGTCCCGCGCTTCTGCTATCACGAACGCCTGTCGATCGCCGGCAATTGCCGGATGTGTCTTGTCGAGATGGAAAAGGCGCCGAAGCCGGTGGCCAGCTGCGCCATGCCCGCCGCCGATGGCCAGGTAATCCTGACGACGACGCCCAAGGTGCGCAAGGCGCGCGAGGGCGTGATGGAATTCCTGCTCATCAACCATCCGCTCGATTGCCCGATCTGCGACCAGGGCGGCGAATGCGATCTGCAGGACCAGTCGATTGCCTATGGCAAGGGCTTCACCCGCTATGACGAGAACAAGCGGGCGGTCACCGAAAAGTTCATGGGGCCGCTGATCAAGACGGCGATGACCCGGTGCATCCATTGCACCCGCTGCGTGCGTTTTGCCGAGGAAGTCGCCGGAGTCGAGGAAATCGGCGCCATCGGCCGCGGCGAGAACATGCAGATCACGTCCTACCTCGAACACGCCGTCACCTCCGAAGTGTCGGGCAATGTCATCGATCTGTGTCCGGTCGGCGCGCTGACGTCCAAGCCCTATGCCTTCCAGGCCCGTCCCTGGGAGCTGAAGAAGACCGACGGCATCGACGTCATGGACGCACTGGGCAGCAACATCGTCATCGGCAGCCGGGGCCCGGCGGTGATGCGGGTGACGCCGCGCATCAACGACGACGTCAACGAGGAATGGCTGTCGGACAAGGCGCGCTTTGCCTGCGACGGCCTTTCCGAACGCCGGCTCGACAAGCCGTGGGTGCGAGTCGATGGCCGCTTGCAGCCGGCGCGCTGGAGCGAGGCCTTTGCTGCCATCCGCAACGGGCTGGCCGGCGTTCCGGGTGATGCCATCGCCGGGCTGGTCGGCGACCTCGCCGCGGTCGAGGACATGGTGGCGTTCAAGGACCTGCTGGGCAGCCTGGGTTCCGGCCGCACCGAATGCCGGCAGGACGGCGCCGAAATCGACACAGGGGCGCGCGGCAATTATCTGTTCAACTCGGGCCTTGCCGGCATCGAAACCGCCGATGTCGTCCTGCTGATCGGTACCGATCCGCGCCGCGAGGCACCGCTGCTCAACGTACGGCTGCGCAAGCGGGCCAAGCGCGGCCAGTCGCGGGTGTTCGGCATCGGGCCGGCGGTGGACCTCACCTATCCGGTCAGCTGGCTCGGCGATGACGCGGCGCTGCTTGCCGATCTCCCGGATGATGTCGCCGCCGCGCTGGAAGCTGCCGAGCGGCCGGCGATCATCCTCGGCATGGGGGCCTTGCAGCGCCCCGGCGTTCTGGCGGCGGCGGCAGCACTGGCGGCGCGGTTTCGGGTGGTTCGGCCGGAAAGCGGCTGGAACGGCTGGAATTTGCTGCACACCGCCGCGGCGCGAGTAGCGGGTCTCGATCTCGGGCTGGTCAGCGACGGCGGTGTCGCCGGCATCCTCGGCGATGCCGGGTTGAAGGCGCTGTTCCTGCTGGGCGCCGACGAGATCGACCTTGGCAGTCGCCGCGACCTGTTCACCGTCTATGTCGGCACCCATGGCGACCGCGGCGTGCGCACTGCCGATGTCGTGTTGCCGGCGGCGGCCTATACCGAAAAGGCGGCAACCTGGGTCAATCTCGAAGGCCGCGCCCAGCGGGCGCTGCGCGCCGTCTTCCCGCCCGGCGAAGCCCGCGAGGACTGGACGATCTTCCGCGCCCTGTCGCAGGTGCTGGGCGGCCGGCTGCCCTATGATGATTTGCCCGGCCTGCGCGATCGCATCGGCCGCGAATGGCCGCATCTGGTGGCCATCGACCGGCTGAGCGCCGCGCCGACCCCGCTGGCCATTCCGGCAGCAGCGGCGCCATCGGGGCCGATCGCGCTGCCGATCGCCAATCATTACCGCACCAACCCGATCGCCCGGGCCAGCGAGACCATGGCCGAATGCGTCGCCCAGATCGGCGGCGGCCAGGGTGCGCCGCTGCAGGAAGCGGCGGAATGACCTTCACCGGCTTTTTCCAGGACAATCTGGGCGACGGTCCGGGCTGGTTCGTCGCCAACATCGTGCTGATCCTGGCGATCGCGTTGCCGGTGATGGTCGGCGTGGCGCTGGCGGTCTATGCCGATCGCAAGATCTGGGCTGCGATGCAGCTGCGCCGTGGCCCCAATGTCGTCGGGCCTTTCGGGATCCTGCAGACCTTCGCCGATGCCGCCAAGCTGTTCCTGAAGGAAACCATCATCCCGTCGGGGGCCAGCACCGGCGTGTTCCTGCTGGCGCCGGTGATCACCTTCGTGCTTGCACTGGTCGTCTGGGCGGTGATGCCGTTCGATGCCGGACTGGTGCTCGCCGATCTCAACGTCGGGCTGCTCTATGTGTTCGCGGTGTCGTCGATGGGGGTCTATGGCATCATCATGTCGGGCTGGGCGTCGAATTCGAAATACGCGTTGCTCGGCGGGCTGCGCTCGGCAGCGCAGATGGTCTCTTACGAAGTCTCGATGGGGTTCATCCTCGTCGCGGTGATGCTGTATGCGCAGAGCCTCAACCTGTCCGACATCGTCATGGCGCAGAAGGGCAATGTGCTCGGGGTCCTTAACGGCAACATCTTCAATCCGCTGCTGTTCCCGATGGCGATTATGTTCTTCATCACCGCGCTTGCTGAGACCAACCGGCCGCCGTTCGATCTTCCCGAGGCCGAGGCTGAACTCGTTGCCGGCTATCAGGTCGAATATTCGTCGATGACCTTCGCGCTGTTCTTCCTTGGCGAATATGCCAACATCCTGTTCATGTGTGCGCTGATCCCGGTGCTGTTCCTCGGTGGCTGGCTACCGCCGGTGGACTGGGCACCGCTGTATTTCGTGCCGGGTTTCATCTGGATGCTGGCGAAGATCTTCCTGATGTTCTTCTGCTTTGCCTGGGTGAAGGCATCGGTGCCGCGCTATCGCTACGACCAGCTGATGCGGCTGGGCTGGAAGGTCTTCCTGCCGCTGTCGCTGTTCTGGGTCGTCGTCGTTTCGGGCTGGCTGGTGTTTTCCGGGCATTTCGAGACGCTTCCGGTAAGGGCCATCGCATGACCGCCATCTTCCAGGCCGCGAAATCGCTGCTGCTCATCGAATTCGTTCGCGGCATGGCGCTGACCTTCAGCTATATGTTCCGCCCCAAGGCGACGCTGAACTACCCCTATGAGAAGGGCCCGCTGTCCCCTCGCTTCCGCGGCGAGCACGCGCTGCGCCGCTATCCCAATGGCGAGGAACGCTGCATCGCCTGTAAGCTGTGCGAGGCGGTGTGCCCGGCGCTCGCCATCACCATCGAGTCCGAACCGCGTGAAGACGGCAGCCGCCGCACCACCCGATACGACATCGACATGACCAAGTGCATCTATTGCGGCCTGTGCCAGGAAGCCTGCCCGGTCGATGCCATCGTCGAAACGCCGAACCTCGAATTTTCGACCGAAACCCGGGAAGAATTGATCTACGACAAGGGCAAGCTGCTCGCCAATGGCGAGAAATGGGAACGCGCCATCGCCGCCAACCTTGCAGCCGATGCGCCTTGGCGGTAAGCGCCGGCCAGCAGTCGCCGCGTCAGCCTGACACAGGCAGCCACTGTCTGGCCTCCCGGGCCTGAACGAAAGACCTTTTGGGTGACCACCGCCTTCTTCGCCTTCTATCTGTTCGCGACGGTCCTGCTCGTCGCGGCCGTGATGGTCATTTCGGCGCGCAATCCGGTGCATTCGGTGCTGTGGCTGATCGTCTGCTTCTTCAATGCCGCCGGGCTGTTCCTGCTGCTCGGTGCCGAGTTTCTGGCGATGCTGCTGGTCATCGTCTACGTCGGCGCGGTTGCCGTGCTGTTCCTGTTCGTCGTGATGATGCTCGATGTCGATTTCGCGACGCTGCGCAGCGGCATGGCGCGCTATCTGCCGCTCGGCCTTGCGGTTGCCGGCGTGATCCTTGCCGAACTGCTGCTGGCGACGTCCGGCTGGACTTCGGGCGACGGGGTCGGCATGGCCACGGCGCCGGCCAGCGCGCCCGATGGCATGACCAACACCCAGTGGATCGGCTCGCAGCTCTACACGCGCTATGTCTTCGTTTTCCAGGCGTCGGGGCTGGTGCTGCTCGTTTCGATGATCGGCGCCATCGTGCTGACCCACCGCCAGCGCATCGGCACCAAGCGCCAGGATATCGGCGTGCAAGTGGCGCGCACCCCGGCGAGCGCCGTGCATACCGCCAAGCCGGCGCTGGGCCAGGGGGTCGAGCTGTGATCGGCCTCAGCCATTATCTGGCGGTATCGGCGGCGCTGTTCGTGCTCGGCGTGCTGGGGATTTTCCTCAACCGCAAGAATGTCATCATCATCCTTATGTCGATCGAGCTCATCCTGCTGGCGGTGAACATCAACTTCGTCGCCTTTTCGGCCTATCTCCACCAGATCCACGGCCAGATCTTCGCGATGTTCGTGCTGACGGTGGCGGCCGGAGAGGCAGCGATCGGCCTCGCCATCCTCGTCATCTATTTCCGCAACCGCGGCACGATCGCGGTCGACGACGCCGACATGTTGAAGGGCTGATGATCCCCGTTCTCGTCTTCACGCCGCTGGTCACGGCGTTGCTCGCCGGCCTTGGCGGGCGTGCCATGGGGGCGACCGCCGCCAAGGGACTGACCACTGCGGGGTTGTTCCTGTCGGCGGCGCTGTCATGGGTGATCTTCACGCAATTCTGGCTGGATGGCGCGCAGGGCTACACGGTGCCGGTGCTCGACTGGATCCGTTCCGGCGACCTCGAAGTGCAATGGGCGCTGAAGGTCGATACGCTGACGGCGGTAATGCTGGTGGTCGTCACCAGCGTATCGGCGCTCGTCCACCTCTACAGCTGGGGCTATATGGAGGAAGACCCGTCGCAAAGCCGGTTCTTCGCCTATCTGTCGCTGTTCACCTTCGCCATGCTGATGCTGGTGACGGCCGACAACCTCGTCCAGATGTTCTTCGGCTGGGAAGGCGTCGGTCTCGCGTCGTACCTGCTGATTGGTTTCTGGTACTACAAGCCCAGTGCCAATGCTGCCGCGATGAAGGCGTTCGTCGTCAACCGCGTCGGCGATTTCGGCTATTCGCTGGGTATCTTCGGCACTTTCATGGTGTTCGGCACGGTTTCGATCGACGGCATCCTTGCGGCAGTGCCGGCGCATACCGGGCAGACATTCGGCTTCCTCGGTGCCCGCGTCGATGTGATGACGACCCTGTGCCTGTTGCTGTTCGTCGGCGCGATGGGCAAGTCGGCCCAGCTCGGCCTGCATACCTGGCTGCCCGATGCGATGGAGGGCCCAACTCCGGTCAGCGCGCTGATCCATGCAGCAACGATGGTAACCGCCGGCGTGTTCATGGTCTGCCGGATGTCGCCGATGTTCGAAGCCAGCCTGACAGCGCAGGCGGTCGTCACCTATGTCGGTGCTGCCACGGCGCTGTTCGCAGCGTCGGTGGCGCTGGTGCAAACCGATATCAAGCGGGTGATCGCCTATTCGACCTGTTCGCAACTGGGCTACATGTTCTTCGCCGCCGGATCGGGTGCCTATGGCGCGGCGATGTTCCACCTGTTCACCCACGCCTTCTTCAAGGCGCTGCTGTTCCTCGGTGCGGGGTCGGTGATCCACGCCATGCACCACGAACAGGACATGCGTTTTTACGGCGGCTTGCGTCGCCACATCCCGATCACCTTCGCGATGATGACGATCGGCACGCTGGCGCTGACCGGGTTCTTCTTCACCGCCGGCTATTATTCGAAGGACGCCATCCTCGAAGCTGCGTTCGCCAATGGCAGCGATTCGAGCCGCTTCGCCTTCTTCACCGGTGCTTTCGTCGCGTTGCTGACCAGCTTCTATTCGTGGCGGCTGGTGTTCCTGACCTTCTACGGCGCGCCGCGCTGGGCGGGGAGCGAACATATCCAGCATGCGATGCACGCCGATCATGGCCACGACGACCAAGCGCACGCCGCCGATCATGCTCCGGATCACGCCGCCGCCACCGGTACCGCCGGCTATCACCCGCATGAGAGCCCGGCGTCGATGCTGCTGCCGCTGTTCATCCTCGGCGTCGGTGCGCTCGGCGCCGGCTGGCTGTGGCACGAAAGCTTTGTCGGCGCGCACGAGGGCGGCGAATTCTGGCGCGGCAGCCTCGCCTTCCGCGAGCCGCTGATGGAGGCCATGCACCATGTCCCCGCCTGGGTGGTGTGGACGCCCAGCATCGCCTTTTTCCTCGGCCTCGGCGGTGCTGCCTATGCTTACCTGTTGCGTCCCGGCGTGCCCGCTGCCGTCGCTCGCGCCTCGGGACCGATCTACAGCTTCCTCACCCATAAATGGTATTTCGACGAGTTGTACGGCGCTATCTTCGTGCATGGCAGCATGATCCTCGGCCGGCTGTTCTGGGTGCGCGGTGACCAGCGCTTCATCGATCGCTTCGGCCCCGATGGCGCGGCCGCCGTCGTCGCCGCCGGCAGTGTCGCTGCCCGGCGCTTCCAGTCGGGGATGGTCTATTCCTACGCGCTGGTGATGCTGGTCGGCCTTGCCGCCAGTGCTGCCTGGTTCCTGCGCGGCGGCCTCTGACAATGGTGCCGATCCTTTCGATCATGGTGCTGCTGCCGGTCGCCGCGGCGCTGCTGCTCGTCGCGCTGCCCGATGGCCCGCAGGCAGCCGGCCGCGCCCGCATCCTGGCGCTGGCCACCACGCTCGTCGAATTTGCTGCCGGCCTGTGGCTCTGGGCCGGCTTCGATGTCGCCGGCGCGCCGTTCCAGTTCACCGAGAGCCTGCCGCTTTTCGCGCCCTATCTCGCCTGGTCGCTTGGGCTCGACGGCATCGCGTTGATGCTGATCATGCTTAGTGTCTTCCTGATGCCGCTGTGCATCCTCGCCAGTTGGGAAGCCGTGCGAAGCCGCGTCCCCGAATATATGGCGGCATTCCTGCTGATGGAATCGCTGATGATCGGCACCTTTGCGGCGCGCGACATCTTCCTGTTCTACCTGTTCTTCGAAGCCGGGCTGATCCCGATGTTCCTGATCATCGGCATCTGGGGCGGCGCGCGGCGCATCTACGCGTCGTACAAATTCTTCCTCTACACGCTGCTCGGCTCGGTGCTGATGCTCGTCGCCATGCTCTACATGGTCGATGTCGCCGGATCGACCGACATCGGCGTGCTAAGTCGCTTCGATTTCGACGAGCGCGCGCAGTTCTGGCTGTTCCTCGCCTTCTTCGCCAGCTTTGCCGTCAAGATGCCGATGTGGCCGGTGCACACCTGGCTGCCCGATGCCCATGTCGAAGCGCCGACTGCCGGCTCGGTCATCCTCGCCGGGGTTCTGCTGAAGCTCGGCGGCTATGGCTTCGTGCGCTTTTCGCTGCCGATGTTCCCCGATGCCTCGGCGCAATTGATCTGGCTGGTCTTCGGCCTGTCGATGGTCGCCGTCGTCTACACCAGCCTCGTCGCGCTGGTGCAGCAGGACATGAAGAAGCTGATCGCCTATTCGTCGGTCGCGCACATGGCGTTCGTCACTGCCGGGCTGTTCGCGCTCAATACGCAAGGCATCGAAGGCGCGATGGTGATGATGCTCAGCCACGGCCTGGTTTCGGGTGCGCTGTTCCTGTGCGTCGGCGTTATCTATGATCGCCTGCACACCCGCGAGATCGCGCGTTACGGCGGCCTTGCCGATACCATGCCGCGCTATGCGCTGCTGCTGATGTTCTTCACCATGGCATCGGTCGGCCTGCCCGCCACATCGGGCTTCGTCGCCGAATTCCTCGTGTTGATCGGCCTCTACCAGACTTCGAGCTGGGCGACGCTGGTGATGACGACCGGCATCATCTTTGGCGCCGCCTATATGCTCTACCTCTACTGGCGCGTGGCGTTCGGGACTGCGGCCGGCGACGACACCCGTGCCATGCCCGATCTGTCGGCGCGCGAGATCGCCATCCTGCTGCCGATCGCGCTCGCCGTGCTGTGGATGGGCATCTATCCCGCCAGTTTCCAGGACCCGATGCGCCCGGCGATCGCTGCCGTGGTCGATCGCGTCGCCGGGCGAGAGCTGGCGACACTGCCGACCAGCATGACACTCGGCCCGGCCCGGCCGGTGGCGCTGGCGGTACCCGAAACACGGATCGCCCATTGATGCACCCGACCATTGCCTCGATCGCGCTTGCCGGCCCGGAAGCGGTGCTTACCGCCGGAAGCCTGCTGACGCTGATGCTCGGTACTTTTCTCGGCCGCGATCGCGCGCTGGTGCCGCTGACGCTCGTCGCCGTCGCCATTCTGGGCGTTGCCGGCTTCACCCTTGCCGACGATCCGGCCGGGGCGCAGATCGGTTTCGACGGCCTTTACATCGCCGATGGCTTTTCGGCGTTCCTGAAGGTGATGATCCTGGCGGCTTCCGCGGCGTCGATGCTTCTGGCGCTGCCCTATCTGGCGCAGGCGAAGACCGGGCGGTTCGAATATCCGGTGCTGCTGATGCTGGCGACGCTCGGCATGTGCATGATGGTGTCGGCCAACGATCTGCTGTCGCTCTATGTCGGGCTCGAACTGACCTCGCTTGCCTCCTATGTGCTCGCTGCGTTCCACCGCGGCGAGGCGCGATCGTCGGAAGCCGGGCTGAAATATTTCGTTCTCGGCGCGCTGGCGTCGGGCATCCTGCTTTACGGCGTCAGCCTGGTTTACGGCTTTGCCGGATCGACCGAATTCGGCGCCATCCACGACCTCCTCGCCGGCCGGACGGAACGGTCGCTCGGCATCCTGTTCGGGCTGGTGTTCATCATCTCGGGCCTCGCCTTCAAGGTTTCGGCGGTGCCGTTCCACATGTGGACCCCCGACGTTTATGAAGGCGCGCCGACCCCTGTCGCGGCGTTCTTTTCGGCGGCGCCCAAGGCGGCGGCGCTCGGCCTGCTGGTGCGCGTGCTGGTCGGCGCCTTCGGCCCGATGCAGGTCGATTGGCAGCAGATCATGCTGTTCCTCAGCGTCGCGTCGATGGGGCTGGGCGCGATCGGCGCCATCGGCCAGACCAGCATCAAGCGCCTGCTCGCCTATTCCTCGATCGCCAATATCGGCTTCGCGCTGGTCGGGCTGGCTACCGGCACGGTGCTAGGGATCGAGGCACTGCTGTTCTACACCGCCGTCTATCTGGCGATGACGCTGGGCTCGTTTCTGGTCGTGCTGCAATTGTCGCGCGCCGATGGCACGCCGGTGGAACTGATGAGCGACCTTGCCGGCCTGTCGCGGGTCCGCCCCGGCCTCGCCGCGGCGCTGGCGATCTTCATGTTCAGCCTTGCCGGCATCCCGCCGCTGCTCGGTTTCTGGCCGAAATTCGCGGTATTCCAGGCGGCGGTCGCGGCCGGGCTGGTGCCGCTGGCCATCATCGGTTTCGTCACCTCGGTGGTCGCGGCCTTTTATTATCTGCGCCTGGTCAAGATCATGTATTTCGATGCCCCCGATGTCGCGGTGGTTTCGGGAGGTGATCGCATCAATGGCGGCATGATCCTTGCGGCAGCAACCTTCTGCTCGCCGCTCGGGATGCTGGCGATCACGCCGCTGGTCGCGGCCTCGGGCCGGGCGGCAGCGGCGGTTTTCGGTTGATCGGCGACGCGACCCGCCTCGGCGAGGTGGGATCCACCAACGACTGGCTGCTGGCGCGTGCCGAAACGCTGCCCGATGGCCATTGGGTGGTGGCGGACCGCCAGACCGCCGGCCGCGGGCGGCGCGGCCGGGTGTGGAGCGACGGTTCCGGCAATCTGATGGCATCGGTGCTGGTGCGGGCTTCCGGCCCCGTGCAGCAATTGTCGTTCGTCGCTGCGCTGGCACTGCGCGAGGCGATATTCTCTCTCCTGGCCGTCGAGGGGGAGGCATTGGAAGCCCGGCTCCGGCTGAAATGGCCCAACGACCTGCTTCTCGATGGCCAGAAACTGTCGGGAATCCTGCTCGAACGCGCCGGCGATGCGCTGGTGATCGGCATCGGCGCCAATATCGCCCAGGCGCCGATGGGGATTTCGCTGCACGCTGCCGGCCTGGCAATCGATCGCGATGCGCTGTTCGCCGCGCTGGCTGATCGGTTTGCGTCACTGCGCCGCTTGTGGGCGGCCGAAGGCTTCGCGCCCGTCCGGGCGCGATGGTTGGCGGCGGCGTCCGGGCTCGGCAATCCCATCGTCGCTCGCCTCGGCGGCGAAGAAGC
Organism: Sphingomonadales bacterium; assembly: GCA_038210855.1. Taxonomy (GTDB): domain Bacteria; phylum Pseudomonadota; class Alphaproteobacteria; order Sphingomonadales; family Sphingomonadaceae; genus Sandarakinorhabdus. The sequence goes on along the minus strand of JBBQWE010000011.1, from coordinate 11,278 downwards.
GACCGGCATTTTCGAAGGCCTCGCCAGCGATGGCGCGCTGCAATTGCGGCTCGGCGATGGCAGCCTGCGCGCTGTTCATGCCGGCGAGGTGTTCGCGATTTCTGGGGAAGGGGGCTGACATGCTGCTCGCCATCGACGTCGGCAATACCAACATCGTCTTTGCCATTTGCGAAGGCGAGGCGATCCGCTGGCGCTGGCGGATCAGCACCGATGGCCAGCGCACCGCCGATGAATATGCCGTCTGGCTGCACCAGCTGATGCAATTGGAAGGCGTCGATCGCGCCCATATCGATGCCGCCATCATCGCCACCGTCGTTCCGACGACGCTGTTCAACCTGCAGCGACTGTGCCGGAAATATTTCAATGTCGAAGCGCTTGTCGTTGCCGTCAACGGCATCCGCCTCGGCCTCGAAATCGCACTGCCCAATCCGGCCGAAGTCGGTGCCGACCGGCTGGTCAACGCCGTCGCTGCCCATGCGATCTGGCCGGGCAACCTCATCATCGTCGATTTCGGCACGGCGACGACCTTCGACGTGGTGTCTGCCGATGGTGCCTATCAGGGCGGTGCCATCGCACCGGGGATCAACCTCAGCATGGATGCGCTCTACCAGGCGGCGGCGAAACTGCCGCGCATCGCCGTCGAACCCCCGAGTGGTGTTGCTGGCGGAAACGGCTCGGCAATCGGCAAGGGCACTGTCCACGCCATGCAGTCGGGATTGTTCTGGGGCTATGTCGGGTTGATTGAAGGTTTGGTGACGCGCATTACATCAGAGATAACCGGACCGGTCACCGTGATTGCAACGGGCGGCCTTGCCACATTGTTCAACCGACACACGCCCGCCATCGATCACGTCGATGGAGACCTGACGATTCGCGGGCTGATCCGCATCCACGCCCTCAACATTGCTCCGCCTGGGGCCTAGAAAGACGAAAGAATGAAACCCGGAAATGAGCTGATCTTCCTGCCGCTCGGCGGCTCGGGAGAGATCGGCATGAACGTCAACCTGTACGGCTGCAACGGCAAATGGGTGATGGTCGATCTCGGCATGACCTTCGGCGATCCGTCCTACCCGGGGATCGACCTGGTGCTGCCCGATCTCGCCTTTATCGAGGAACGGCTGCCCGATCTGCTCGGCGTGGTGCTGACGCACGGCCATGAAGATCATATCTGTGCCATCCCCTATCTCGCCAACGATCTCGGCGTGCCGCTCTATGCGACGCCGTTCACCGCCGGCCTGATCGCCAAGAAGCTGCAGGAAGAAGGCATCGACCGCGATGTGAAGCTCAACATCATCCCCATGGGCGGCTCGTTGCAACTGGGGCCGTTCGGCTTCCGCTATGTCGCGCTGGCGCATTCGATTCCCGAAGGCAACGCCCTCATCATCGATACGCCCTATGGCCGGATTTTCCACACCGGCGACTGGAAGCTGGACGACGGCCCGCTGATGGGAACGCCGGCATCGGCCGCCGAACTGACGGCGATCGGTGACAGCGGTATCCTCGCCATGGTCGGCGATTCGACCAATGTCTTCAACCCGGAAGCCTCGGGCAGCGAAACCGATGTCCGCGAGGGGCTGCTGAAGGTCGTCAAGGCGCGCCGCACCGGCCGCGTGCTGGTCACCACCTTCGCGTCGAACGCGGCGCGGGTGGCGACGCTTGGTTGGGTGGCGCGCGAAAGCGGGCGGCAGCTCGTACTTGCCGGCCGATCGATGGACCGCATCACCCAGGTCGCCAAGGCCACCGGTTATCTCAAGGACTTCCCGCCGACGGTTTCGTGGGATGCCGCCGCCGCGATGGACCCATCGAAGATCCTCATCGCCTGCACCGGCGCGCAGGGCGAACAGCAGGCGGCGCTGACGCGCATCGCCGATGGTTCGCACCCGGTGCTGAAACTGGAGAAGGGCGATCTCGTCGTCTATTCGTCGAAGCAGATTCCCGGCAACGAACTCGCCATCGGCCGCGTCCAGAATGTACTGGCGACGCGCGGCATCGAAGTGATCACCGAAAAACAGGCGCATGTGCATGTTTCCGGCCACCCCGGCCGGCCGGAGCTGGAGGCCATGTACGAATGGATCCGGCCCGAAATCGCGATTCCCGTCCATGGCGAGCGCCGCCACATGGAAGAACATGCTCGCGTCGCCAAGGCCGCCGGCGTGAAGAAGGCGATGGTGCCGATCAACGGCAGCGCCATCCGCCTCGCGCCGAACGGCCCCGCGTTGCTCAGCCATGAAAAGGTCGGGCGGCTGGTTCTCGACGGCGATGTCATCCTGCCCGCCGATGGCGTGACGATGGTCGAACGCCGCCGCCTGATGCACAACGGCCATATCGGCGTGACGGTCGTTTTGAAGAAGGACGGCAAGTTGGCGGCACCGCCGGCGGTCACCGCCCAGGGTGTTCCGGTGGAGGAGGACAAGACCGACTTCCTCGCCGAATGCGGCGCCGCTGCGGCGGCCGCGGCAACCAAGGGCGATTCCCGCCAGGCGGAAAAGTTCACCGAAGCCGTTCGCGTCGCCGTTCGCCGCGTCGCGCGAGAATGGACCGGCAAGAAGCCGGTGACCGACGTACAGATCGTCCGGCTGGCCTGATGCAGCCCGGCTCGGCGGTCGCCATCTACCTGCTGTTCTGGATGCTGACGCTGTTCGCGGTACTGCCGTTCGGCGTCCGCACCAGCGACGAAAGCGGCAAGGCGCGGGTGGACGGCGCCGCCGATTCAGCGCCGCACGATCCGCGGCTGAAACAGAAGTTCCTGGTGACGACGCTGATTTCGGCGGCGCTGTTCGGGCTGTTCTGGGCCAATTACGTCCATGGCTGGGTGGTCATGGACGACATCCCCGGCTGGGAAAACACTGGTCCCCGCCGGCAGCGCTGACCGCTTCCGAGCCGGGGAGACCAGCATGCCTGCGGCGGTTGGAGTCCGTGGCGCTTCAGCGGGCCGACACCGCCTGGTTGCAACAGGACCCTAGGGCCGGATCCGATGCGCCATCGTTCCGCCCCGGGCAGGATGCAAGCTGCCGGAAGGCGCGGGCGTGGCCGATGCGGCCCCCGCCCTGGCCGGCGGCAAGGGGCCGGGTTCGCAGACAGTCGCAGTCGCAGTCGCAGTCGCAGTTGCAGTTGCAGTCGGAGCGCCGCGACAAGCTGGGGACCTCCGGCCGATTGCGGCAATCCGCGGCGCCGGGCGACAACAGGCCGCTGTTTCAGGCGACCTGCGGCCTGGCCTCGTCGAATTGCAGCCGCGCCAGCCGCGAATAAAGGCCACCTTGCGCCATCAACCGGTCATGGGTGCCTTCGGCGACGATCCGGCCGCCGTCCATGACGATGATGCGATCGGCGTTGCGCACTGTCGCGAGGCGGTGGGCGATGACCAGCGTCGTCCGGCCCTTCATCAGGCCCTCCAGCGCGTCCTGCACCAACCGCTCGCTTTCGCTGTCGAGCGCGCTCGTCGCCTCGTCGAGCAGCAGCACCGGCGCATCGCGCAAGATGGCGCGAGCGATCGCCAGCCGCTGGCGCTGGCCACCGGAAAGCCGCGTGCCGCTTTCGCCGAGAAAGCTGTTCAGGCCATCGGGCAGATCGCGCAGGAAGGCATCGGCATGCGCCGATTCCGCCGCCGCCCAGACTTCGGCCTCGCTGGCCTCCGGCCGGCCATAGCGGATGTTGTCGAGCGCGCTGGCGGCAAAGACCACCGTTTCCTGCGGCACTACGGCGATGCGGGCGCGCACCTCCTGCGGGTCGGCATGGCGCAGGTCAACTCCGTCAAGAGCAATGCTGCCGCCCTGGGGGTCGTAGAAGCGCTGGATAAGCTGGAACAACGTCGATTTGCCGGCGCCCGACGGACCCACCACGGCAATTGTCTCACCCGCGGCGACATTCAAGCTGAAATCGACGAGGGCCGCACCATCGGGCCGCGACGGATAGTGGAAGGTAACGCCGGAAAAGCGCAAGCTGCCAGCGGCGGGCAGGGGCAGCGCGACCGGGTTGGCCGGGGCGGCGATGCCGGGGCGGGCGGCGAGCAGTTCCATCATGCGGCCTGCGGCGCCGGCGGCGCGCATGATGTCGCCATAGGTTTCGGTCAGCGTTCCGAAGGCCCCGGCGACGATGACGGCAGCGAAGATGAAGGCGGCGATGGTGCCGCTCGACAGGCTGCCGGTGATGACATCGAGCGCGCCCTGCCAGAGCACGAGGATGATCGCGCCGAATACCAGCGTGATGACCAACGCCGTCATCACCGCCCGGATGCGGATGCGGCGTTTGGCGGTGACGAAGGCGCTTTCCACCGCATCGCCGAAGCGAGTGGTCTCGCGGCGTTCCTGGGTGAAGGCCTGGACGATGCGGATGGCGCCGAGCACTTCGGCGACCATGGTGCCGAGGTCGGCGATGCGATCCTGGCTGGTGCGCGAAATGTCGCGAACCCGGCGGCCGAGCCAGATGATCGGCAAAATGGTCAGCGGAATGACGAGCAGCACCAGCCCGGTCAGCTTCGGCGATTGCACCGCCATGTAGGCGATGCCGCCGATGCCCATCACCGCGTTGCGAAGCGCCATCGATGCCGAAGTGCCGACCGTCTGTTCGATGATCGCGGTATCGCTGGTCAGGCGCGAAGCGATCTCGGCGGGGCGGTTTTCCTCGAAGAAAACCGGATCGAGGGTCAGCAAATGGCGCTGCACCGCCTGCCGCAGATCCGCCACGACCCGCTCGCCGATCCACGAGACATAATAGAACCGAAATGCCGTCGCCGCGCCCATCACCAGGATCACGCCGATCATGAACAGGAAATACGGCCGCACCGCCGACACATCGGCACCGGCGGCAAAGCCGTTGTCGACGATCAGCTTCAGCCCCTGCGGGATGGCCAGCGTCGCCAGCGCGGCGATGACCAGCGCCGTCAGCGCTGCCGCCAGCTGCCCCGGATAGGCGCGGACGAACCGCCACAACAGGCGAAGATTTGCAAGATTGCGCTGGCCCTTGGGCGGGATCGGCGGCTTTGTCGGTCGTTGGGCCATGGCTTGCTGTATCAGGCCGATGAAACACACTCAATGCGGGGCAGGCGCGCAGGGTGACCCTAGCGGTAATGGACTTGCCAACTGCCGCTTTCATGCTGCACTGCGACAAACGGAATACGGAGATTTCGATGCTCTACACCGCTTACGAATGGCAGCGCGCCTGGCTGCAGGGGATGAGCCAGGTTGCCAAGACCAGCTCGGCCTGGCTGCTCAACCCCGGCAATCCCCTCGCCTATGTCTCGCCCAGCCCGGTGCTGGCACGCGCGCTGGAGGTTTTCTCCCACGCCGCCGAAAGCCGCGGCAAGCCGGCCTTCGGGCTCGATACGACCATCGTCGATGGCACCAGCGTTGCGGTCAACGAAGTCGTCGTGGCATCGAAGCCGTTCGGCGCACTGAAGCATTTCGAACGTGCCATTTCCGGCCGAAACGATCCGCGCGTGCTGGTCGTCACGCCGATGTCGGGCCATTACGCAACCCTGCTGCGCGGCACCGTCGAGCGGTTGCTTCCCGACCATGAAGTCTATGTCACCGATTGGGTCGATGCCAAGCTGGTGCCGCGCTCGGCGGGCAAGTTCGACCTCAACGACTATGTCGATTACATCATCGAATTCGCCGAAACGGTCGGGGCCGGCGGCCATATGCTCGCCGTCTGCCAGCCGGCGGTGCCGTGCTTTGCCGCCGTCGCCTACATGACCGCCAACGACAATCCGGCGACGCCGCTGACGCTGACGATGATGGGTGGCCCCGTCGATACCCGCCGCGCGCCGACCTCGGTCAATGATCTGGCGATGCAGCGGCCCTATGCCTGGTTCGAACAGAATGTCATCGCCACCGTGCCGGCGATCCATCCCGGCGCCGGCCGCAAGGTCTATCCGGGCTTCCTCCAGCTTGCCGGCTTCATGTCGATGAACCTCGCCAACCACATGAAATCGCATTGGGAATTGTTCAAGCATCTTGTTGCCGGCGACGATGATTCCGCTGATGCGACCAAGGCTTTCTATGAAGAATATCGCTCGGTCTGCGATATGACGGCGGAATTCTACCTGCAGACCATCGATGTCGTTTTCCAGCGCCAGGCCATCGCCAAGGGCGAGTTCAGCCACCGCGGTCAGCGCGTCGATCCGGCTTCGATCACCCGCACCGCGCTGCTGGCGATCGAGGGCGAACGTGACGACATCTCCGGCATCGGCCAGACCAAGGCCGCGCTGGAACTCACGCCGAACCTGCCCGATGCGATGAAAACCTATTTCATGGCGCCCGCTGTCGGCCATTACGGCATCTTCAACGGCCGTCGCTGGCGCGAAGTGATCGCGCCGGTGGTCGAACGCTTCATCCGTCAGCACGATACCGCCGATCGCACCGCGCTGCCGGTGCGGATCGCGGTGGCCGAACATGTCGAACCGCGGATCGTCGCCGGGATCGAATTGTCTTGAGGCTACGCAGGTAGAACAAGCGACGTTCGGTGGGCAGGGCCTGAGGCCCTGCACCCACTTTTGCCGGTGAGCACCGCAACTTGATGGGATTGAACTCTCAAGATGGAGCGTTGGGGGCACCCCCCCTGGCCGCCGGAGGGCGTATATCCGCTTTCAGGCCGTAAGTGCGCGACGGCGGCGCATGGCGGCGCCGGTCAGGCCGAAGCCCGCGATCAGCAAGGCCCAGGTCGCTGGTTCGGGGATGACAGCATTGCCATCGACGATCAGCGCGCTGAGGCCCCAGGCTTCGTCGTTGATGCCCTGGTCGTTGCCGGCGTAGCTGAATTCCAGGCTGTTGCTGCCGGCCAGCAGCGTCAGTGGCAGGCTGATCACGGCGGTGCCGCCGAGGTTCGTCCCGGGCGTGCTAACCGTCGTGGAAGTGAAACCCGGGGCGAAGAAAACGCTATTGAAGCCGCCGCCGCCCAGATCGAACGACCCAGAGTAAATCGCAGAGCCGTTCAGCGAGAGGGTGAAGGTGTCGGTGAAGTTGCCGACGCCATCAAGGGTGCGATAGCCGTTCAGCGTGAAGCTGAGGCTGGCGGCGCCTGCGCCAGCGCTGAAACTGCGCGTTGTGCTGCCGGGGCTGCCGATTTCGGTCGTAGCAGCGGGCTGGTCGAGCAAGATAGCGGCGTGGGCGGCCTGCCCCAGCGTGAAGGCAGCGGCAACGACGACAGCGAGGCGCATGACAATCTCCGGTAAGAAGCTTCTGGAGTTGCAACCTTCATGCCATCCGGTGGCTATCTTACAAGTATTTAAAACTATGCGGAATAAAGATTATCTCTAACCTATGAATGTAAAAAATTCCGCCAGTAGGCTGATCTGCAAGATGCAGTCATCGTAACCTTTGTGGCGGGTCGATGACGGCCGTTCGGCCGGCCAGCGCTGCTTCTCGTTCAGCCAGCGCCAGCCAGCGTTCCTCGGCAGTGGCCAGATCGGCGCGGACCTTGTCGAGTTCGGCGCTGGTGCTGGCAAATCGCCTGGGGTCGCGGCTGTACAGCGCCGGATCGGCAAGCACGGCTTCGTGGCGGCGACAAGCGGCTGCCAGTAGTTCGAGTTTTTTCGGAAGATCGGCCAGCTCGCGGGCGTCGTTGTAGCTCAGCTTGGCCGCGGCGCGCTTGGGTGCCGACAGCGAGGCCGCGTTGGCGTTGGCATGGCCGGCACGGCTGCGCCCGGCATCACGAACACGTTCCTTGCGCCGTGCTGCCCAGTCCGACCAGCCGCCGACGCTGACATCGGTGTTGCCTTCGCCATCGAGCGCCACGACCATCGTCACGACGCGATCGAGGAAGGCGCGGTCGTGGCTGACCAGCAGCACCGTGCCGGCATAATCGTCGAGCACTTCTTCGAGCAGGTCGAGCGTTTCCATGTCGAGATCGTTGGTCGGTTCGTCGAGCACCATCAGGTTCGACGGATGCGCGAATTCGCGCGCCAGCAGCAGGCGGGATTTCTCGCCGCCCGAAAATGTCTCCACCGGTGCATCGATCACGCCGGGATCGAACAGGAATTCCTTCAGATAGCCGGCGACATGCTTCTTGACGCCGTTGACGTCGAGCCACTCGCCGCCGTCGGCGATGACTTCGCGCACTGTTGGCGATGTGCCGTCGTCGCGAGTCAGCCGGGCGCGGTGCTGGTCGATGATCGTCGGCACCAGGGATTGGGCGCGGCGGATATCGCCGGCGTCGGGCTCGTTCTTGCCGAGCAGCAGTTTGATCAGCGTCGATTTGCCAGCGCCATTGGGGCCGATGATGCCGATGCGATCGCCGCGGCGCACCCGCAGCGTCAGGTCGCGCAGCAGCACGCGGTCGCCATAGGCCTTTTGGACATGGGCAGCGTCGATCAGCACCTTGGTCTGGCTGTCGTCGCTGCTGGTGGCGATCTTGGCGACGCCTTCGCCGCCGGTCATTGCGCGGCGGGTTTCGCGCAACTCGATCAGCTTCGAAAGCCGGCCCTGGTTGCGCTTGCGCCGCGCGGTGACGCCGCGTTGCAGCCAATGTTCCTCCTGCCGCAACCGCGCGTCGAGACGGGAGGCAGTCTTGGCTTCTTCCTCGGCGATCCGTTCCGACCAGGCTTCGAAGCCGCCGAAGCCGACTTCGGCACGGCGCAGGGTGCCGCGGTCGAGCCACAGGCAGTTGCGCGTCAGCCGGGTCAGGAAGGCGCGATCGTGGCTGATGGTCAGGAAACCGCAACTGGCACGATCGACCCAGTTTTCCAGCCATTCGATGGCAGCGATGTCGAGGTGGTTGGTCGGCTCGTCGAGCAGCAGCAGGCCGGGCTCGCCGACAAGCGTGCGCACCAGCGCGGCGCGGCGACGCTCCCCGCCCGATGCGGTCGCCGCCTCGCGATCGAGATCGGCGCCGAGGCGATCGGCGATGGCTTCCAGCTCGTGATCGGGCGGCGAATCCTTGGCCGCCCGCACCCAGTCGCCCAGCGTCGCGAAGCCAGCGACCGGCGGATCCTGTTCCAGCCGGGCGATGCGCAAGCCCGGCGAGACGGCGCGGCGGCCTTCGTCGAGTTCGATCTCGCCGGCAATCAGCTTGAGCAGCGTGGTCTTGCCGGCGCCGTTGCGGCCGATCAGCGCCAGCCGGTCGCGCGCATCGATGGTCAGATCGAGGTTGCGGAACAGCCAGCCGGCACCCTGTTTGAGACCGGCATTTTCGAGGGTAAGGACGGGTTCGGGCATGATCGACTTTCGCAGGCGCGCGCTGCCTGTGGCGGCAAATCGCCGGCGAGGCAATTCGGACAGCGCCGCAGGCGGCCCATCGGCCGGCCAACATTCAGGGGACATTCACTGCCGGGACGCATAAGGACACGACAGATGTCGGTACTTTTCACCTTGGGGAAACGCCTGCTGAGCTTGGCAGTTGCCGGACTGTTGCTGGTGGCACCGGTCATGGCCGATCAACCGGATGCCGATGCCGCGCGTGCCAATTTCCCGGTCGTCGTCCGCCAGATCGAACAGCGCATGGGTGCCAAGTTCATCGGGGTCCAGGACGATTTCGGCGATGTGCTGCGGCTGCGATTCATCCGAAACGACGGCAATGTTTTCAATGTTGACGTCGATCCCTATACAATGCAGCCGATACCGCCGGCCGCATCGGGGCGCCGGCGCCGGAATTATTGAGGCTTTTGCCATGCGGGTCCTGCCATGCGCGTCCTGATTGTCGAGGACGAACCGAATTTGTTGCGCCAGTTGAAGACGGCGCTGGAAGCCGCCGGCTATGCGATCGACACCGCCAGCGATGGCGAGGACGGCCATTATCTGGGATCGACCGAAAGCTATGACGCGGTGGTGCTCGATCTCGGCCTGCCCGAAGTCGATGGTCTGACCGTCCTCGATCGCTGGCGCCGCGATGGCCATATCATGCCGGTGCTGGTGCTGACGGCGCGCGACAGCTGGTCGGACAAGGTCGCCGGGCTCGATGCCGGCGCCGACGATTATCTCGCCAAGCCGTTCCAGACCGAGGAACTGATCGCCCGGCTGCGTGCCCTCATCCGCCGCGCCGCCGGCCAGGCGACTTCGGAACTCACCGCCGGCGGTGTCCGCCTCGATTCGCGGTCGGGCCGGGTCACGCTGAACGGCGAGCCGGTGAAGCTGACAGCGCAGGAGTTCAAGCTGCTCAGCTACCTCATGCACCACAAGGGCAAGGTGGTCAGCCGGACCGAGCTGATCGAACATATCTATGACCAGGACTTCGACCGCGATTCGAACACCATCGAGGTATTCATCACTCGCATCCGCAAGAAGCTCGGGCCGGAACTGATCAGCACGACGCGTGGTCTTGGCTACAGCCTCAACGATATCTGATCCGGCCGCCGCTGCGCCGGCCGCGGCCCTCGCTGCAGCTCCGCGCGGTGGCTGGATCACCCGTTCTCTGCGCCTGCGCATGGTGGCGCTGGCGGCGGCGTGGATCGTGCCGGTGCTCGGGCTGGGTGGCTATGCGCTCGATCGCGTGCTGGTCGATACCATCACCAGCAATTTCGAAGGCCAGCTCGATTTCGCGCTGACTTCGATGATCAGCGCCGCCGATATCGACGACAGCGGCGAAGTGCATTTCCGCATCGGCCTTGGCGACGAACGCTTCCTGCTGCCCTATTCCGGCCTCTACTGGCAGGTGTCGGGCCGCGGGCATGAACCTTTCCGCTCGCGGTCGCTGTGGGACCGCAGCCTCGCGCAGACGCCGCCGGGCGATTGCCGCCAGCCGTGCCGCTTCGCCTCCCGGCGCTTTGCCGAGGAACCGTTGCGCATCGTCGGGCGCAGCGTGCGGTTGCCCGGCACGCGCGACGCCTTCTATTTCCAGGTGGCGCAATCCACCCGCGACCTCGATGCCCAGATCGCCCAGGTCCGCACCATCGTGTTCTGGTCGCTGGGCGTGCTGGCGCTGTCGCTGCTGGCGCTGGCGGCGCTGCAGTCGCTGGTCGGCCTGTCACCGCTGGGGCGGGTCAGCCGCGGCATCGCGGCGATCCGGTCGGGCGCCGCGCGGCGCGTCGACAGCGATGTGCCGATCGAGGTGGCGACGCTGGTCGGCGAGATCAACGAACTGCTCGATCACAACGAACGCGCGGCCGACGCGGCGCGGCTGCACGCCGGCAACCTTGCCCATGCGCTGAAAACCCCGATGAGCGTGCTGATCGGCGAAATCGAAGGCCGCAGCGATCCGCTGGCGCTGGTGGTGGCGCAGCAGGTGCAGGCAATGCGCCGCTATGTCGATCACCATCTCGCGCGCGCGCGGGCGACGGGGCGGCGTGGCGCCTCGATGGCGCGCGCACCGGTATGGGCGGCCCTCGAACCGGTGGTGCGCACCGTCGAAC
>JBBQWE010000010.1:0-35532 GCA_038210855.1 Sphingomonadales bacterium | reverse complement strand
CATCGCGCGCGATCAGCGTCGCGGTGGCCGGCACGCCGCCGGTGCCGGCAGCAAGCGTCAGATTGCCGGCGGTCGCGGTGATGCCGATCACATCGATGCCCTGCACCGCCGAAAGGCTGACATTGCGCGCCGCGCGGCTGGCTTCGGGGTCGGCGACAGCGGAATTGCCGAGCTGGATGGTCTGGCCGACGAGGGTCAGGTCGCTGCCCGCGCCGCCGGCAATCAGCGTCGCGCCCTGCAGCCCGGTGATCAACCGCCCGGCAACGCCCGGCGAAAGCCCGCTGATATTGTTGGTGGCAGTGATCGAGATGCTGCCGGCGGTGGTTTCCAGCCGACCGATGCGCACGCCCTGCACGTTGGTCAGCGAGGCCAGGCCGAAGCCTTCGGTGAGCAGGCCGTCGACCAGCCGGAACGAGCCGGTCGTCGTGCCTTCCGGACTGCCCGCCGAGTTGAACGCCAGCCCGCGCGCGCGGACGGTGCCGAGCTGCGATTCCTGGTCGGCGCGATCGGGCACACTGATGAATATCCGCGACTGCCGCGCCACACCGCCGGCCAGCGTCGCGTTCGTCGCGCTTAGCAGCTGGCTGTTGGTGATGATGGTGATAGCGCGGGTGTCGCCGGCATCGGCGAGGCTGGTGCCGCCGGCCTGCTCGTTGGACCGAATGACGATTCCGCTCGAAAGCGAGATTGGCTGGGCGCCGCCGGCAAGCGCGATGGCGCCCGAAGCGATGACACTGCCCGGGCCGGTAACCTGGATGCCGCCGCCCGAATTGATCGCGATATCGCCTTGCGCATTGGCGGCACCCGCGCGGCTGTTGCCCGTCAATGCGATATTGTCGGCAGCGGCAAGCCCGATATCGTCGCCGGCGGTCAGGCTGCCGGCGCTGATCTGCCCGGCGGTCGCTGTCAGGTCGATATCGCCGCCGGCGACGAACGGACCGGCGGCGTCGATATCGCCGACATTGGCGATGATGGTGATATTGCCGTCGCTGCTGACTTGTCCGGCGAAATCGCCGCTCGTCAGGCTCAGGGTGAAATCGTCGACCAGTGCGGCATTGCCGATGGTGACATCGGTGGCAGCAGTGCTGCCTGCGAACTGCAACGCGCGCGCGTTGACCGAGCCGAGCGTGACGGTAGCGGGAGCGGCCGGCGGCGTGACCAGCACGGCCGAGCGCGTGCCATCGCTGCCGCCGTTCAGCGTCGTTCCGGCCAGCGCGATGCTGCCCCCCGTTACCGACAGGCTAAGGCTGCGGATATCCCCGGCATCGGCCATGTTGCCGCTGTTTGCGGTAACGACAAGGCCGGCGCTGCCGCCAAGGGTGCCGGCGGTTGCCACCAAGCTCACAAGGCCGGTGGCGGCGAGCGTATCGTTGCCGAGCGCCAGGCTGCGCGCCGTCGCGGCGAAATCGCCCTGCGTGTCGGCGGTGCCGGCGGTGACATTGCCGCCGAGCGTGATGCTGCCGTTGACAGCGCTCAACACGACATCGTCGTCGGCACTCAACGCGCCGGTGATCGCCAGATTGCCGCTGGTGCTGGTCAGCCGCACGTCGCCGGTGGCTGAAACCAGCCCCGGAGACAGCGTGTTCGTCGCCGTCAGCGTTACATCGAAATCGCTGCCGACGTTGCCGAAGCCGGCGCGGGCTTCGCCGATCGCCAGTGTCACGCCGGTGGCGGTAACCGCTTCGAATGCCGCGAGGCGCGACGAGGTGATGCTGCCGGTGTCGGCCGTGATGGCGATGCTGCCGTTGGCAACGGTGACGCGGCCGTTGAAATCGCCGCTGGTCAGCGTCAACGCGAAATCATCGACCAGCGCCGTGGTGCCAAGCGTGACGTCGCTCGCGGCCGTGCCGCCGCCGATCAGCAGCGCGCGCGCGTTGACCGTGCCGAGGATCAGTTGCTGCGGCGCCGCGGCCGGTGTCACCACGACAGCCGAAGCGAGCCCGTTGCTGCCGCCGGAGAGAGTCGATCCGCCCAGCGCGATGCTGCCGGCGTTCGACGAAAGCCGGATCGCCCGCGCTGTGCCGGGATCGACTGCGTTGCCGCTGTTCGAAATGATCGAAAGCCCGGCGGCACCGATGATCGCGCCGGTATCGGCGGCCAGTTCGATCCGGCCGGTGGCGCGCAGCGTGCCGCTGCCGAGCTGCACTGTCTGGCCGTCGGCGGTGAAATCGCCCTGGGCGTTGCTGGTGCCGGCGGTGACATTCCCGGTCAGCGTTACGAAACTGCCGGCGGTCAACGCGATATCGTCGCCGGCGGCGAGCGTTGCTGCTGCCAGCAATCCGTTCGCGTCGAGGTTGAGATCGCCGCCGGCGGTCATCGCTCCGGCGTTGATCGCGCCGACATCGGCGGTAATGGTGATGCTGCCGCCGCTGGTGATGGCGCCGGCGAAGTCGCCGGCGGTCAGGGTCAGGGTGAAATCGTCGACCAACGTCGCGGCGCCGATGGTGACATCGGTCGCCGCGGTGCCGGCGCCGATGCCGAGCGCCCGGGCGTTGACCGTGCCGAGCGTGACCACCGAAGGCCCGGCCGGGGGTGTAACGTTCACCGCCGACCGCGTGCCATCGGCGCCGCCGTTGAGCGTGCTGCCGGCAACGCTGATGCTGCCGCCGGTTGCGGACAGGCGCAGTTCGCGCGCTGTTCCGGCATCGACCGTGTTGCCGCTGTTGGACGTGACGACAAGGCCGTTGCTGCCGGCAAGGCTGCCAGCAGTCGCAGTCAGGTCGACAAGGCCAGTCGCCGACAGCGTATCGTCGCCCAGCACCAGGCTTTCCGCGGTTGCAGTCAGGTCGCCCTGGTCGTCGCCGGTGCCGGCGGTGACATTGCCGCCCAGCGTGATGCTGCCACCCACGGCGCTGAGCGCGACATCGTCGCCGGCACCCAGTGCGCCGACGGCAAGGTTGCCGGCGGTCGCGGTCAGGGTCAGATCGGCCGAAGCCCCCGTCAGCGTGACGTTGCCCAGCGTCAGATTGACCGGCGCGGTGATGGTCAGGCTGTCGAGCACCGTGACATCGCCGAGCGTGATGCTGCCGAGGCTGTGGGCATTGATGCCGCCGGCCGCGGCGGTCAGGTCGAGGCTTCCCGCAGCGATGCCGGTGATATCGGCCCCTGTCAGCGTGATCGCCGTGCCGGAACTGGTTCCGGTCAACAAACCGCTGGCGGCGAGGTTGCCCGTGGTTGCCAGTTCGATGATGTGGCCGGTGATCGTGCCGGCGGTGCTGATCTGCGCCGTTCCGTTGTTGTCGATGGCAACGCCGCCGATCGCGGCGCCATTGGCGGCGGCGCCACTGGCGATCACCACGCGGTTGCCGATAGCCGTGGCCGTCAGTTCGGCGCCGCTGCCGACCGACAGCAGCAGGTTGACGGCGTTGGCGGCGCTGCCGATCATCCGGACATTCGCGCCGCTGATGGCGCCGTTGGCGGCCAGCGTTGCGCTGCCGACACGCGTGCCGGCGGTGATGGTCACGCCGAAAGGACTGCCCGGATCGGTCGGGATGATGACATCGGTGGCCGCGATCAGGGCGACATTGCCGATGCCATCGTCGGTGCCGTCGTTGATGACGTTGCCGGCGTTGTTGAAACTGCCCGTATTGTCGGCAGCGATGCGGCCATTGACTGCGATGTTCTGCGCGACGGCAACGACGCTGCCGGTCGCGAGCAGGGTTGCGCCGCTGGCGATGGTGATCGCCGCGCCATTGGCCGCATCGATCTGCAGGCGCTGGTTGGCGACGGGCGCCGCGGTCAGGGCTGCGGTGGTCAGGACAAGGCTGCCGCCCGAAAAACCACCGGTGCTGTTGAAGGTGATGCCCGACGGGTTGACCAGCCAGACGGCGATCTGGTTTTCGGCCGTGATCTTGCCGAAAATCGCCGACGGATTGCCGGCGTCGACCCGGTTTATGACCGTGCGCGCGGTGTTGCCGTTGGAAACGAAATCGACCCGCTCCACGCTCGACGTCGCGCTGCCGACATTGAAGCTGGCCCAGTCGATGACCCGGCTCTCGTTGCCGAGGTCGACCCGCAGGCCGAAATCATTGTTGCTGCCGATATCGAAATTGCTGAGGTCGGCGCCATCGTCGTTGGTGACGACCGGCAGCACCTGCGCTGCCGCCGGCGTCGCCAGCACCAGCGCGGTCGTCGCCAGGATGGCCGCCGCCAACCGCCGGCGACGCAGCGAGGCGCCGCCAAGATCGTTCCGAACCAGCACGCTCATCGACCGGCTCCCCAGGGCAAAATCTTGGTTGTAAGGGTTACCAGCACGCGGCCGGGCGGTGGCGCATCGTCGGTGGACAATACCCGGTCGAGCGGCTTGGCGTAGGTGATGTCGAGAACCAGGCGGTTCGGCAGGGTGAAGCGCACGCCGCCGCCCGCCGATTTCAGCTCGCGATTGTTTTCCAACGCGCCGGGATCGAGATTGTAGATCTTGAGGTAATCGAAGAACCCGGTCAGTTCGACCCCGACCTTGCGGAAGATCGGCAGCCGCACCCGCGGTTCGGCACGCAGCGCGATCACCCGATCGGCACCGTTCGAGCCCGGATCATAGCCACGGCCATAGGTCAGGTTGCCGATCGAGAATTCTTCGAGGTTGAGCAGCGGCGCGTTCGCCCATTGGCCGAACACGGCGGCGCCGAAATTGACCCAGCGGCCCAGCGCCAGATCCTGTTGCAGTTCACCGCGCAGCACGATGGCTTGCGGGTTGCCGTCGAAGCGCGACGGCTGGAAATTGTCGACACTGACCCCGCGGCGGCTGGCACCGAGGATATCGGTGCCGAAGCGCGCTTCGACGCGGCCATGCAGCCGCCACAGCGGTGCGCCGGCATCGTCCAGCGTGCGAGTATCGCCTTCCAGTCGCAGATAGAAAATCCGCAACCGGTCGCGCGTGAAGGGGATGTTGCCGCTGGCATCGCGGATCACGGTGCGCTGGTTGAGCAGTTCGAAACCGCCGGTCACCGAAAGCTCGCGATCGATGCGCCGAAGCAGCGGCGCGGTGATGTCGAACCCGGCGATCAGCGAATTCGAATTGAGGTCGAAGTCGGGGATTTCCGGGTTCGAATCGGCATAGCTGAGGCGCAGGCCGGCCCGGATGCCGCGCGACCCGATGCCGAAGTCATGCCCGATCTGGACAAGATGCGTCTCGTTCCAGTCGCCCAGGCTGTTGGAAAAGGTGATTGCGGTGCGGTCGGCAAGGCCGGTCAGGCCGTAGAGTTCGCCGCGCAGTGAACCGATCCACGGGCCGATCTGCTTCGATCCGCTGTTCTGGATGTTGGCGATCAGCGATCCGCGCCGGGCAACGACGGTCAGGTCACCGATCACTTCGCCGGCAGCGCCGCCCGACGGCCGCAGCGCCAGCGTCATCGCGACGCCGGGAATGTCATTGGCCAGCAGCAGGATGCGCTCGACATCGAAGCGATTGAGCGGATCGAGCGCCTTGATCGCGGCGATCCGCGGCGCCAGTTGGCGGCGATAGCGGCCGACGTCGCCGCGCACCCGGACTTCGGAAAGCCGGGCGGTGACGACGACGAGGCGCAGCGTGCCATCGGCAATTTCCTGCGGCGGAATCTGCACCGAAGCGATGTAGCCGGCGCCCTGCAGCGCGGTATTGGCGCGGTCGCGGATGTCGCAAACCGCTGCGATCGACTGGTCGCCGGTTTGCGCCGGGCCGACGCCGGCGAGCAATGCCGCCAGCGCCGCCGGGACATCGCCGCCGCCGGGAGCTTCGAATCGCACGCCGGCAAGGCTGACACGCACCTGCGATTCGCTGAGCGGGCAGGGCGCGGTTTCGATCCCGCCGCGCACATCGACGCGCGGCGCGCGTCGTTCCTGGTCACCGGTGTCGGTGGGTGTTTCGACCTGCGGCCGCCCGGGAATGACCGGTGTTGCAACTTGCGAAAATGCAGGGCCCGCCGCGGCGAGTGCGATCGTCACGGCGCCCGCCTGCCAGCGCCAGCGCTGCGGCCGGCGACTCGTTCCGAACTGACTTGCCCTGATCGACGTCATTGACTTTCCCCCGAAAGTCGACCGCGGATGCCCGCCGCTGTCGGCTCCCTCGAACGCTGCTGCCGGTCGTATTCGACGCACCCCTGCGACACTTTGTTCCGGCTTGAGTAACATCTCGCCAACCGGAGTCAATCGATCGAAAGACGCCGCCCGAAGCTCCCGCCGCGGCGCCTGTCTTAGTTGCACGACCGTCGATCGTGCGTGACCGCCGTCACGCCGATCGGGCCGGCCGAACCCGGTTCACGCGCCCCGAACAGCCCATGGCGGGTTGACCTTCGGCGGGCCCGGGAGCATATGTCAGCCACTGCTGGCACTCGCTTCCGTTGAGTGCCAGCAGGCCAGATCAAAGCAAGTGAGGGCTCAAAATGACATTCCGTCCGCTCCACGACCGGGTGCTCGTGCGCCGCGTCGAAGCCGAAGAAAAGACCGCCGGCGGGATCATCATCCCCGATACCGCCAAGGAAAAGCCGCAGGAAGGCGAAGTCGTCTCCGTCGGCACCGGCGCCCGCGGCGATGACGGCACCGTCCACCCGCTCGAGGTCAAGGCCGGCGACAAGATCCTGTTCGGCAAATGGTCGGGCACCGAGGTCAAGGTCGGTGGCGAAGACCTGATCATCATGAAGGAAAGCGATATCCTGGGTATTCTCGGCTGATCCCGCCGGGTCGGCGCTGCCGATCAGGGCCAGGTCGCCGAAAATCCCCGAATTCGTAAAATATGTAAAATAAGGAACAGATCATGGCAGCCAAAGACGTCAAGTTCAGCCGCGACGCGCGTGAGCGCATCCTGCGCGGCGTCGACATCCTCGCCGATGCCGTCAAGGTGACGCTGGGTCCCAAGGGCCGCAACGTCGTCATCGAAAAGTCGTTCGGTGCCCCGCGCATCACCAAGGACGGCGTCACCGTCGCCAAGGAAATCGAACTCAAGGACAGGTTCGAAAACCTCGGTGCCCAGATGGTCCGCGAAGTCGCTTCGAAGACCAACGACATCGCCGGTGACGGCACCACCACCGCCACCGTGCTGGCCCAGGCCATCGTTCGCGAAGGCATGAAGTCGGTCGCCGCCGGCATGAACCCGATGGACCTGAAGCGCGGCATCGATCTGGCCGTCGGCAAGGTCGTCGCGGATCTGAAGGCGCGTTCGAAGCCGGTCGCCGGCACGTCGGAAATCGCCCAGGTCGGCACCATCTCGGCCAATGGCGAGAGCGAAATCGGTGACATGATCGCCAAGGCCATGGAAAAGGTCGGCAAGGAAGGCGTCATCACCGTCGAAGAAGCCAAGGGCATGGACAGCGAACTCGACGTCGTCGAGGGCATGCAGTTCGACCGCGGCTATCTTTCGCCCTACTTCATCACCAATCCGGAAAAGATGCAGGTCGAACTCGATTCGCCCTACATCCTGATCCACGAGAAGAAGCTGTCGAACCTCCAGGCGCTGCTGCCGGTGCTCGAAGCGGTGGTCCAGTCGGGCCGCCCGCTGTTGATCATCGCCGAAGACGTCGAAGGCGAAGCGCTGGCCACGCTGGTGGTCAACAAGCTGCGCGGCGGCCTCAAGGTTGCCGCCGTCAAGGCGCCGGGCTTCGGTGATCGTCGCAAGGCGATGCTGGAAGATATCGCCGTGCTGACCAAGGGCGAGATGATTTCGGAAGACCTCGGCATCAAGCTGGAGAATGTCACCCTGCCGATGCTCGGCCAGGCCAAGCGCGTCACCATCGACAAGGACAACACGACCATCGTCGATGGCGCCGGCGAAGCCGACAGCATCAAGGGCCGTGTCGAACAGATCCGTGCCCAGATCGAAATCACCACCAGCGACTATGACAAGGAAAAGCTGCAGGAGCGCCTTGCCAAGCTCGCCGGCGGCGTCGCGGTCATCAAGGTCGGCGGCTCGACCGAAGTCGAAGTCAAGGAACGCAAGGATCGCGTCGACGATGCCCTGCACGCCACCCGCGCTGCCGTCGAAGAAGGCATCGTTCCGGGCGGTGGCACGGCGCTGCTCTACGCCACCAAGGCTCTCGAAGGCCTGAAGGGCGCCAACGATGACCAGACCCGCGGCGTCGACATCATCCGCCGCGCGCTGTTCGCTCCGGTGCGCCAGATCGCTTCGAACGCCGGCCATGACGGCGCCGTCGTCTCGGGCAAGCTGCTCGACGGCAACGACGACACGATCGGCTTCAACGCCCAGACCGATGTCTACGAGAACCTGGTTCTCGCCGGCGTCATCGATCCGACCAAGGTGGTGCGTACCGCGCTGCAGGATGCCGCTTCGGTTGCCTCGCTGCTGATCACCACCGAAGCTGCGATCACCGAACTTCCGGCCGACGACAAGGGCGCTGGCGCCGGCGGCGGCATGGGCGGCGGCATGGGCGGCATGGGCGGCATGGACTTCTAAGTCCGGCAACCTTCGCCTCACGCAAAGAGGGCCGCCGGTGGCAACACCGGCGGCCCTTTTCGTCGCTTGTGCAGCCTCCGCCTCAGCGCGGCGGTACGGTCGCCGTATCGCTGCCGGGGGCGGCGGCGCCGGCGCCCATCGAGCTGCCGGCCGCATTGCCGGGGCTGCCCATGCCGGCGCCGCGATCGGGGGCCGAACTGGTGTCGCCGCCGTACATGGCGCCGCCCGGGGTAGTGCCGGCGGTACCGGTGGTATCGACATTGCTGGTGCTGCCGTTGGTGGCATCGGTAGCGCCGGTGCCGGCCATGCCGTTGTTGGTGCCGGTAGAACCGCCGGTCATCGGGTCACCGGCGCTGCTGGTGCCGCCGGTCATGCCGCCGGAAGTGCTGCTGCCGCTGGTGTCGGAGGCGGCGCCGGTGGTGGAATCGGTGCGCTTTTCACCGCAGGCGGCAAGGCCGACGGCAAGGACGGCAACGAGGATCGGGGCAGTTCGGAAGACATTGCGCATGGCGTGATTTCCTTCGGGGCTGGGTATGCCGCAAAGCCGGGGCCGTCATGCGCGGTTCCGCTGCTCGTCGCTTCGCCCCGCCGCGGCCGGAGCCATTCGGCTTACTTCGCCGCGGCGGCGGTTGCAGCATCGACGTCGGCAACCGCCTTTTCGGCGACCTTGCTTTCGGCCGGCGTGGTGCGGGCATCGGGATCCTCGCTGCCACAACCGGCGAGCAGCACGAGGCCCGAAATCATGGCGAGCAGCGCAGGGGAGACGGGACGATGCATGCTGTGGGGCGTAGCACGAGGCTTGCCGTCGCCGCTACCATGGCGCAGGCTGTGCCGATGGGGATTTACGCCGAACGACTGTTTCCATGGCTGCTCGATCGCTCGCTCGGGCATCCGAACATCGAAGCCCGGCGCCGCGCGCTGGTCGCGCAGGCGGCCGGCGACGTGCTCGAAATCGGCTTCGGCTGCGGTGCGACGCTGCCCTTTTACGATTCCGCAAAGGTCACCCGGCTGACCGTTGTCGAACCCTCGGCGGGCATGACACGGCGCGCGGCGGACCGGCTGGCGGTGTCGCCGGTGCCGGTGACGCAGATCGCCGGCGGCGGCGAGAGCCTGCCCTTCGACGCCGCCATTTTCGACTGCGTCGTCTGCTGCCTGACGCTGTGCAGCGTCGCCGATCCGCCGCGCGTCCTGGCCGAAGTGCGGCGGGTGCTGCGGCCGGGCGGGCGTTTCCTGTTCCTCGAACATGTCGCCAGCGACGATCCGCGCCGCCGCCGCTGGCAAGACCGGCTCAACCCCGTGCAGCGCGTCGTGGCGGTGGGCTGCAACCTCAACCGCGACAGCGCTGCAATGGTGCGCTCCGCCGGTTTCGCGCTGCCGCCATTGGTCGCGCAGATCGAGCCGGCGTTCGGCGCGATGGCGCCGCTGGTGCCGCTTATCGCGGGGGTAGCGGTGGCGCCGGATCGGCAGGCAGCATAGGCGCTGGCGCAATTTCCGCCGGCGCACCCTCCGGCGGTGTAACCGGGGCCAGAACGGCGTCCGGCTCGGCGGGCGCCATCGCATCGGGCGTCACCGCAGCCGGCACCGCTGCCTCGGGTTCGGCCGGCAGATCGTCGTACTCGCTGTCGTCGATCGGCGGGTTGCCATCGTAAAGCAACGACTTACGGCGTTGCAGCCACGCCGATTTGACCAGTGTATATTCATCGAGACTGTCGGCGAGAAGCTGGTCGCCGCCCTGGTCGATCACCCGCGAGCGCAGGTTGACAAGCTGGCCGCCGGTCTGCACCAGACGGATCCAGCGCGGCGGGCCAAACAGCGCATTGCGCCCCAGGCTGGCCGGATCGGCGAGCTGGTCGGCGACGAAGCCGAAGCCGTCGCGCAGGGTCGATGGCCCGAAGATCGGCATCACCACATAGGGGCCCGATTTGACACCCCACCACGCCAGCGTCTGGCCGAAATCCTCAGCTTCCTGCGGCCGCCCCATGCCGGTGGCATGATCGGCAAGCCCGCCGACACCCAGGATGCTGTTGATCAAAAAGCGATCGAAGGTCCGGAACGCCTGTGCCAGCTTGCCCTGCAACAGTGCGTTGACGAAGTTCGCCGGTTCCCCGAAGTTGCTGTAACCGTTGGCGATCGCCGTGCGCAGCGGCCGCGGCGTGACGAAACGATAGGTCTTCGCCGCCGGCTTGAAAGCAAAGCGGTCGATCTGCTTGTTCAGGGCATAGACGCGGCGGTTGGTCTTTTCCCAGCGATCGGCCTCCGGCGCCGGCAGATCGCCGGCGCGCGGCATGGTGGTCGTGCACGCCGCCAGCGGCAGCACCGCCGTCGCCACCATCACCGTCCGTCCCAAACTACCGCAAGACCACAAGCGCATCGAGCAACCCTTCATCCGCGCATCACGCATCGCCCCGGCGGCTCGCACAGCGGGGCCGCGACGGCAAGTCGCAAAGCCCGCGGCCGTCGCGGCGCGCGTGTCGCTTGACACATATAAAGATGTCTTTATGTCCTGTCGGCGTGACGCGATTGCTGGCCATCTTGCGGGCGCTTGCCGACCCGAGCCGGGTGCGCATCCTGCTGCTGGTGCGCGGGATCGAGCTTTCGGTCGGCGAAATCGCCGCGGTGCTCGACCAGAGCCAGCCGCGCGTTTCGCGCCATATCAAGATCCTTGCGGACGCCGGTCTCGTCGTCCGCGCCAAGGAAGGCGCCTGGGTCTTTGTCCGTCTCGGTGCCGCCGATACCAGCGCGCCGGTGCTGGCGGCGATCGATGCGCTGGCGGCCGATGCCGGCGCCGATGACCAGGCGCGTCTTGCCGATGTTCGCGCCGAACGCGCTGCCGCCGCCGATGCCTGGTTCGCTGCGCACGCCGAAGCCTGGGACCGAGAACGATCGCTGCACACCAGCGAGGCGGCGGTCGAGGCTGCGATCGTCGCGGCGCTCGGCAGCCATCCGCTCGGCGCGCTGGTCGATGTCGGCACCGGCACCGGCCGCATGATCGAGCTGCTCGGGTCCCGCGCATCGAGCGCGCTCGGCCTCGATCGCAACCCCGAGATGCTGCGACTGGCGCGCAGCCGCATCGAAGCGCGCGGGCTTGTCGCTGCCGAAGTTCGCCACGGCGACATGTACGCATTGCCGCGCGCTGCGGGCAGTGTCGATACCGTGGTGCTGCACCAGGTGCTGCACTTCGCCGATGATCCGGCGGCAGTGATCGGCGAGGCAGCACGCGTGCTCGCCCCCGGCGGCCGGCTGTTGATCGTCGATCTGATGCCGCATGCGCGCGAGGAATTGCGCAGCCAGCGTCGTCATGTCCGCCTCGGCTTTGCCGAAGCACAGGTGTGCGAATGGCTGGCGGGGGCAGGGCTGGTGGCGCAGGTGGCAGCGCAGCTGCCGGTGCCCGATGGGCTGGGGGTCACGCTGTGGCTGGGTTCGAGACAATTGGAAAGGCAGGCGGCATGACGCTTTCACTGGGTCAGATGGCAGAGGCAGCGCGCGCGCTCGATGGCCCGATGTTCGCCGATGTGCCCGGCGACATCGCCGTCAGTTTCGAATTCTTCCCACCCAAGACGCCGGCGATGGAAACGACGCTGTGGGAATCGGTGGAAACGCTGGCGCCGCTGGGTCCGCGCTTCGTCTCGGTCACCTATGGCGCCGGCGGTTCGACGCGCGAACGCACCCATGCCACCGTCGCCCGCATCGCGCGCGAAACGGCGATGCCGGCGGCGGCGCATCTGACCTGCGTTGAGGCCAGCCGTTCCGAAATCGAAGCCATCGCTCGCGATTACTGGGCTGCCGGGGTTCGCCACATCGTCGCGTTGCGCGGCGACCCGCCGGTGAAGGGCAAGTCGTTCGAAGCGCGCCCCGATGGCTATGCCAATGCCGCCGAGCTTGTTGCCGGCCTGCGCGCCGTTGCGCCGTTCGAAATCTCGGTCGGCGCCTATCCTGAAGGTCATCCCGAAGCGGCCTGCCTCGATGACGATATCGACAATCTGAAGCGCAAGCTCGACGCCGGCGCCAGCCGGGCGATCACGCAGTTCTTTTTCCAGCCGGAAACCTTCTTCCGCTTCCGCGATGCCGCCGCGGCGCGCGGCGTGACGGCCGAAATCGTCCCCGGCATCCTGCCGGTTTCGAATTTCGCCAATCTGCAGCGCATGGCCGAGCCCTGCGGCACCGCGGTGCCCGGCTGGATGGCGACGTTGTTCGAAGGCCTTGATGACAAGCCGGCGGCGCGGAGCCTGGTTGCGGCCACGGTCGCTGCCGAAATGTGCCGGCGGCTCTATGCCGGCGGCGTCCGGCATTTCCATTTCTACACGCTGAACCGCGCCGAACTGTCTTATGCCATCTGCCACATGCTCGGGGTTCGCCCGCAGCCGGTGGCGCTCGAGGCGGCGGCGTGATGTCCAACGAAAGCCCCACCATGACCATCGCCGAACGGTTCCGTGCCGCCGCCGCCCAGCGCATCCTCATCAAGGACGGTCCCTATGGCACCGCCATCCAGGGCCTCGGCCTCGAGGAAGCCGATTATCGCGGCGACCTGGCGGTGACGCACGATCAGAAGGGCAACAACGATTTGCTCAACCTGACTCGGCCCGCCGATATCGCCGGGATCTGCGACGCCTATATCGCCGCCGGCGCCGATCTGCTCGCCACCAACACCTTCAACGCCAATCGCATCAGCCAGGCCGATTATGGCCTTGAGGATCGGGTCGGCGACATCAACCGCGCGGCTGCTGCCGTCATCCGCGGCTGCGCCGATCGCGCCACCGCCGCCGATGGCCGGCCGCGCTTCGTCGCCGGCTCGCTCGGCCCGACCAACAAGACGCTTTCGCTGTCCCCGCGCGTTTCCGATCCGGGCTTCCGCGAGGTCGATTTCGATGGCGTCAAATCGGTCTACCGCGAACAGATCGATGCGCTTGTCGAAGGCGGCGTCGATATCATCCTCATCGAAACCGTGTTCGATACGCTGAATGCCAAGGCCGCCGCCTTTGCTGCTGCCGAAGCCGGCGAAGCGCTGGGCCGCGAACTTCCGGTGATGCTGTCGATGACCCTCACCGATCTGTCGGGCCGCAACCTCAGCGGCCAGACCGTGGAGGCGTTCTGGCACTCGATCCGCCATGTGAAGCCATTGTCGGTGGGCCTCAACTGCTCGTTCGGCGCCACCGAACTTCGGCCCTATGTCGTTGCCTTGTCGCGCGTCGCCGATACGCTGATCCAGGTCTATCCCAACGCCGGCCTGCCCAACGATCTTGGCCAATATGACGAGGCCGCCGAAACCACCGGCGGCCTCGTCGGGGATTGGGCGGCGCAGGGCCTTGTCAACATCGTTGGCGGCTGCTGCGGCACCACGCCGGCGCATATCGCTGCGATGGCGCGGGCCGTTTCGGCCCATGCGCCGCGCGCCGTCGCTGTAACGCATCCGGCGCTGCGCCTCGCCGGCCTCGAAGCCGTGAGTTTTGCTGCATGACCGCTTCCCTGCCGCTTGTCCGCGACGCAGAAATCGATGCCGCCGCCATCGCCGCGCTGGCGCCGCCGTCGGCGCCTGCCGTCAACGAAATCCGCGATGCCGCCGCCGTCGGCCAGTTCATCAACATCGGCGAACGCACCAACGTCACCGGATCGGCGGCGTTCAAGAAACTGATCATGGCCGGCGATTACAACGCCGCCGTCGAAGTTGCCCGCGCCCAGGTCGAAAACGGCGCGCAGGTCATCGATATCAACATGGACGAAGGCCTGCTCGATTCCGAACATGCCATGGTCACGTTCCTGAAGTTGATCGCCGCCGAACCCGATATCGCGCGGGTGCCGGTGATGGTCGATTCGTCGAAGTGGAGCGTCATCGAAGCCGGGCTGAAGTGCCTGGCCGGCAAGGGCATCGTCAATTCGATCAGCCTGAAGGAAGGCGAGGCGCCGTTCCTCGACCACGCGCGCAAGGTGATGCGCTATGGCGCCGCCGCCGTCGTCATGGCGTTCGACGAAAAGGGCCAGGCCGATACGGCGACGCGCAAGGTCGAAATCTGCGAACGCGCCTATCGCCTGCTTACCGGCATCGGTTTCGAACCGGCCGATATCATATTCGATCCCAATATCTTCGCGGTGGCGACGGGTATCGAGGAGCATAACAATTACGGCGTCGATTTCATCGAAGCGACCGCCGAAATCCGCCGCCGCTGCCCGCACGCCCATATTTCGGGCGGGGTATCGAACCTCAGCTTCTCGTTCCGCGGCAACGAACCCGTCCGCCGCGCCATGCATTCGGTGTTCCTGCTGCACGCCATCCGCGCCGGCATGGACATGGGCATCGTCAACGCCGGGCAGCTCGACGTCTATGACGCGATCGACCCCGAATTGCGCGACGCCTGCGAGGATGTCGTCCTCAACCGCCGGCCGGATTCGACCGATCGGCTGCTGGCGATCGCCGACAAGTTCAAGGGCGACGGCAAGCAGCAGGAAAAGGCCACCGATGAATGGCGCTTCCTGCCGGTGGAAAAGCGGCTCGAACACGCACTGGTCAAGGGCCTCGATGCCTTTGTCGTCGAAGATACCGAAGAAGCCCGGTTGCTGGCCCTGAACAGCGGCGGTCGCCCCATCGATGTCATCGAGGGGCCGCTGATGGCCGGCATGAACGTCGTCGGCGACCTGTTCGGCAGCGGCAAGATGTTCCTGCCGCAGGTGGTCAAGTCCGCCCGGGTCATGAAAAAGGCAGTCGCGCACCTGCTGCCCTATATCGAGGCCGAAAAATCCGCCGGCGCCTCGTCAAAGGGCCGCATCGTGATGGCGACGGTAAAGGGCGATGTTCACGACATCGGCAAGAATATCGTCGGCGTCGTGCTGCAGTGCAACAATTTCGAGGTG
The DNA here is from genome assembly GCA_038210855.1 of Sphingomonadales bacterium. Taxonomy (GTDB): domain Bacteria; phylum Pseudomonadota; class Alphaproteobacteria; order Sphingomonadales; family Sphingomonadaceae; genus Sandarakinorhabdus. The sequence continues at coordinate 20,309 of JBBQWE010000010.1, read as the reverse complement.
ATCGATCTGGGCGTCATGGTGCCGTTCCAGACCATCCTGCAGGCCGCCAACGATTGCGATGCCGACATGATCGGGCTGTCCGGGCTGATCACCCCGTCGCTGGATGAAATGGTGACGGTCGCTGCCGAAATGCAGCGCGCCGGGATGACGATGCCGCTGCTGATCGGCGGTGCCACCACCAGCCGCGTGCACACCGCGCTGCGCATCGCGCCGGCCTATGAGGGCCCGGTCATCCATGTACTCGACGCCAGCCGCGCCGTCGGCGTCGCCGGCACGATGGTTTCCGATACGCTGAAGGACGAACTCGTCACCGCCACCGCGCGCGAATATGAGGATATCCGCATCAAGCGCGCCGGCAACAAACAGTCCGATCTCGTCGGCCTTGCAGCGGCGCGCGCCAATCCGTTCGTTCCGGACTTTGCCGCGCATCCGCCGGTGCGTCCGGCCTGGACCGGCGTGCGCACCATCGACGATGTGACGGTTGCCGACCTGATCCCCTATATCGACTGGGCGCCGTTCTTCCAGGCGTGGGAACTCGCCGGGCCGTATCCGGCGATCCTGACCGATCCGGTGGTGGGGGAAAGCGCCACGGCGCTGTTCGCCGATGCGCAGAAGATGCTCGGCCAGATCGTCGATGAAAACTGGCTCACCCCGCGTGGTGTGGTGGCGATCTGGCCGGCGCAGCGGCTGGCCGGCGCCGTGTCCGGAACGCTTTCGGATGATGTGGCGATATTCTCCGGCGACAATCGTGCCGAGGAAGTGGCGCGCTTTCCGTTCCTGCGCCAGCAGATCGCCAAGCGCGAAGGCCGGCCGAATTCGTGCCTCGCCGATTTCGTCTCGGCCGAAGCCGATTGGCTCGGCGGTTTCGCGGTGACCGCGGGCGACGGCATCGAAGCGCATCTGGCCCGCTTCAAGGCAGCGCATGACGATTATCAGGACATCTTGCTGAAGGCGCTCGCCGATCGTCTCGCCGAAGCGTTTGCCGAATATCTCCACGAACGCGTTCGCCGCGACATCTGGGGGCATGAAACCGGTCCTAAGCTTTCGAACGCGGATCTGATCCGCGAGAAATATACCGGCATCCGCCCGGCGCCCGGCTATCCGGCCTGCCCCGAACACAGTTTGAAGGCGATTTTGTTCGACCAGATGCAGGTCACGGAGCGGACCGGAATCACGCTGACCGAAAGCTTCGCCATGCTGCCGACGGCGAGCGTTTCGGGCTTCTATTTCGCGCATCCGCAGTCGAGCTATTTCGGCGTGGCGCGCATCGGCCGCGACCAGCTTGCCGAATATGCCCAGCGCCGCGGCGTTTCGGTCGAACAGGCCGAAATCTGGTGCCGGCCCAACCTCGATTGACGCTGCCGGACCGGAGGTTGCCATGACTCACCCGATCCTCAATCTCGCCGATGCGGCGTTCGACGATGTCGAGGAGAATGGCCTCTATACCTCGCGGCGTGCCGAGATCAGCGACCGCATCGGCGCTCGCAAGCTTGGCTATAATCTGACCGAAGTGTCGCCGGGCAAGGTGCAATGCCCGTTCCACAGCCACCACGGCGAGGAGGAGATGTTCCTGATCCTCGACGGCGATGGCGAGCTACGCTTCGGCAGCGATCGCCACCCGCTTCGGGCCGGCGACGTCGTCGCCTGCCCGACCGGTGGTGGCGAGGTGGCGCACCAGATCATCAACACCGGCACCAAGATGCTGCGCTATCTCGCTGTCTCGACCATCGCCGATGTCGAGATCTGTGAATACCCCGACAGCGGCAAGGTATCGATGGTCGCCGGCCCGCGCGGGGCTCGCGTCCTGCGCGAGATGTTCCGGGTCACCGCGTCGGTCGATTATTACGACGGGGAGCCGGCGTAGCAGCAGGCCCCCCCTGGCGGGCGAGGGCGCCCTGCCGCGATCAGTGGTAGCGGCGCAGCAGCCCGGCGAGCTTGCCCTGCACCCGGACCCGATCGGGACGATAGCGCTGCGGCTGGTGCGCGGCGTTGGCCGGATCGAGGCGGATCATGCCATTGTCGCGGAACAGATATTTCAGCGTCGCTTCGTCCTCGTCGATCAGCGCCACGACGATATCGCCGTCGCGGGCATCCTCGCAGCGACGGATGAGAGCATAATCACCGTCGAAAATGCCGGCATCGACCATCGAGTCTCCCGACACCTCAAGGGCGTAGTGATCGCCGGGGCCGAGCAATGCCGCCGGCACCGAAAGCGAGCGATCGCTTTCGAGCGCTTCCATCGGCAGGCCGGCGGCGATGCGGCCGTGCAGCGGCACCACCACGGTATCGTTGGCAGCAATCATCGCCTGCACCGGCGGCCGCGCCGGCACCCCGGAGAGCGGAGCGGGAGCAGCAGCCGCAACCGCAACCGGAGCCAGGGCCGGCGGCACCAGCTTCAACCGCGGCGGCGGCACCAGTGCCTTCATCGCATCGGGCAGGCGGATGACTTCGAGCGCTCGCGCCCGATTCGGCAGGCGGCGGATGAAACTCCGCTCCTCGAGCGCGTTGATCAGCCGGTGCACGCCCGACTTCGATCGCAGCTGCAGTGCTTCCTTCATCTCCTCGAACGACGGCGAAACCCCGTCCTCACGCAATCGCGTGTCGATGAAACCCAGCAGTTCCTGTTGTTTGCGCGTCAGCATGTCGCCTCTCCCAAGGAACACATGAAGAACGTTTAGGAAACGGGTCAGAATATGTCAAGTGCGATGCAATCGACGATTTCCCCGGCTGCGGTCGGACCCGCACCGGGCATCCGCACGATCAGCAGTTCGGCCGCCGCCAGCCGCCCGAGCAGCGCCGAATCCTGTGCCGCGAAAGGCTCGGCGCGGCCATCCGCCGTCCGTCGTGCGCGCAGATGATCGCGGCGCACGCCGTTCGCCGGCAGCGGCGTCGCCAACGGCAGGGCCACCCGCCGCAGCAGCGGTTCGCGCCCGCCCAGCCGCTGCAGCAGCGGCACCGCGAACAGCAGCGCGCAGACATAGGCCGAAACCGGATTGCCGGGCAGGCCGATGACGCGCGCCGGCCCCAGCCGCCCCGCAAGCAGCGGCTTGCCCGGCCGCATCGCGATCCGCCAGAAATCGATCTCCGCGCCCAGCCGGCGCAGCACCGGCACCACCAGGTCGTGATCGCCAACCGAAGCGCCGCCGATGGTGACGATGACATCGGCGTCGGCCATCCGCAGCGCCGCCGCCAGCGCCTCGCCATCGTCGCGGATGATGCCGGGGTCGTGCACTTCGGCCCCCGCCGCCGTGAACAGCGCTGCCAGCATCAGGCTGTTGGCATTGACGATCTGCGCACGATCCGGCGTTTTGCCCGGCGCCACCAATTCATCGCCGGTAGCGATCAGCGTCACCCGCGGTCGCCGCACGACATCCAGGCTGCCATGGCCGGCCGCGGCCGCCAGCCCCAGCCGCGGCGGTGTCAGCACTGCACCGGCCCCGAGCAGCCGGTCGCCGGTGGCGAAATCCTGGCCGCGCGCTCGCACATGCGCGCCGGCGTGCGGCGGGCCTTCGCCGGCCAGCGTCGCGACATCGTCGGCGCGGCGCACTTCCTCCTGCGCCACCACCGTATCTGCGCCGGCCGGCAGCGGCGCGCCGGTGAAGATCCGCGCTGCCTCGCCGCGCCGCAGCGTTCCGGCCCAGCCATGGCCGGCCGCTGCCTCGCCGACGATACGCCACGGTCCCGGCATGTCCCCCCACCCGATGGCATAGCCGTCCATCGCCGATGCGGCGAACGGCGGCTGTGTCAGCCGCGCCGAAAGGTCGGCGGCCAGCACCCGCCCGGCGGCATCGCCGATGGCGACAGCTTCCGCCGGCAGCGCGCCGGCGCCTTCGAGCAGCCGCGCCAGCGCCGCATCGAAATCGATCAGCGCTGCCACAGCCCCGATCGCCCGCCCGATTTGCGCAGCAGCCGCACGCCGCCGATTTGCATGCCGCGATCGATCGCCTTGGCCATGTCGTAAACCGTCAGCAGCGCCACGGAGACGGCGGTCATCGCTTCCATTTCAACGCCCGTGCCGTGCGTCGTTGCCACCGTCGCCGTCGCGCGGATGCCATCGGCCTCGATCGCCAGGTCCAGCGCCACCGCATCGATCGGCAGCGGGTGGCACAGCGGGATCAAAGCCGCGGTCTGCTTCGCTGCCATGATGCCGGCGATGCGGGCCACTGCCAGTACATCGCCCTTGGCAACGGCCTGGCCGGCGATCGCCGCCAGCGCCGCGGCCGACATGGTGATTCGCCCTTCCGCCACCGCCTCGCGCCGCGTCGCGGCCTTGTCCGAAATGTCGACCATCCGTGCCGCGCCGGCGGCATCGAGGTGAGTCAGCGTCACGCCGCCCGACCCAGTATCGCGCGCGTCGCCGCGGTCACGTCCGGCTGCCGCATCAGTGCTTCGCCGACCAGGAAGGTGCGGATGCCGGCGCCGGCCAGCGCCACCAGATCGTCATGCGTCGCCAGCCCGCTTTCGGCCACGAGTGTCCGCCGCCCCGGCGTGTCGGCGAGGGCGAACGATGTCGCGACATCGACCGCCAGGGTCTTCAGATTGCGGTTGTTGATGCCGAGCAGCGGCGTGCGCAACTGCAGCGCCCGGTCGCGTTCCCTGGCGTCGTGCACCTCCACCAGCACATCGAGGCCATGGGCGATGGCGACCGCTTCCAGTTCTGCCGCCTGCGCATCCGAAAGCGCCGCCATGATCAGCAGCACCGCATCGGCGCCGAGCGCTCGCGCTTCGATTACCTGCCACGGATCGACGATGAAGTCCTTCCGCAACACCGGCAGGTCGCACGCCGCTCGCGCTGCGGTGAGATAGGCATCGGCGCCGAGGAACCAGCGATCCTCGGTCAGCACCGACAGGCAGGTCGCCCCGCCGGCGGCATAGGCTGCGGCCAGCACCGCCGCATCGAAATCGGCGCGGATCAGGCCCTTGGACGGACTCGCCTTCTTGATTTCGGCGATCAGCGCGAAATGCCCGCGCGCGTGCGCCGCATGAATGGCGGCAACGAAGCCCCGCACCGGCGGCGCCGCGGCGGCGCGCGTTTCCAGATCGGCGATCGATCCACCCGCCCGCGCCGCCGCGACCAGGTCGCGCTTGTAGGCGACGATTTCAGCAAGGGTATCGGTCATCGAAACGCCTTCCAGCGAGCAAGAACATCGGCCGCCGCACCATCGCCGAGCGCGGCGCCGGCCCGCGCCGCCGCCGCCACGAGCGACAGCGCCGGATCGGCCAGCGTCAGCGCCGCGGCGGCATTCAGCACGACCATGTCGCGATACGCCCCCGTCTCCCCGCCCAGCAAGGCCTGCAACCGCGCGGCATTGTGCGCCGGGTCACCGCCCGCCAGTGCGCTTTCGGGATGCAGCGGCAAACCGAGCGAGCCCGGATCGATCCGCCCGGTGCTCAGCCGATCATGCGCGATAAGCGCGAAATCGCTGGGGCCGGTGACGGTCATTTCGTCATAGCCGCCGCCATGGACGACCATGGCGCGCACCGATCCCAGTTCGTGGAGCGCTTCGGCCATAGGCACCGTCCATGCCGGCGCGAACACGCCGACCAGCTGGCGTTGCACCCCGGCCGGATTGGCAAGCGGCCCCAGCAGGTTGAAGATCGTCCGCCGCGCCAGCGCGCGGCGCACGCCAGCCACCCGCGCCATCGCCGGATGGTGGCGCGCCGCGTGCAGGAACATGATGCCGACATCGTCGAGGCACGCCGCCAGCCGATCGGTTGCAACCTCGGGCACCCCGAGCGCGCCCAGCACATCGGCCGCGCCGCTGGCGGAGGAGGCGGCGCGGTTGCCGTGCTTGGCAACGCGCACGCCGCAGGCGGCCACCGTGATGGCGACGGCGGTGGAAATGTTGACGCTGTGCTTGCCGTCGCCGCCGGTGCCGCACACATCGATGGCATCAGGCGCCGCCACGCCGTCGATCATCCGGGCGCGCAGTGCGCTCGCCGCCGCGACGATTTCGGGGGTGGTCTCGCCGCGGTCGGCAAGCACCACCAGAAAGCGCGCCAGCTCGTCATCGGCCACCCGGCCATCGAAGATATCGGCAAAGGCCGCCGCCGCCAGCCCGGGTGCCAGCGGCCCGGCCGGATCGGGCAGCTTCATGCCGCGCCTGCCGCCGGCAGGACCGGCGGAGCCGGCACAGCCGGCGGGGCGGGCAGCCGCCGCGGCGTCATCCCGGCCAGCACGAGAAAATTCGCCAGCAGCGCATGGCCATGTTCGGTTGCGATGCTTTCCGGGTGGAACTGCACCCCGTGCAGCGGCAGGTCGTGGTGCTGCATGCCCATGATGATGCCATCGGGGCTGCGGGCGTTGACATGGAATTTGGCCGGCAGATCGGCCTCGCGCACGATCAGGCTGTGATAGCGCGTCGCCTGGAACGGCGATGGCAGGCCGGCGAACACGCCCGTTCCGTCATGCGAAATCGCGCTGGTCTTGCCGTGCATCACCTGCGGCGCGCGGATCACGGTACCACCGAACGCCTGCCCCAGCGCCTGGTGGCCCAGGCACACCCCCAGCAGCGGCAGCCGTGCTTCGGCAGCCGCTGCGATCAGATCGAGGCAGACCCCCGCTTCGTTCGGTGAACACGGCCCGGGTGACAACAGGATCGCCTGCGGCCGCTTTGCCAACGCTTCCGACGCCGTCAGCATGTCGTTGCGGACGACTTCGGTTTCGGCCCCCAGCTCCATCAGGTAATGGACCAGGTTCCAGGTGAAGCTGTCGTAATTGTCGATGACCAGGATCATGCCGGCGGCTTAGCGCGGAACTTTCCGGTCGTCACCTTTGCATCGGCCCTGCGCAAACGGCGGCCGGCCGTGCCTGTCCGATCGCCTATGCCAGAATGCCGCAGCGTAAAGGCGTCCGCGTCGGGCCGCATCCGACCCCCGGCAGGCCCCGTCTATCGTCATGCGGCGCCATTCGCCCGCCGCCACGCCAGGCTGGCGGCGTTGAGCGGGCGAAGCGCCGCAACGCCCTCGCTGGAAATTCGCAGCAGTGTCGCCAGCGCTGCCGCCAGCCGGTCGGGCGGCAAATGGCGCCACGCCGGGCGCGGGCAGACGCGGTCCCACTGCGCCTCCACCGCATTGTCATAGGCAATGCGCAGGAAACAATGGTCGGCGCTGATCGGCCAGCACTCCGCCGCGGCGCGTGCCACCAGCGCGGCGACTTGCGCGTCGATTGCTGCTTTCAGGCGCAGGCGTTCGGCATCAGGCGGTGACGCGGACGCCTTTCCAGAAGGCGACCCGGCCCTTGATTTCGGCGGCGGCGGCTTTGGGTTCGGCATAATACCAGCCGGCGTCCTTGTTCTCCGCGCCGCCGGCAGCGATCGTGTAGTAGTTGGCGGTGCCTTTCCAGCCGCAGACGGTGGTCGTCGCGCTGGGCTTCAGCAGCGCCGGATCGATGGCGGCGAGCGGGAAATAATGGTTGCCGTCGACGACGACCGTGTCGTTCGATTCGGCGATGGTGACGTCGTTCCAGATGGCCTTGGGCATCGAAATTCTCCGCGAAATCAGACGTTGCTCATTGCCCATAGCCCGGATCGGCGGCGGCAGTCAGCGCTTCCCTTGCCGCAGCCATCAGCGCGCCGGCCTTGGCTTCGCATTCGCGCTGTTCATATTCGGGGATGCTGTCGGCCACGATGCCGGCCCCGGCCTGGACGTGCATGACGCCATCCTTGACCACCGCGGTGCGCAGCACGATGCACGAATCCATCGATCCGTCGGGGCTGAAATAGCCGACCCCGCCGGCATAGGCACCGCGCGCCTCGGGCTCCAGTTCGGCGATCACCTGCATTGCGCGCACCTTGGGTGCACCGCTGACGGTGCCGGCCGGAAATCCCGCCAGCAGCGCATCGATGGCGTCCTTGCCGGCCGCCAGCCGGCCGCGGACGTTCGATACGATGTGCATGACATGGCTGTAGAATTCGACTTGCGCGCGGTCCGTCACCATCACCGTTCCCGGCGCCGAGACGCGGCCGGTATCGTGGCGGCCCAGATCCAACAGCATCAGATGCTCCGCCTGTTCCTTGGCATCGGCGAGCAGCGAGGCACGATTCTCGGCATCCTCCACCGCGTCGCGGCCGCGCGGCCGCGTTCCGGCGATCGGCCGGATCGTCACGTCGCCGTCGCGCACCCGAACCAGGATTTCGGGGCTGGAGCCGACCAGCGCGAACCCCGGCAGATCGAGGAAATACAGGAACGGCGACGGGTTGATGCGCCGCAGCGCGCGATAGAGATCGATCGGCGGCAACGGGAATTCGACACTGAAACGCTGCGCCAGCACGACCTGGAAGACGTCGCCGGCAAGGATATAGTCCTTCGCTCGTGCCACCATCGCTGCATATTCTGCCGCCGCGAGCCGCGGCACCGCAGCGCCATCGGGAAGCGCCGCCGCCGCCCGCGCAGCCGGCGCCAGCCCCTGGCCGAGCCGCGCTGCCGCTGCCTCGATCCGTTCCAGCGCGCTCGCCTCGTCGCCGCCTGCCCACAGCGGCGCGACCAGGTAGAGTTCATCCTTCAACCGATCGAAAACCAGGATCAGCGTCGGCCGAACGAACACCATGTCGGGCAGCCCGAGCGGCGAAGGATCGTTGGCCGGCACCGAAGGTTCGACCAGTCGGACCGCCTCGTAACCGATATAGCCGACGAGGCACGCCAGCGCCGGCGGCAGTTCCGGCGGCACCTCGGCTTGCGCTTCGGCGACGATGGCCCGGAGCGCATCGAGCGGCGGCAGCGCCGCCACCTCGAAAACGTCACGATCGTGCTGCCAGCGGCGGTTGACCTCGACATGGCTGCCGGTTGCTCGCCACACCAGGTCGGGATCGAGGCCGATCAGCGAATAACGGCCGCGCACCTGGCCGCCTTCGACGGATTCGAGCAGGAAATCGCCGCGCCCCGGCACCATCAGCTTCAGCATCGCCGAAACCGGCGTTTCGGTATCGGCGACGATGCGCCGCCAGACGAGCCGCGCCCCCCCGTTTGGTTCAGCTTCGATCACCTCAGCGTGCATCCTGGCCGGTCAGGCGCGCCGCGACGGCGGCGACGACCTTGTCGTTGCGCACCACCTTGACGTGGCGTTCGGCGGCCAGTGCGATCGCCTGGGCGAACTCCTCGGGCAGCACGGTCGCCACATCGCTGCGCACGCCTTCGACGATGGTCGCGTCCTCCGGGCTGGGCGTCACTGTCGCGACATGGATCAGCACCCAGCCTTCGGGCGAGGGCAGCGCCCGCACCGTGCCGGCCGGGATCGAGACAAAGGCCTGCAGGATCGGCGGCGCATTGGGGTTGCCGGCCAGATCGACGCGGCGCGCCCGCGCCGGCTGCGGTGGGCGCAAGTCGGCACGGGCCACCGCGGCGTTGAAATCCCCGCCCCTGGCGACTTGCGCGACGATGCTGTCCGCTGTGCGCTTCGCCTTGGCCAGCGCTGCTTCCTGCGCGGCCGACTGCGCGACAAGGCTGCGGATTTCTGCAAGCGGCGCCGGCGCGCTGGCGAGGACCTGCGTCGTTTCGATGACGACAAGTCGCGCGGCGGCGCCGGCGCCAATGGTTTCCACCGCCGGGCCGTCGCTGGGTTCGTGGAGGAAGGCCTTGGCGGCGATCGCTGCGATGGCCGGGTCGGGCGGGCCGCGGCCATCGCTGCCGGCCTCGCTCAGCGGCGGCTGGCTGCGGATGGCGAGGCCGTTCTCGCGGCCGAGGTCGGCAAAGCCCTTGCCGGCCTCGACCCCGTCCTCGATGCGCGCCACCAGGTCGGAAACCGCCTTTTCGCCGGCGATGCGGCGCAGTTCCGCCTCCACCGCCGGGCGTGCGGCGGCGGCAGTCTTGCCGGCACCGCCGATGCTGGCGATGCGCACGACGTGCCAGCCGAAATCGGTCTGGATCGGCGCCCCGATGCCGCCGGCGGGCAGGGCGAAGGCGGCCGCGGCCACGGCGGGACCGGTTTCGCGGGCAAAGCGCGCCTGGTCGCGAACCCCGACGGCAATATCGGCGGCACCGAAGCCGGCAAGGCGCTGCGCTGCCGCGGCAAAGCCTTCCTTCGCCGCCGCCGCTGCGATCGCGCGCGCCTGTGCTTCATCTGCAACGACCACCTGTTCGATGAAGCGCGTCGGCGCGGCGCCGAATTTCGCCGGGTCGCGAGCGAAGGCGGCGGCGATTTCGGCGTCTGTGACGGCGACACTGGCAGCGATGGCGGCGCGGTCGATTTCGGCCCAGCGGAAGCCGCGGCGTTCGGGCAGCGTGAAACGGGCCTTGTTGGCGGCATAGAAGGCGGCGATTTCGGCATCGCTGGCCGGCACCAGCGCCGGCAGCGGCACGATTGTGGCGCCGCCGGTGTGAACATCGGTCAGCAGCCGGGCATAGGCCGTCGCCATGCTGCGCGGCATGGCGAGCGCATTGGTCATCGGCACCAGCAGCTGGCGGCGCAGGATGCCGCCGGCGATGCTGTCGCGGATTTCGCGGTCGCTGATGCGGTTTTCGGCAAGGCGCGCGCGATAGGTCTTTTCATCGAAGGCGCCGCCCGACTGGAATGCCGGAATGGCAGCGATTTCGGCGCCGACCGCACGGTCGGAGGCAGCCAGCCCGATGCCGGCGGCCAGCTGTTCCATCGCCGCGGTGGCGATCGACTGGTCGGCAACCTGGGCAACGCCGCCCTGGCGCGCGAAATCGGCCTGGGTAAGTTTCGGATTCTGCGCACGCGCTTCGCGGATGACACGATCGACATCCTTCAGCAGATCGGCCTCGCCGAGCGTGCGGTCGCCGATGGTCGCGAAGCTGCCTGCCGGCGTCCCGCCGCCGCCGAGCGGATCGCCGACACCGGTAACGGCAAAGGCGACCAGCACCAGCCCGAGCAGCGCCAGCGCGGGCCAGCTTGTCAGCCAGCGGCGAAAAAAGGTGATCATCGAACAGGATCCGCAAATGCCGTGGAAAGCGCACGGTTGTAACCACGGGCGCTGCTTGCCACAAGGCGCGCCGGTGCAGGCGCCCGGTGGATCTCGAACAAGTGTCTGGCGAACAAGTGTCTGGCGAACAAGTGTCTGGCGAAACGGGGCAGGGGAGCGGTGGCAGTGGCGGGATCGTTGATCGTCGGCAATTGGAAGATGAACGGCACGCGGGCAGCCCTTGCCGAGATCGAGGCGCTGGCGGCAGCGCGTGACGATCTTTGGGTGGCGCCGCCATTCACGCTGGTCGCGGCGGCCGTGGCGGCCGGCGCCGGCCGGGTCACCATCGGCGGCCAGGACTGCCATGCCGCGGTTTCGGGCGCCCATACCGGCTGCGTTTCGGCCGCGATGCTCGGCGATGCCGGGGCATTGTTCGTCATTGTCGGCCATAGCGAACGCCGCCGCGACCTGGGCGAGACCGACGCCGATGTCCGCGCCAAGGCAGCGGCGGCGCAGGCGGCGGGACTGCAGTTCGTATTATGCGTCGGCGAAACGCTTGGCGAGCGCGACGCCGGCCGCGCCGAAGCGGTGGTGGCGGCGCAATTGTCCGGTTCGCTGCCGGATGCGCCGGCCGGGCTGGTCGTCGCCTATGAACCGGTGTGGGCGATCGGCACCGGCCGCACGCCGACCCTCGCCGATGTCGCTGCGATGCATGGGCATGTCCGCGACCGGCTGGTGGCGCGGTTCGGAGCAGCCGGCGCAGCGGTGCGCATCCTCTATGGCGGCTCGGTCGGCCCGGCCAACGCCGCCGCGCTGCTGGCGGTGGCGCAAGTCGGCGGGGCGCTGGTCGGCGGTGCCAGCCTGACCGCCGCCGGCCTGCTGGCAATTGCGCAAGCGGGCGCCGAACCGGCCTGAGGCGCGCCATGGCCGGCTTGTAATCGCAGCATTGCCCGGCCACGATCGACGATTATCAGTCCGGGGTGTGCAATGATCGATCGTCGCGGGTTCATGGCAAGTGCTGCGCTTGTTCTCGGCCAATGGCCGATGCTGGCGCGAGCAGCGGTACCGAAGGGCGCGCCGGTCGCTCGCATCGAGCCGGCGATCGACGATTTTTACGGCACCAGGGTTGCCGATCCCTACCGCTGGATGGAAACGCCGGCCGATCGCGACTGGCTGCCGTTCCTCAAGGGCCAGAACGCCGCGACCCGCGGCGTCATCGATGCCATCCCCGGCCGCGCCGCGCTGGCCGCGCGCCTTTCGGCGCTGTCGGGCGATGCCGTCGTCACCCGCACCGTCAAGCTCGCCGGCAACCGGCTGTTCTTCAAACAGCGCCCCGCCGGCGCCGACAATTTCAAGCTGTTCGTCCGCGACGGGGATGCCAAGCCGCGGTTGCTGATCGATCCGACGACGCTCGGCACCGCCGATGCGCACATGTCGCTCGATTGGTGGGAACCGTCGTTCGACGGTGCCCGGCTGGCCTATGGCCTGTCGGCATCGGGGTCCGAGGCGTCGGTGCTGCATATCATGGAGGTGGCTACGGCGACGGTGCTGCCGCAACGCATCGCCGACACCGATTTCGGCATCACCGGCTGGCTGCCCGATGGCAGCGGCCTGTTCTACATCGCTTTCACCGGCAAGCGCGGCACGCCGCAATTCTATCTCGATTCGGAAGTGCGCCTGCACCGCATCGGCAGCGATCCTGCCAAGGACACGGCGGTGCTCAAGCGCGGCCTTTATCCCGACATCGCCATGGCCGAGGTCCAGATTCCCTTCCTCGCCACTTTCGAAGGCAGCGGGCATGTCGTGGCGGTCGTCGGCGACATCCGGCCGGAAAAGGCGATGTGGTCGGCGCCGCTCGCCGGGCTGCTGGCGGGCACGCCCAAATGGCGGCGGATCGCCGGTTTCGACGATCTGGTGGTGTCGTTGGCGGCCCAGGGCGACGCGCTCCTGCTGCTTTCGAACCGCGACAGCCCGCGCGGGCGCGTGCTGCGCACGTCGCTGGCGCAGCCCGATTTCGGCGCAGCGCATGAGGTCGTGCCGCAGGGGCCGATGGTACTGGAGCGTCTCGATGCCGCCCGCGATGGCGTTTTTGTCACCATCATGGATGGCGGCATCAACCGCCTCGGCCGCATCACCGGTGCCGGCGCAGGTGCCGGGATGGCGATGGTCGCGCTGCCTTTTGATGGCGCGATCGACGGCGTCTTCACCTCGCCGCGTGCCGATGGCGCCTATCTGCGGATGGCCGGCTGGCTGCAGCCGAGCGGCATCTGGCAGGTGGACGCCGCCGGCCGGGTGACCGACACCGGCATCACGCCGCCGCCGCCTGTCGACACATCGCCCTATGAAGCACGGCGCGGCTTCGCGACGGCCAAGGATGGCACGCGCATTCCCTACACCATGCTGGCGCGCAAGGGCCTGAAGGCCGATGGCCGCAATCCGGTGCTGGTCGACTCCTATGGCGCCTATCAGCTTTCATCGACGCCCGGCTTTTCGCCGTCGCGGCTGGCGCTGCTCGATGCCGGCGGCGTCTTCGTTACCGCCAACGTCCGCGGCGGCGGCGAATATGGCCGCGAATGGCACAAGGGCGGCCAGAAGGCGACCAAGTCCAACACCTGGCGCGACCTGATCGCCGTTTGCGAAGCACTGATCGCCGATCGCATCACCGCGCCGGCACATCTTGCCATCACCGGCACGTCGGCGGGTGGCATCACCGTCGGCCGCGCGATGACCGAACGCCCTGACCTGTTCGCCGCGGTGATCTCCAACGTCGGCTGGTCGAACCCCATCCGCTACACGGCGGAACAGAATGTCAGCGATATCGACGAATGGGGGCCGATCACCGATGCCGCCAGTTTCCGCATCATGTACGACATGGACAGCTATCAGGCGGTAAGGGACGGCGTTCGCTATCCCGCAGTGCTCTGCGTCACCGGCGCCACCGATCCGCGCGTCGCACCATGGCACGTCACCAAGCTGGCGGCGCGGCTGCAGGCGGCGAGCGCCAGTTCGGCGCCGGTGCTGTTGCGCATCGATTTCGATGCCGGCCATGGTGTCGGCTCGACGCGGGCCCAGAGCGATGCGCTTGCGGCCGACATTTACAGCTTCGTGCTGTGGCAGACCGGCGCGCCGGGTTTCCAGCCAGGCTGATCGAACCGGAAGGCCCCGGTTCCGCGCAGAATCGCCGAGCGGAAGCACATTGCCGGCGATTTTGCGACAAAAGCCCGGCCGCGACCTTGCGCCGCGGCTGTCGACCGGACAATATTGCAATGGAAGCAATGGCTTCCGCGGGCAGCGTCGCGTGGGTGCCGGCCGGCCTTCGGGGGAAGGCAGATGGACGAACTCTCCTGCCACGCGGCGCTGCTCGCAGCAGGGGAAATCCGGAGCAAGGCCGGCAAAACGGTTGTCGCGATGGTCCCGCGTGAAGGTCCACCGTCCGGCTGAAGCGCCCGTGCCGCCCTTCGGCGCTGCCCACCGCCCCTCCGTTGTTGCCCTTCCGCGGCGCCGTCGCTACATCGCAACAATTCCGATCCGCCGCGAAAGCCGTCCGTGCTCACCACTTTCTTCCTTGTCGTCCACACCCTGATCGCGCTGGCGCTGGTCGGCGTAATCCTGTTGCAGAAATCCGAAGGCGGCGGGCTTGGCATCGGTGGCGGTACCGGCGGTGGCCTGATGACGGCGCGCGGCGCTGCCAATCTGCTGACGCGCGCGACATCGGTGCTGGCGGCGATGTTTGTCGGCACCTCGATCCTGCTCGCCGTGCTGGCCGCCGGCGCCAGCGGGCCAAAAAAGGTCGATACCAGCCTCGCCAAGGCCGCGCCGGCGCCGCTCGCCCCGCCCGCCGGCAACGCACCGCCCGCCGGCAATGCGCCGCCGCTGCCCGGTGCCCCGGGCGTGCCGGCAACGCCGCCCGCTGCCGCGCCGCCTGCCGACACCGGCGTCCCGATCGCGCGCTGATCGCTGCGCCGGCATTCGATCGCTGGCCGCCTTGCCGAAATCCGCTTCCCGCCCCGGTGTCATCCGCCAGATCGTCGGCGGATCGGCGGGCAACCTCGTCGAATGGTTCGACTGGTACGCCTATTCGGCCTTTGCGCTCTATTTCGGTCCGCGTTTCTTCCCCGCCGATGATCCGGTCGCGAGCGCGCTGAGCACTGCCGCGGTGTTCGCCGTCGGGTTCCTGATGCGGCCGATCGGCGGTTGGCTGCTCGGCGCCTATGCCGATTCCCACGGCCGCAAGGCAGCACTCACGCTGTCGGTGACGCTGATGTGCGCCGGATCGCTGCTCGTCGCCGTCACGCCGACCTATGACGATATCGGCATCGCGGCGCCCATCCTGCTGCTGCTGGCGCGGCTGGTGCAGGGCGTGTCGGTTGGCGGCGAATATGGCGCCTCGGCAACGTTCATGGCGGAGGTTGCCGAACCGCACCGCCGCGGTTTCCTCGCCAGTTTTCAATATGTCACGCTGATCGGCGGGCAGTTGCTGGCACTCGGCCTGCTGATCGTCATGCAGGCCAGCCTCGATGAGGCGGCGCTCAACGATTGGGGCTGGCGGGTGCCGTTCGTCGTCGGGGCGCTGTGCGCCGTGCTGGTGTTCTGGCTACGCCGCGGGCTGGTGGAGACCGCAGCCTTCACTGCCGGCAAGGCCAGCGGCCAGCGCGGCCTCGTCCGCCGGCTGCTGGCCCATCCGCGCGCGCTGCTGACGGTGTTCGCACTGACCGCAGGCGGCAGCCTCGCCTTTTACACCTTCACCACCTACATGCAGAAATATCTCGTTCTGTCAGCGGGTTGGACCAAGCCGCAGGCGACCAACGTCTCGGCCGCGGCGCTGTTCTGCTACATGGCCGTGCAGCCGATGGTCGGTGCGCTGTCGGATCGTATCGGCCGCCGGCCGCTGCTGCTGGTATTCGGCATCGGCGGCACGCTGCTGACGGTGCCGGCGTTGCAGGCGATCGCGGTGGCAAGCTATCCGCAGGGCGGCTTCCTGCTGATGCTGGCGGCGCTGCTGGTGCTCAGCTGCTACACCGCCATTTCGGGCGTGGTGAAGGCCGAGATGTTCCCGGCCGAAATCCGCGCGCTCGGCGTGGGCCTGCCCTATGCGCTCGGCGTCGCCATCTTCGGTGGCTCGGCGGAATTCGTCGCGCTGGCGTTCAAGGACGCGGGGCTGGAGAGCGGCTTCTTCTGGTATGTCGCGGTGATGTGCGGCGTTGCGCTGGTTGCGGCCTGGTCGCTTCCCGACACGCGCGCCAACAGCCGGATCGAGGCTGCGTGAAATCACGCCCTTCGATACGTGAAATCGCGCCCTTCGATGCGTGAAATCACGCTCGCCGGAGCGCTGGTGCTGCTACGCTGGCCCGGCTACCGCGTCCGCCTTCACGCCGTGCTCGCCGGCCGGGCGCGCTCGTGGCCGTTCCGCAGCGATCCCGCCACCGGCGCCGCGGCGCGCGGCCGCGAATATGATCTCGACGGTGGCCGGCGCTGGCGTCTGGTCGTCTGTGGCAGCGGTGCTTATCTGGCGCGCCACGTCGACGCGCGCGATTTCGAATATTGGCGGATCACCGACTGGCCGCCGCCGCTTCCCGCGCGTGGTTTCCATGGCGTAACGGCAGCTTCTGTCGCATGATCGCCGGTGCCGACATTCGATGGAACGAGCCGCAAGGGACCCCGAAATGGTGAAGCCGACCAACCCCAACGCGCCGCAGAATGAAAAAATCTATGCAAACATGCCGAAGGATCGCCAGCCCAAAGCTGCCGCGTTCCGCCCGTCGGTCAGCTTTGCAGCTGCGCTCAACAAGGTCCCCGACACCGCTCGCGCCAAAATGCAGTCAATCAGGCCGAAATCGAAATCGAAACAATTCAATTCGAACCCGTGGACCGCGTTTTCATCCGGAACGAAAGGCAAGGAATACGATATCGACGGTGGCATTGTGTGGCGCGCGATAAAATATGCGAACGCCTGGTTCCTGGCGAAACATGTCGGCGCCAACAATGATTTTGAATTCTGGCACGTACTCGATTGGCCGACCGAAAATCCTGTGCTTCCGGCCATCGCCGGGCCGGCGCCGACGATAACGCTGCCGGTGCCGTCTTTGGTGCCGACGGTATTGCTGCCCTCGATCACCGTGCCGACCGCCTTTGTCGCCGCTCTTGCTTTGCCCAAGGCACCTGACTGGAGCGATGCCGCTTCGGATCTCGGCGATGGCGCCGACTGGGAAGCGATCGCCGATCGCATGGCGGAACTGCAACCGCCGGATTGACGCGGGGGGTCGGTTCGCCGGCTTATCCACAACGATATCGGCGCCGCCCACTGGCGCTGCCCCCCCCGCATCCGCTAACCCCATCCTCCCATGACGCGGTTCATTTTCATCACCGGCGGCGTGGTCTCGTCGCTCGGAAAGGGTCTCATGGCGGCGGCGCTGGCGGCGCTGCTGCAGGCGCGCGGCTATCGCGTCCGCATCAAGAAATTCGATCCCTACCTCAACGTCGATCCCGGCACGATGTCGCCCTATCAGCACGGCGAGGTCTATGTGACCGACGACGGCGCCGAGACCGATCTCGATCTGGGCCATTACGAACGCTTTACCGGCGTGCCGTCGCGGCAGAGCGACAACATCACCAGCGGCCGGGTCTATCGCGACATCATCATGGCCGAACGCCGCGGCGATTTCCTCGGCGCGACGGTGCAGGTCATCCCGCACGTCACCGATGCCATCAAGGCGTTCGCCCGCGCCGATACCGAAGACCTCGATTTCGTGTTTTGCGAGATCGGCGGCACCGTCGGCGACATCGAAAGCCTGCCGTTCCTCGAAGCCATCCGCCAGATGGCCGCCGATATCGGCCGCAACAATGTCTGTTACATCCACTGCACGCTGATCCCCTATCTCGCCGCCGCCGGCGAACTGAAAACCAAGCCGACCCAGCACAGCGTCGCGCAGCTGCGCGGCATCGGCATCCAGCCGCAGGTGCTCGTCTGCCGTTCCGAACATCCGCTGCCCGACAGCGATCGCGCCAAGATCGCGCTGTTCTGCAACGTCGCCAAGGAAGCCGTGATTTCGGCGCTCGATGCGCCGTCGATCTACGACGTGCCGATGCAGTATCACCTCCAGGGCCTCGACGATCAGGTGCTCAGCGCGTTCGGGCTCGATGCCGGCGTGCCCGACCTTGCGCGCTGGCACGAGATTTCGGCGCGGCTGCACAACCCCGAAGGCGAAGTCTCGATCGGTGTCGTCGGCAAATACACCGGCATGAAGGACGCCTATAAATCGCTCACGGAAGCGCTCGTCCATGGCGGCATCGCCAACCGGGTGCGAGTCAACATCCGCTGGCTCGATGCCGAGGAATTCGAAGGCCAGGACGTCGCGGCGCGGCTGGAACCGATGCACGGCGTGCTGGTGCCCGGCGGCTTCGGCGAGCGTGGCTCCGAAGGCAAGATCGCGTCCGTACGCTTCGCCCGGACGCGCGGCGTGCCGTTCTTCGGAATCTGCCTCGGCATGCAGATGGCGTGCATCGAGGCGGCCCGCAACCTCGCCGGGATCGACGCTGCGTCGACCACCGAATTCGGCCCGACCGTCGAGCCGGTGGTGGGTCTGATCACCGAATGGATGAGCGCCGAAGGCCGCCAGACCCGCGCCGCCGGCGGCGACCTCGGCGGCACCATGCGGCTCGGCGCCTATGAAGCCCGGCTGGATGGCAACAGCGTCGCCGCCGCCGTCTATGGCGCCGATGGCATTTCCGAACGCCATCGCCACCGCTATGAGGTGAACGTCCACTATCGCGAGCGCCTCGAAGCCGCCGGGCTGATCTTTTCCGGCATGTCGCCCGATGGCCTGCTTCCCGAAATCGTCGAGCGGCCGGATCACCCCTGGTTCGTCGGCGTGCAGTTCCACCCGGAATTGAAATCGAAACCCTTCGATCCGCACCCGCTTTTCGCCGGCTTCATCGCCGCGGCGCTGCGGCAGAGCCGGTTGGTCTGATCTTTTAGAAGAACTGGGGCCGGAGGCTCGCTTTTCCTTCCCGGTTTGCCACAGCCGGCAGCGGTTGCTAGGCACCGCCGCGTTGTATTGCGCCAGGAAAATCGTTGCCCATGTCCGCCATTCTCGGCCTCAACTTCTTCCACGCCGATTCAGCCGCCTGCCTCGTCGTCGATGGCAAGCTGGTCGCAGCGGTCGCCGAAGAGCGGCTGGGCGAACGCTGCAAGCATTCGCCGGAATTCCCCGAAAACGCCGTGCGCTACTGCCTTGCCGAAGCCGGGCTGCGGCTGTCGGACGTCACCCATGTCGCCATGGCGCGCGATACCGGCGCCAACGCCGCTGCCAAGCGCAGCTATGTGCTCAGGAACCCGCGCACCGGCGTCATTGCCGCGCTAGAACATCTGTCGCGGCGGCGCAAGACAGCGAGCGTGATCGACCAGCTGGCCGCTGTGGTGGGGGAGGATCCGGCGGCGCAGCGGGCTCGGTTCATGCCCGTCGAACATCATCTCGCCCATATCGCCAGCGCCTATTATGTCTCGCCATTCGAAGGGCTTGTTGCGGGTTTCTCCTATGACGGATCGGGCGATTTCGCCTCCGCCATGCTGGCGCGTTGCGAGGGCAATCATATCGTGCCGCTCGGCAAGGCCTTGCTGCCGGACTCGCTCGGCTTTTTCTACACCGCCATCTGCCAGTTCATCGGCTTCGATCGCTTCGGCGAGGAATACAAGGTGATGGGCCTTGCTCCCTATGGCGAGGATGCCCACGCCGATGCCATGCGCAAGCTTGTCGAGCTTCCGGCCGGCGGCATGTTCCGCCTCGGCGCCGGCTATTTCAACATGCACCAGCCGGCCGAAAACAACGATCGCCTCGCCATCGGCCAGCTTTATACCGACAAGCTGGTCGCGTTGCTCGGCCGCCCGCGCCACCGTGACGAGCCGCTGACCCAGCGCGAGATGGACATCGCCCGATCGGCGCAGGTGCGTTTCGAGGAAGCGGCGCTGCACTGCCTGAACGCGCTGCACGCCCAGGTGCCGACCGGCCAGCTGGTGATGGCCGGTGGCTGCGCGCTGAACGGTGTCGCCAACGCGCGCATCCTGCGCGAAACGCCGTTCACCACGCCCTATCTGCAGGCGGCAGCATCGGACGATGGCGCCTGCCTCGGTGCTGCCTATCACGTCTGGCACGAACATCTGGGGCGCACCGAGCGGTTCCACATGGCGCATGCCGCCTGGGGGCCGGGCTATAGCGACGACCGCGTCCGCGCCGTAGCGGAAGCCTCGGGCTTTCCGCTGCGGGTCTGCGCCGACGAGGCGGAATTGTGCGAGGTCGCGTCGGGCCTGATCGCCGGCGGCATGGTGATGGGCTGGTACCAGGGCCGCAGCGAATGGGGCCCGCGCGCGCTCGGCAACCGCTCGATCCTCGCCAACCCGGCGATCGCGACGATGAAGGACACCATCAACGCCAAGATCAAGCGCCGCGAAAGCTT
>JBBQWE010000009.1:0-36837 GCA_038210855.1 Sphingomonadales bacterium | reverse complement strand
CGATGCGTCGGACCGGAGGGCATTATCTGGTGGCCGGGGCGCTTTGTGCGGCCGGCGTCGCCATGCCCGCCTTCGGCCAGGAAGCGGCGGCGGCTGCTGCTGCCGCGTCGGGGCCGCGCTACGAAATCCAGGCCTATGACGTGTCGGGCGTATCGGTGCTTGCGGCGGCCGATATCGAGCGGGCGGTCTATCCCTTTGCCGGGCCCGATCGCAGCAACGAGGATATCGAGAAGGCGCGTGCCGCGGTGCAGGCGGTCTATGCCGCGCGCGGTTACGAGGCCGTCATCGTCGAATTGCCGCCGCAGGACCCGGAGTTGCTGGCGCAGGGGGTGATCACCATCCGGGTCAACGAAGTGCCGGTATCGCGGGTTCGGGTGACCGAATCGAAATATCATTCGCTCGCGGATGTCATCGCCGATGTGCCGTCGGTGCAGGTCGGCCAGCCGCTCAATTTGCGCGCGCTGCAGAAGGATCTGGAGGCTGCCAATCGCTATCCGGATCGCGAGATCAGCCCGAGCTTCCGCCCCGGGCTGGTGCCGGGAACCGTCGAGGTCGAACTGCGGGTGCGGTCGCGGCTGCCGGTGCACGGCTCTGTCGAGATCAACGACGATACCAGCCCCAATACCGAGGACCTGCGGGTCGCGGCCAGCTTGCGCTATTCCGACCTGTGGAGCCTGGGGCACACGATCGCTCTCAATTACGTCGTGGCGCCGCAGAACCGGGAACAGCAGGAAGTCATCGCCGGGTCGTACACGGCGCCACTGATCGGCACGCCATGGTCGATCCTGGTTTCCGGCTTCCGTTCGAACAGCAATGTCGCGGCGCTGGGCGGCACCAACGTGCTCGGCAATGGCTATCAGATCGGGGTGCGCGGCATCTATCGCCTGCCGACCAGCCTCTACCAGACGTTCAGCTTCGGGCTCGACTGGAAGGATTTCAACCAGGACATCCGCGTCGATGGCGTGATCGCCAGCACGGCGCCGGTCCGCTACCTGCCGCTGATCCTCGAATATGCAATGGCGAACGAAACCGAGCGGACCTCGTTCGACATGAGCGCCAGCGCGACGATGGGCCTGCGCGTCATCAAGCGGACGATTTGCTTCGATGCCGGCCCGGGGCAGCCGTGCATTTCCGATGACCAGTTCACCAACCGGGCGCAGGATTCGCGCGAGAATTTCTTCCGGTTCAACGTCCAGGCCAATTTCCAGGCGGCGACCAAGAGCGACTGGGTCGGCGCGGTGCGGGTTTCGGCGCAAATTTCCGATTCGCCGCTGGTCACCAACGAACAATATGCCGTCGGTGGCCTGACCAGCGTCCGCGGCTATTTCGTTTCCGAAGCGGTCGGCGACGATGGCGTCAACATCGGGCTGGAAGGCCGCGCGCCGTCGGTGGCGAACTGGATCGGCGGGCCGCTCGACGAGCTTCGCCTGTTCGGTTTCGTCGATACCGGCTATGTCCGGGTGCGCAGCCCGCTGCCGGAACAGGCGGGCGATTTCACCCTGGTCAGCGCCGGCGGCGGCGTTCGGTTGCGGCTGTTCGATGCCTTCACCGGCGAAGCGCTGGTGGCGGTGCCGCTTACCGATGGCCCGCTGACGGCGAGTGGTATTCCGCGCTTCACCTTTTCCGCCCGGGGGCAATTCTAACATGTTCGGGGACGCATCATGAAGAAATGGTATCTGGCGGCGTTTGCCGCGCTGATGACCCTGGCCACCCCGGCCCATGCCTGGTGGAACAAGGACTGGACGTACCGCAAGCCGGTGGTGGTCGACACCTCGCCGTCGGGCGTCAATGTTTCGGGTGCGATCGGCCGGACGCCGGTGCTGGTGCGGCTGCACAGCGGCAATTTCACCTTCACCGATGCGCTCGACAACGGTGCCGACATCCGCTTCGTCGATTCGGACGACAAGACACCGCTGCCCTATCATGTCGAAAGCTATGACGCGGCGACCGGCATCGCGACGGTGTGGGTTTCGGTGACCAACGTTACCGGCGGCGAAAAGCACCAGATCTGGCTGTATTTCGGCAACAAGAGCGCCGGCGCCGGCAGTGATGCCAAGGCGTCGTTCGATGCCGATCAGAGCTTTGTCTATCACTTCGGCGAAGCGCCCGGAACGCCGGCGGCCGACGCGACCGCCTATGCCAACAACGCCGCCACCCCGGCCGCTGCCGTCAACGATGCCGGCATCATCGGTCGCAGCGTGCGCTTTGCCGGCCGCGACGGGATCACCGTTGCAGACAGCCCCTCGCTGGCGATTCCGGCAGCGGCGCCGTTCACTTTCTCGGCCTGGGTCAAGCCGCTGCAGATCGCCGGCGAGCAGCGTGTCTTCAGCCGCGGCGGCTTCACGTTCGGCCTGACCGACGGCGTGCCCTTCGTCGCCAACGGCGCGGCGCGGGCCGAGGCGACGGCGGCGATCACGCAGGCGCAGTGGTCCCACCTCGCGGTTACCGCCGATGGCACGTCGGTGCGCATCTTCGTCAACGGCATCGAAGCGGCCGCCGCTTCGGTTGCCCTGCCGGAACTGCCCGGCCCGATCACGCTGGGCGGCGCGGCCGATACCCCCGGCCTGATCGGCGAACTCGACGAGGCCCGCCTCGCCAAGACGGCGCGGCCGGCGTCGATGCTGCTGGTGATGGCGCAGAACGAAGGCGCCACGTCCAAGCTCGTCACCGTTTCGGAAAGCGCCGAAAAGGCCGAAGCCGGATCGACCTTCCTGTTCATCCTGCAGAAGGTCGAAACGCTCGATGCCTTCATCATCGCACTGTGCCTGGCGCTGCTGGCCCTGGCGATCTTCGTGATGATCACCAAGTCGAACTACATCTCGGCCGCCGATCGCGCCAACGCGGCCTTCATGAAGCGCTATCAGTCGATGCGCGCCGATCTGCAGCCGCTCGACCGGGTGGCGGGGCTGTCCGACAAGGAATTGAAGTATCTGCGAACGTCGCCGCTCGGCCGGCTCTATGATGCCGCGATTGCGGAACGCGATGCCCTTCTGGCGCTGTCGGGCGGACGTCTTTCGGGCGAAGCGGTGGAAGCCATGCGCGCTGCCGTCGATGCCCAGCAGGTCGCCGAAAACCAGAAGCTCGATACCTGGATGGTGGTGCTGACCATCGCCATCGCCGGCGGACCGTTCATCGGGCTGCTCGGCACGGTGCTCGGAGTGATGAACACCTTCGGCGGCGTGGCCATCGCCGGTGACGTCAACGTCAACGCCATTGCACCGGGGATCGCCGCGGCGCTGATGGCGACAGTGGCGGGGCTGACCTGCGCCATCCCGGCGCTGTTCGGCTACAACTGGCTGTCGGGGCGCATCCAGGCGCTTTCGGATCGCATGCGGGTGTTCGTCGATCGGTTGGTGACCAACGCCGCCGAACAGACGGCGCGGCAGCACGGCCTGCGCCAGGCCGCCGAATAAGCGACATTCGAGGAGATAGGCGCCATGAAGGCAGGTCCCGGTGGTCGCAAGGCCTATGACGATATCAACATCACGCCGATGCTCGATCTGGCGTATGTGCTGCTCGTCATCTTCATCCTGATGGCGACGGCGAGCGTGCAGGGGATCAAGGTCGATCTGCCCAAGGCGTCGTCGTCGGTCAGCCTTGCCCAGCCGAAAACCATCGCGCTGACGGTCAACAACCAGGGCCAGATCTTCATGGACGCCTTCCCGGTGACGATCAGCGATCTCGAAACCCGGCTGCGCAACGCCAAGGCGCAGAACCCGGAAGTGCCGATCGTGCTGAAGGGTGACGCCACGGCGCAGTACGGCAAGATCACCGAAGTGCTCGACCTGTGCCGCCGCCTGGAACTGAACAAGGTCGGTCTCGTCACCGGCAAGCAGACCAGCGCCTGAGCCGGACCGGGGGAGCACGCCGCAGTGGCCGTCATGGACGACAGTTTCGACACGCCGCGCGCCAGCCTGGCTGCGCGCGTCGTGCCGATCGTCATCGGGCTGGCGATTGCGGCGGCGATCGCCTGGTTCGTGTGGACGCAGTTGAACACCGTTGTCGGAGTCCGCAAGGACGAGCCGCCGCCGGTGACGGTCGATCTCGACATGCTGCCGCCGCCGCCGCCGCCACCCCCGCCGCCGCCGGAACCGGCCGAAAAGCCGCCTGAGCCCAGCCCGGAAGCGCCGACTCCCAACCCGGAACCCGCGCCCAAGCCCGATGCCCCGGCGCCGATGCAGATCGACGGTCCGGCACAGGCCGGCGCCGATGCCTTCGGCCTCAGTTCGGGCAAGGGCGGCGGCATCGGCGCGCCGGGCGGCACCGGCACCTGTGTCGGCACCAACTGCGGCGGCGGGGTCGTCGGCGGCACTTTCAGCGACGGCTTTTACCGGCGGGCGCTTTCCGATGCGCTGCAGCGCGAAGTCGAGCGCAACCGCAAGCTCGGCCGCATGGTGTTTTCGGCGTATTTTCTGGTCACGATCGGCCCCGATGGCCGGGTGACGAGCGTCAAGCTCGACGAGTCGAGCGGTGATTCCGATCGGGATCAGATGCTCCTCGCCACCATCGAAGGCGCGCGCGGGCTCGATGCGCCGCCGCGCTCCGTGAAATTCCCGCAACGGATCAAAGTCACCGGCAAGCGCTCGGTCAGCTGACAAGGACGGAACGATGCTTCGATCGACACAGCGGTTCCTGAAGAACCCGCTTCCGGCGGCCGCGCTTGCCATGCTGGCGCTCGCGGTGCCCGCCAGCGCGCAGACCGGCGCCGCCGCCCCGGCGGCGCCGTCCGACAGCGCCATGGTCAATCTGGTGCGGGCGCTGGTGGCGCAGAAACTGATTTCGGCCGAACAGGGCCAGGCACTGATCGCCCAGGCCGAAACCGAAGCAGCGCGTGCCAGGGCCGTGCCGCCGGAGGGCCTGGCGGCAGCACCGCAGGGCAGCATCCGCGTGCCCTATGTGCCCGAAACCGTTCGCAACCAGATCAAGGAAGAACTGAAGCGCGAAGTCCTTGCCGAAGCCAAGGCGGAACGCTGGGCCTCCCCCGACGCTGCCGCGCCGGAATGGACCAAGCGCATCACCATCGGCGGCGACATGCGCGTCCGCTATTATGGCGAATTCTATTCCAAGCAGAACAGCAACCAGATCGTCGATTTCGAACAGATCAACCTGCAGGGGCCGTTCGACGTTTTCAACAGTCCGGTGCTGCCGTTCCTCAACACGCGGCGCGATCGCAACACCGCCGATATCCGCCTGCGCCTCAACATCGGTGCGCAGATCACCGATCGGCTCGGCGTCGACATCCAGCTTGCCACCGGCGACGATCGCTCGCCGATTTCGGTTTCCGAAGCGGTCGGCGGCGGCCTGCGGCCGCGCAACTTCTGGCTGCAGCGCGCTGCGATCATTGCGCGGCCGACCGATTGGAGCCGGGTCTGGGCGGGACGTTTTGCCAACCCGTTCACGGCGACGGCGCTGACGACGGAACGCGTCGCGCTGCTGTTCGACAACGACCTCGCGTTCGACGGTGTCGCGGCCGAAGCCAATATCGCCAAGGCGCTAGGCCAGGATTTCAACGCGACGCTGCGCGGCGGCCTGTTCCCGATCGATCTCGGCGGCCGCAACTTCCCCAATACCGATCAGGACAAGCGGCAGTTCCCGGCGCGCTACCTCGTCTCGGCGCAGCTCGAGCTGGAACACAAGTTCGGCGAGGTCGATGCCCAGGCTTCGGTTGCCTATCATGATTTCCGCGGCGTCCAGGGCCAGCTTTCCGAACCCTGCCTCGTCTATCTGGGCGCGGTCGAATGTTCGACCGACGGCTTCCGCCCCAACTTCATCCGCAAGGGCAACACGCTGTCACCGCTGCGCCGCATCGCCGTCGATCCGACGCTGCCGGCCGGGCAGGTCCAGGCGCAACCGCAGTTCTTCGCGCCGACCTTCGGCTTCCGGGTGCTGCACCTGTCGACCGAAGTGACCTTCCCGGTTTTCGACAAGGCCGGCATAAAGCTGAGCGGGCAATATGTGAACAACCTCGCGTTCCGGCGGTCCGACACCTGCAGCAACGGCGTCGCCGGCCAGCCGTTCAACAACGGCGGCAGCGACGGCGATGGCAATATCTGTTCGGCGACCAATCCGACCAGCTTCGTCGGCGGCAACCAGGGCTATCAGGTCGGCATCCAGCTCGGCACGCCGAAGATCAAGACCAAGGGCGATTGGGCGATCAACCTCGGCTATCGCTATCTTGAATCGGATGCCGTTCTCGACAGCTTCACCGATTCGGATTTCCACACCGGAGGCACCAACACCAAGGGCTTCATCATCGGCGCCGATGTCGGCATCGCCAAGAACCTCGTTCTGGGCGGGCGTTTCCTGAGCGGCAACGAAGTTTCCGGCGAGCCCTTCGGCCTCGATGTCGTGCAGATCGAAATGGTGGCGACGTTCTGATGCGCATCATCGCTCGCCAAGCCGCGCTGGTCGGCGCCCTGTTCGTCGCCGTGCTTGTTGCGGCACCGGGCCATGCCCAGGCGCCGGCGGCCGCTGCGGAAACCGCATCGCCGACGGATGCCGAACAGCTGGCCAGCGCCATCGCCCAGCTCAACGCCGCGCGCGGCGAACTGCAGCAGCTGCGGTCGGTGGCCGCGCAGGCGGAGGGCGACAAGGCCGCCATCGCCGAATTGCGGGCGCGCAACGCCCGGCTGGTCGAGATCGGCCGCGAACTGCTCGGTGCCTATGAAGCGCGCTACGGCAAGACGGTGCGGTTCGAGCCATTCAACCGCGCGCGGGTGAACTTCGAAACCGAACTGCAGAAGACCGGCGACGCCATCTACCAGAACCAGGCCGATGCGGTGTCGGTTCGGGCCAACGAGGTTAACGCAGCCCCGGACGCAGCGGAGCCGGCGCCGAAGCCGCAGTAACTGTCACGAAACTGCCGTAACCCGGCGATGCCGGCGTTCGCGGCGGCCGACGAATGCGAGTGGAGAGCCTGTCGTGAACGCGTACGCCCCCGATGCCAAGGCGCCCCCCGCCAGCCTGACCGCGGTGACGGGCCGATTGCTGCTGGGTGCGAGTGCCGTGGCGCTGGCGGCCGGTCTTGCGGTGGCGCCGGTGTCGGCGCAACTGGCGCGGATGCGCGCTGCTTCGGGGGTCGGCATCACGCCGGCGGCGACGGCAGCAGCGGCAGCGCGCCCGGCCGGCAGCGGCATCGTGCGGCCGGTAACGCGGCAGGAAGCGCTCGATCGCGCCGCCGCCTTGCGCAGCCGTGCCGACCAGGTGCGCAGTTTCGTCGTTTCGGCGCGCGATGCCGGCCTGCTGGCGACGCGTGGCACCCCCGGGCAGGGGATCGTTGCCAATGGCCTTTCCCCGATCGCGGCAGTGCGCGACGCCATCCAGAAATCGCAGAGCAGCGACGTTGCCGTGCGCGCGCAGGTGCCGGGCATCCTTGCCGGGCTGACCGCGGCGCGCGATGCCACCGGCAAGGCGACCTGGCAGAATGTCGGTCTGCCGACGCAGACCATGGACGGCAGCCGGGTCATCGTCGGGCTGGTGCAGACCGACGCGCGCGCCATCGCCAGCTGGGACCGGTTCGATATCGGCGACCAGACGACGCTGCGCGTCCAGCAGCAGTTGAACGGGGTCGACCAGCCGGGGTGGACGCTGGTCAACCGGGTTGCCGATGCAGTGGCGCCGAGCACCATTCTCGGCCGCATCGAAGCACCGGGCACGGTTGTCGTCCTCAACCGCCGCGGCGTAATTTTCGGCCAGGGTTCGCAGGTCAACGCCTATTCGTTCCTGGCGTCGAGCCTCGAGATCGGTTCGTTCCTGCAGGCCACCGGCCAGGCCAATCTGACGGAATTCGATGCGGCGACGCTGTCGGCGCGCAACCTGTCGTTCCTGCAGAACGGCCTGTTCAGCGGCAACAACGCGGCGCCGGCGGAAGAGACGCTGGCGCCGCTGCTGTTCTCGCCACAGTATGAAGCCGGCAAGCGCCCGATTTCGGAACGCCCGGCGCTGGAAGGCGCGGTGACGGTCGATCCGGGGGCCAGCATCATTACCGGATCGGGCGGCGTGCTGATCCTTGCCGCGCCGACGATCACCAACGGCGGCAGCCTTGTCGCCCGCGACGGCCAGGTCAGCCTGCAGGCCGGCCGTTTCATCGGCATCAACGCCTCCACCGGTGCCGATACCAGCATCGATCGCTTCGTTCGCGGCTATGTGCTCGCTTCGCTGGTGCCGCAGGTCGGTATCCCGGGCGCGCCGAGCCTGACCGGCGACGATGGCAGCATCGTCAACACCGGGTTGATCTCGTCGGCGCGCGGCTATGTCTCGCTCGGCACCACCATCCAGGGCTCGGTGACCAGCAGCGGCTTCGTCGAAGCCACGACCAGCGTGGCGCGCAACGGCAAGATCGGCCTGTTCAGCGGCACCGTGACGCTGGCGGGCAACAACGACGCGGCGCGCGCCGGCGGCTTGCGCATCCTGCCCGACAACAATGGCGAGACGATTCCGCAAGGAACCGCCGAAGCGCCGCCCAGTTTCAAGACGTCGCAGATCGTCATTTCCGGCCTGGTTTCGGAGCGCGCGCCGAATGTTTTCACGCTCGGCACGAACGGCTTCATCCTGGCGCCTGGCGCCGAGGTCAGCATCGGCCGGTCGCCGACGCAGGCCGTCGACGAGCCCTATCTCTTCCGCAACAGCATCGCCCTGCAAGCCGGAAGCACGATCGATGTGGGTGGCATCAAGGACCTGGCGATCGACGGCAATCGCAATTTCCTGACCATCGATCCGGTCAAGCGCAACGAATTGCGCGACACGCCCAACTACCGCGAAGTCACCAACGATGGCAGTTTCACGCTGAACGGATCGGTGCTGACCATCGATATCCGCAAATCCGGTGTTCGCGCCGACGGCGTGCGCTGGGTCGGTTCGCCGCTGCTCGAGGCCGGCAGCGCTGCCAGCCAGATCGGCGTGTCGGCCGCGGAACTGCTTACCGTCGGCGGCAATGTCACCTTGGGCGTGGCGCCCTATCTGGAAGGCACCGACCTCGCTGCGACGCCGTCGGTGCAGGTCGCGGCGACGGCCAGCATCGACATGTCGGGTGGCTGGATCAGCTATGGCGCGGCGACGCGCGGTGCCAGCAAGCTGCGCACTGCCGATGGCCGCATCGTCGACCTTGCCGATGCCGATCCCAACGACAATTTCGTTGCGATCGTCGATGGCTTTGCTGCCGAACAACCGCGCTTCGGGATTTCGGACACGTTCAACAGCCCGCTGACTCCGTCGGCAGTCGGCGATCCGGCGTACAGCGAAGGCCGCGACGCCGGCCGCCTGGTCATCAGCAGCGCCGCTGCCGACGTTGCCGGCCGCATTTACGGCAATGCCTATGCCGGGCGGGTGCAGATCGCGCAGGGGCTGCGGCCCAGCCGCGAACAGACGGGCGAGGCAGCCAACCTGCTCGACGTTCGCAACCTGCAGGCCGGGCGTACCGAGCTTCCGGCCGGCGGCTATTTCCGCATCGGGTCGTTCACCAGCGTCGGCGCCGCGCTGGTATCGTCGCCCGGCGCGGCGATCGTCGTTTACCGCGGTGCCCGCACTGCGACGACGCCATGGCTGCGCGACATGCTTCTGGACGGCGACATGCTGTCGGCGGCCGGGCTTTCGGGCCTGACGCTGCAGTCGAGCGGCAATGTCATTTTCGCCGACGCGGCGCTGACCGGGGTGGCCGGCGTGCCGATCGCCACCACCGGCGTCTCGGCGCTCGGCCTTGCCGCCGGCGGAACGTTGCGGGTCGATTCGGGACGGTCGATCCTGTTCGGCGGCGCAATCGAGGCCCCGGCCGGCCGGATCGTGGCGCGCACCTATGAACTGGGCAGCGTCACCAGCGGTGCCAACCCGCTGATCACCTCTACGGCAGGATCGCCGTTCGACACCGGCGACGACCTGCCCGGCACGTTCGCGCCGGGCCAGGCCGGACCGGATCGCACGTTCGACATCATCGTCACCGGGCTGCTCTCGACCGCCGGATTGTGGACCAACACGCTGACCGGCACCGATCTTGTCGGCGGCGCCGCGTGGCTCGACGGCGGCAGTGTCAGCCTGACGGTGGCGCCGAAGGTGCTGGCCTCGCGCACGCTTCCCGGTGGCAGCCTTGCCGATACCGCTGTCGATCTTTCCGGCCGGATCACGCTGGGCACCGGCGCGCTGGTCGATGTTTCGGCCGGTGGCTATGTGCGTTCGGACCGCAGCTTCGATCTGTCGGGCCGTGGCGGCGACGTCAGCCTGACCAGCCAGACGGTCTACGCTTCGCTGGTGCCGACCGCGGTCAGCGAATTCGGCAATGAATCGCAGGGCAATGCCGAAACGCCGATCAACGGCGCCAGCCAGTCGGTCGATTTCACGCCGGTGCCCGCGACGGAGACAACCCAGGTCATCACGCCGCAACTGATGCCCGAAACGGCGCGCGCCGCGGTGATTTTCGATGAAGCGGCGTTCGTCGGTTTCGGCTTCACTGGCGGTGGCACGTTCGCGCTGACGTCGCCCGACATCCGCTTCAACGGCGATTTCGCTGCCGGCGCGAGCAATGTGTCGCTCGACTTCCTGCAGACGACGGGTTTCGGAACGCTGGCACTCGAAAGCTATCGTTCGCGGCTCGTTGCCGACCTGTTCAGCAATGTTCGCAGCGGGGTTTCGGCCTTCCTCGACACGACGACCTTCCGGGTCCGCCGCGGCGAGGTGCTCGACCTTACCCAGGCAGTGATGCCGCGCTTCCTCGACCAGGGGCAGGCCGACCTGTTGCTGGGGCTCGGCAGCGGCGCCAGCGTTGTCGAAGCGTTGCGGCCGACGGTCGCCGGTGGCGTCTTCACGGCACCGACGGCGGTGTTCGATCAGGCCGCTGCCAATCTGCGCTTCTCCGGGCTGACCGAGCTGGTCGTCGATGCCGGCGGCAGCATCCGCACGGCGGCGCCCTTTGCCGAAATCGACGTGGCCAAGCTCCAGAATGCCGGCTCGATCCGCCTTCCCGGTGGCAAGATCGCCCAGCGTGATCTGCTGACGCTTGAGATCGGCACCCGGCTGCTGACGGTTCGCAGTGCCGCGAACGGCGGCACCGGCCTGTCCGCGGTATTCGGCACGGCGGATGCCGATGGCCGCTTCGACGAAAATGCGGTGTACGAACCGCTCGGTGTCACCAGCCGCGACCTGCTGACCACGACGGGCAGCGATTATTTCGTGGTTTTCGCGGGCGTACTCGGCCTCGACGAAGGCGTGCGCCTTGCGGCGGGCAGCGTGACCGATCTGTCCGGTGGCCCGGCGATCTACGATCCGCGCGCGCCGTTCCGCGCAGCGGGCCAGTTGCGCATCGGTTTCCTTCCCGACGGCGGGTCGCTTTCCACTGCCGCCGCGGTCGACGAGCGTGGCGCCGGCCAACCGGCATTGTTCGGCGAAACCGGCTATGGATCGCCGCGCAACATCGACACGCGGGCGCCCGGCGCGCGGCCGCTGGTGGCCGTCGCCTACGCGCGTCGGTTCAGCAGCGCCGCCGGCGCGGTGCTCGACCTGTCGGGTTCGACGGGCATTTTCGATGAGGCCGTGGTCGGCGGCTATGCCGCCGGCACCGATGCGAGCCGCGGCGGCGTGCTATCGATCCTTGGCGGCGGCGCGCTGACGCGCGGTGTCGTCCGCGCCGGCGGTGGCGCGCCGCAGGCGATCGGCGGGACGCTCGAATGGTTGCGGCCGGTTCTTGCCGCGACCGGAAGCGCCGATGCGATCGGCGCCGATGCGATTTCGGCGGCCGGTTTCGACAGCTTGTCGGCGCTCGGCGGCTTCAGCACGCGCGGCGACTTCGCGCTTACCCTCGACAAGGCATTGCTGATCGGTTCGGCGCCGTCGCGGGTCGGCAATTCGGGGGCGGCGCTGCTGTCGCCGGCCGATTCGGCCATTATCATCGGTGCGGAGGCCGGTAGCGATGCCGTCATTTCCGCCTCCTACATCCGCAGTGCCAGCCGCATCGGTTTTGCGGCCGTACCGCTGGCGGCGGCGCTGGGCGATGGCAGCCTGCGGCTCGAAGCCGGCGCACAGGGGCTCGATATCGCCGGAGCACTGCTGTTCGACAACAGCCTTGCCAATGTCCGCCTCGGCAGTGCCGGCGACATCCGCATGATCGGTGTCAACGACATCGCGCAGGCGACCGCGACACCGCAGCTCAACGGCGAAATCGTCAGCTTCGGCAATCTGACCTTCGACGCGGTGCGCGTGTACGCAACCACCGGCACGGGCAATCTGCAGCCCAACCTCGAAGCGCTGCGCACCGGTGCCACCCTGACGGCGCTGCCCTTCCAGGTGACGGCGCTGACGACCCGGATCGACGGCGTCGACACCTTCCGCACAATCAATTTCCTCGGCCGCGCCGGCGATCGCGCGGCGCCGCTGTCGGCGGGCAGCCACTTGCGGGTCGTTGCGGCCGATATCGTCCAGAACGGCGCCCTTTATGCGCCGATGGGTGTGCTCGAACTCGGCGTCAACAGCGGTGACCTGACCCTGCTCGGCGAAACCCCGGGAACTTTGGGGACGGGCCGCGTGCTTCGCGCCACTGCCACCCGGTCGCTGGCCTTCGGTTCGAACAGCCTGACCAGTGTTTCGGGGGCCGGGCTCAACGTGCCCTATGGCACCACCACCGATCTGACCGAACTGCTGTTCCAGCCGACGTCGAACGCACCGCTGACGGTCATCCCGACCGGCGAATTCCGCTTCGCCGCGCGCGACGTCAGCTTTGCCGGCACCAGTGCCCGGGTCGATGGCCGCGGCGGCGGCGATACCTTCGCCTTCGAATTCGTCTCGGGTGTCGGCGGTTCGCGCGACGTGCTGAGCCGGTTCAACAACGACATCTTCAGCAGCAATGCCTTCGATGCCGCGACCGAGACGGGCCTGCAGTTCGCCGATGGCCGGCAAGTCTTCGCGCTGATTCCGGTGGCCGCCGCGCGCGGTATCGCGACCTTCGACCCGGTCTACAGCGCCGATTATGGCACCGCCGGGCCGGTCGATCTCTATGGCACCGCGGCCGGCCAGACGGTCCGTCTCGATGCTGCCACCGGCTTTGCAGGCGGCGAATATCTTTTGTTGCCCGGGCATTATGCCTTGTTGCCGGGGGCGCTGCGGCTGGTCGAAAACACCGGCGCGCTGGCACCTTCGGCCGACCAGGCGCAGCGGCTGCGCGATGGCAGCATCATCGTCGGCGGCAGTTATGCGACCGCCGGCACCGGCTTTGCCGAAACGCAGCGGCGATCGTTCACGGTTCAGGACCGCACCAGTTTCGGCAAGTTCTCGCGGATCGAGACAACGGTCGGCAGCGTCGCGATCCGCGAGGCCGCTTCCGATGCCAGCCGGGCAGTACCGCGCCTGTCGCTCGATTCGGCGCGCGTCGTGCTGTCGCCGCTGCGGTCGCTCACCGGCACCGGCTTCTTCGACACGGTGGCGGTCAGTGGTGGCCGCGGCGCCGAAGTCGACATCCGCGGCGACGATATCCTTGTGGCGGCAAACGGCACCGCGCCGACCGACGGCGTGCTGACGCTGACTGCGGCGACACTGGCGACGCTGAATGCCAACAGCCTGTTCCTTGGCGGCGATCGCCGTATCCTGGCCGACGGCAGCACGGCGTTGCGCGTGACGGCGACGACGTTGACGGTCGATGCCGGCGTCACCTTCGAAGCGCCGGAACTGCTGCTTGCTGTCGGTGGGCGCCGGGCCTTCAACGGCGGCGGCACGCCGACGCTGTCAATCGAAGCCGGCGCCATCGTGCGTGCCAGCGGTACGCTGCTCGATCCGGCGACCAGCGACTATCGCATCGTCAGCGTCGGCGGCCAGCCGGGCGGGTCGTTCGACGAGACCGGCATCGGCAGCACCATCCGGGTGGCCAACGGGCCGGAACGGCTGGTCCGCCGGACCGGTGCCGGTGTCACTGCCAACGCCAATCGCCCGTCGGTGCTGCGCGTGGGTGCAGCGACCGTTTCCGGCCAGGCTGTCAGCATCGAATCGAGCCGCAGCCTCAACCTCGCGCGCACGGCAGTGATCGCCGGCGATTTCATCGCTCTGGGTGCCGATTCGCTGCGCATCGGCGGGCCTTCGACGGCGCCCGAACAGATCGCGCGCTATGCTGCCGCCACGCGTCTGACCTATATCTCGCCCAACCGCGTCTCGATCAGTGAAGGCGATTATCGCTTCCGCAACGTCGTCATCGATGCGCCCGGCCTGGGGCTGCAGCCCGGCCGCAGCGGCCTGGCGCCGGCCGAGCAGGAAACGGTGACGCTGGCGACCGACAGCCTGGTGCTTCGCAACAGCAGCGGCAACGTCCGCGCGCCGTGCGGCGCGGCGCTGGCGCCATGCGGAGCGGCGAGCAACCGGTTGTTCATCACCACCGGCGAACTTCGCATCGGTGACGGCAATTTCGGCACTTTCGGCTTCGACGGCACCGTTTCGATCGCCGCGACGCAGGGCACCTATTATCAGGGCGTCGGCACGCTCGACATCAGCGAGACGTTCCTGACGCTGACGACGCCTTTCGTCATCGATCGCGTCGATCCGGTGCGGACGGCCGAGACACCGCCCGAACTGACGATCCTGAGCCGCAACAGCATTGTCATCCAGCGCGCCGATGTCGCCACCATTCCGACCACGGCCATTCCGATCCCGGCGATCGCCGGCGAACGCGCGCCCGGCGCCCGCCTCAATATCGGCAGCATCGATGCGCCGACGGCGGAAATCACCGTTTCGGGAACGGCGATCACGGCCACCGGCGGCATCGTCGACCTGAACGCCCGCGGCGACATCATCATCAGCAACGCTGCGGTTCTGGCGAGCCCCGGTTTCACCAAGACGTTCGGCGACGCTGTCGATCCCTACACGCTGTCGGCGCCTTCCGGCATCGTCAGCCTGGTATCGCTGGCTGGCAATATCCGGCTCGACGCCGGCACGCGCATCGATGCCGACAATGGCATCGGCAACGCCGGCAGCCTGCGTCTGCTCGCCGGTCGCGGCTATGTCGATCTGGGAGCGATGCTCAACTCGGCCACCGGGGTCCGCGGCGCTTCGTTCAGCCTCGATGCCGGCCTGGCCACGCCGGCAGGCGGCCGCAATTTCGATCTGGCGGGCTTCCTTGCGGCCAATGGCAGCCGTTTCCGGGGCGATATCGATATTCGCACCGGCAGCGGCGATCTGCGGATCGACGACAACCAGCTGCTGCGCGCGACCTCGGCCCGGCTGGTGGCCGACGGCGGCGTCGTGCGCATCGCCGGCACCATCGACACTTCGGGCGTCAATGTCGCCGGCCTGACGGCGGAAGCGGCGCGGACCGCCATTGTCGACGGTGGTGACATCAGCCTTTACGGCCGCGACGGCGTGGCGCTGGTCGGCGATGCGCGGCTCGATACCAGCACGACCGGCCGCGCGACGTTCGACACGCGCCAGGCTTCGGCCGGCGATGTGACGATCGGCATCGGCAGCAGCGGGGCGCGTCTGGTGATCGAAGCCGGCGCCACCATCGATGTATCGGCACGGCGCAGTGGCAACCGTCTTGTCGCCGAGCTTACCAAGGATCCCGTGTCGCTGACCGACACGACGGTCTATCGTTTCGTCGAGGCCGATCGTGGCGGCGACGTCCGCCTGCGCGCGCCGGTGATTGGCGCCGGGAACAACCAGATCGGCATCGAACTGCCCACGACGAACCCGATTATCGGCGCGGCGTCGCAGTCGATCGAGGGCTTCCGGATCTTCGATCTCGACAGCTTTGTCGATAGGTTCATCGGCGTCTATCGCGACCCATCGAACATCGGCATCGACATCGATCTGACGACAGAGCCCGACAATCCTTTCAACATCCTGGCCAATGATTTCGCGCTTGACGACGTGATTTCGGTGCCGAATTTCGTTCGCAATTTCGCGATTACCGCCACCAATGGCGCGTCGCTGGCGGCGTTCCGGCAGCGGCCGGGTGTCGAACTGCGCACGGCCGGAACGCTGTCGCTGCTGTCGCACTGGAATCTGGCGGCGGCCGATGTCGACATTCCGGCGGCGGTCGCTGCCGGGCTGATGATCCGCAACGCCGCGCTGAGCGACAGCGTCACCGACATTTACAGCGTGGTGCCGGGCCGCGAGGCCGAACTGCTCCAGCGCAGCGATGTCACCCGGTTCCTGTACCGGGTCGGTGGCAGTGCCGCGGGCGAGGCGCCGGTGCTGACCATCAGTGCCGGCGGCGAATTCAACAACGCCGGCATTTCGCCGACTCGCTTCGTCGAACTCGGCGGCAACAGCATTTCGGACGGTTTCTTCAACTTCGCCGATCGCAGTGATCCGCGCTTCATCGATTACGTGCTCGGCGGCGGTCTCCGCCCGGTGCTGCCGGCCGGCGTGCTTACCTGTGCCGGCCTCGCATCGGCCGACTGCGGCAACGCGATCAGCTTCTTCGATATCGTGCGCGATCCTGCCGACGATGTCGCCTTCCAGCCGGGCGGCAACGGCGAGCCCGGCAACGGTGTTGCCATCAACCTCACCCAGATCGTCGCCGGTCCGCAGGTCGGCGGCGAACTGCTGGCGCCGTTCAGTCCGGAGGGCAACAGCGCCTCGGCGTCGCGCTATGGCTTCGATTCGAATGGCAACGAAGTCGAAGTCGGCGATGCGCTCGGTGCGGCGCAGTTGTTTCCGCTGCTCAACGGCGGCACCAGGGCGGTTCGCTCGTCGAGCTACAACATCGTGGCGGGGGCGAACCTGTTGTCCACCGATCCGCTGGCGATCGACCGCGGCGCGCCGCGCGATGTCGTGCTTCGCGGCGAGCGCCGCTACGAGATCGTCAGCCAGCGGGCCGGGAGCGTCTACACCAACCTGGCCGGCAACCGCGACCTTGGCGGCGAGTTCGCCTTTGCGTTGCGGCTGACGCCGCTGCCGGGCACCGCCAACACCGAATTCGTCACGCTGCTCGCCAATCGCGACCTGCTCGACGATGTCGCCGATACGGTCAACGACACCGGTCTCGGTCCGGAATCGGCCGATGCCTACACCATCCTGACCTGGGGCCCGGGCCAGACATCGCGCGCGACGCTGTTCCGGCAGAATGCACTGGAGTTTTTCAACACCGCCGCGACGGCACAGGATATCGCCGATTTCGAAGCCCTGACGCCGGCCGAACGCATTGCACTGGCCCCCGGCGATCGTCGTCTGGTCGGCCTGCTGCAGGGTGCGCCGCAGGCGCCGTCGGGCATCGCCGTCCGTCTTTCCGACGCTCTCGCCTTCCTCGACTGGCAGTATCTGCCCGGTTCGGCCGAGACATTGGGTGGCGAACTCGCGCGCCGTGTCATCTCGCTCGAAGTGGGGACCGCCGCACCGGTAACGCCGGCCCCGATCGCCTTCCCCTTCGGCAACGACGTCTACACCGGAACGCGCATCCGGACCGGCGATGGCGATATCCGCATCGTTTCGGCGCGCGATGTCGATCTGCGCCGCAGCGAGGCGCTGGTCTATCGTTCCGGCAGCAATACCACGGCGGTCATCACGTCCGACAATTTCAATTCCGGCTTTGCCTATCAGGTCGGCGGCGCGGCGATCTACACCGCCGGCGTGCGCATCTCGAACGCCAGCTTCACCGCCGCAACGCGTGACGGTTCGTTCGACCTGACTTTCGACTGGAACGCCGATCGCAGCATCACCGCACCGCTTTCGGACGGCGACTATGTTCCGACGCCGCGGGCGCAATATCTGCAGGATGCCGTGCTGAGCAATGACGGCGGCGATGTCGCCATCGCAGCCGGCCGCGACGTCATCGGGCGCCGGGATGCCTTTGGCGAGGCATTCCTTTCCGAACCCTATCTCTACACCCGCCAGACCGTCGGCCGGGCGCCGGATCGCTTGCCGCCGCAGCAACTCAGCAGCCTGGCGAACGGCATCGGCAATTTGCGCATCGGCGAAACCGGTCAGGCGTGGCGCGTCGGTCAAAGCGGCGGCGCCGTGGTGGCGGCGTCGCTGCCGGCATTGTTCCAGTCGGGCGTCGCCGCGCTCGGGTCGGGCGATGTCTTGGTCACCGCCGGACGCAATGTCGTCGACCTGACGGTCGTTGCGGCGATCAACGG
This sequence comes from Sphingomonadales bacterium, assembly GCA_038210855.1. GTDB lineage: Bacteria > Pseudomonadota > Alphaproteobacteria > Sphingomonadales > Sphingomonadaceae > Sandarakinorhabdus. The sequence continues at coordinate 18,799 of JBBQWE010000009.1, read as the reverse complement.
CGTCAACGCCGATGCCCGCGAGACATCGCTGCTGACGCCGTCGACGGCGGCCGGGGCGATCCCGCGGGTGCTCGCCAATTTCGGCGGCGGCAACGCTACGGTCACCGCTGGCGGTAACATCGTCGGCGGCCAGATCGACGTCGCTTCGGGTCTCGTGCGGATCACTGCCGGCGACAATGTCCGCGGCAGCAACAGCTTCGTTCGCGCCCAGACCGGCGGCTTCGTCCAGCGGGTCGCATCCGACCTGCGCCTGCGCGTTACCGATGCGACCGTCGCGTTGACGGCGCGCGCGTCGGTGGTGTTCGACAGCATCACGTCGTTCGGCACCGACGAATTCACCAGCACCGGCGACATCACGGCTGCGTCCGGCCTCGATATCCTGACCGCCGGGTCGGTCGATTTCACCCGGCGTCAGGTCTTCGCCGAAGGCCTTGGCGTGCCGACATCGTTGGCGACGCCGTTGCTGGCGGATTATCGCCTCGCCACCACCCAAATTGAACAATTCACGCTCGGGCTGGTCCTGCCGGGGTCTCTCGAAATCGCGGCACTGCAGGGCGATATCCGGTTCGGCGGTGACCAGGCGATGTTCATGCTGCCATCGTCGCTCGGGCAGCTCAATCTCGCCAGCGGCGGCGATGTTTCCAATTTCCGGCTTGCGATGAGCGACGTCAACCCGGCGTTCCTGCCGGGCAACTTCTCCATCTACGACAATTCGCCGCTGCCGGGGCCGACATCGAGCTTCAGCGGAATCGGCCGCAACGGTGTCGAATTCGGCTTCCCGGGCACGGTGCCGGTGCAGAACGATGCCCAGCGTCGGCTGTTGCACAACGAACGTCCCACCCATGCGGGCAACCCCGACCCGGTGCGCATCGTTGCCGATGGCAGCATTGAAAACGTCGTCCTGAACGTTCCCAAGCAAGCGCGCATCAGCGCCGGGGTCGACATCACCGATATCTACTTCACCGGCCAGAACCTTGCAGCGACGGACGTTACCCGCATCCGCGCCGGACGTGACATCATCGGCATGTTGCAGGTCGATGGCCCGCTGGCGTTGCCGCGGCTGCCTTATGTCGCCGGCAACAACTTCGTCGTCGGCGGGCCGGGCTCGCTTGTCATCGAAGCCGGCCGCAATATCGGGCCATTCCTCAGCTCGGGCCGTTTCAACGACGAGGTCGGCACGGCGCGGCAGGTACTCGATTATGCCGGCGGTATCCGCACCCTCGGCAACGAACTGAACCCGTGGCTCCCGTCCGAAGGCGCGAGCATCCTGCTGCTGTTCGGTGTCGCGGGCGGAGCCGATTACACGGCGCTGCGCGAGGCGTATCTGAACCCGGCGAATTTCGGCGCGCTCGATGGCGATCTTTTCCTGCAATACGTCGATGCCTCGGGGAACCGCCGTCCGCTCAACCCGACCAACGTCGCGGCGCTGGGTACCGGCGCCATCACCATCGATTATGTCGATTCGACCGGTGCGCTGACCAACTGGAACCTGTCGCGTCCGGTCGTCGCGCAGACCCGCGTCGCCACGCTGGCGCGCTGGCTACAGCGCAATGCGCCCGATGCCTATGCGGCCGCCATCGTAGATACCGACGTGACCGTCGACTCCGCCGCCTTGTCGAGCACCGATCCGGCGGTCCGCGAAGCCTATGCCCGGGCACGGGACGAGCTCGCCTTCAATCTCGTTGCTGCGCTGAATGCCGGCCGCCTTTATGCCGCCTTCAACAATCTGCGCACGCCGGCGGGTGCCGTCGACGCGGTCCGCCAGCAGGCATTCCTGGCCGGCGACCTGCTGTTCGCCGAATTGCGCGAATCGGCGCTGCCCAACAGCCCGTCGTTCGAACAATATATTCGCGGCTATCGCGCCAGCCAGACGCTGTTCCCGACCCGGTTCGGCTATACCGACAACCTTGCCGCCTATGATCTGGATTCGGCGACGATCGACAGCGACAACCCGCTCGGCGTGCCGACACGGCGTATCGTCGACGGCGAACCGCTGGTTGCTGCACGCGTTCGCACGGGTGATGCCGATCTTCGCCTCGCCACCATCCAGACGGTGCGCGGCGGCGACGTGACGGTGCTTGCCCCCGGCGGCGACCTCATCGCCGGCTCGGTGGTGCGCACTTCGGAACAGCTGAACCGGCGCAACGCTGCGCAGCGCTATTTCCTCGAGGCGGGGCAGAGCCGGCTGCGGCGTGACGTCGGGACCGATCTGGTATCGGTGCCGCTCGGCCTCGAAGGCTTGCTGACGCTGCGTTCCGGGGGGCTTCGCGGCTTCTTCGACGGCGATTTCCGTCTGAACCAGAGCCGGGCGTTCAGCATCGCCGGCGGCGACATCGAATTCTGGTCCTCCAACGGCGATCTGAACGCCGGGCAGGGGCCGCGTTCGGCATCGAACTTCCCGCCGGTGACCATCCGCCAGGACCCGAACGGCCTTGCCGAAGTCAACAGCGTCGGCAGTGTCGCCGGCGCCGGTATCGGGTCGTTCAAGCGCAGTCCGACCGATCCCGACGCATCCATCGTGCTGATCGCGCCGGTCGGCGAAGTCGATGCCGGCGACGCCGGCGTGCGCGCATCGGGCAACATCTTCGTTGCCGCCGCACGCGTCGCCAATGCCGACAACTTCAAGGCCGGCGGCACGGTCTCCGGTGTGCCCACCGGAGCCGGGACTGCCGCGCCGGCGCTTCCGACCGGGGCCAATTCGACCCAGCAAGCCGCAACCGCGGCAGCGCAGCAGGGCAATGCCGGTGACCGCCGCTCGGTGATCACCGTCGACGTTCTCGGCGCGGTCGATCCCTGTGCCGATCCCGCCAACACCGATCTCAACTGCGTGCGGACCCCGACCCGGCCCTGAGGCAAATGGCTGACGCCCGTGCCGCAATTGTCGCGCCCGATGGCGACACTTGCGGCACGCGGCGCGCGCTGGCGGCGATCGCGCTGGAGATAACCGCCGAAATTCGCTAACCCCGCCGCTGCGCCGTTCCGGCGCCAGAGCGAAAGTGCCATGTCCGATCTCATCACCCTGACGCTGCCCGATGGTTCGACGCGCGAGCTGCCGCGCGGCACCACCGGCGCCGATGTCGCGGCGGCGATCGGGCCGGGCCTGCTCAAGGCGGCACTGGCGGCGCGCGTCGATGGCGAGCTGGTCGACCTGTCGCGACCGATCGATCGCGATGCGTCGCTGGCGCTGGTGACGGCGCGCGACGAAGCCGCCGCGCTCGAACTGGCGCGGCACGATTATGCCCATGTGCTGGCCGAAGCGGTGCAGCGATTGTTCCCGGGCACCCAGATCACCTTCGGCCCTTCGACCGACGATGGCTTCTATTATGATTTCGCCCCCGCCGAGCGGCCGTTTACCGAAGAGGATCTGCCGGCGATCGAAGCGGAAATGCGCGCTGTCATCGCTCGCGACCTGCCGCTGGTGCGCGAGGAATGGACGCGCGAACGGCTGATCGCGCATTTCACCGCGCGTGGCGAGCGTTTCAAGGCGGAATGGGCCGCGGACCTGCCCGATGGCGAGCCGCTGACCGTCTATCGCGCCGGGCGCGGCGACGATGCCTGGCTCGACATGTGCCGCGGGCCGCATCTGCCTTCGACCGGCAAGCTCGATCCGGCGGCGTTCAAGCTGACGCGCGTTTCCGGGGCCTATTGGCGCGGCGACCAGAACAACGCGATGCTCAGCCGCATCTATGGCACCGGCTGGCTCAACAAGAAGCAACTCGACGCGCACCTGACGCGGCTGGAGGAAGCCGCCAAGCGCGATCATCGCAAGCTGGGCCGCGAGATGGACCTGTTCCACCTGCAGGAAGAAGCGCACGGCAGTGTCTTCTGGCACCCGCGCGGCTTCGTCATCTACCGCGCGCTGGAGGCCTATCTGCGCCGCCGGCTCGATGCCGCCGGCTATCAGGAGGTCAAGACCCCGCAGGTGATGGACGCCCGGCAGTGGGAACAATCCGGCCATTGGGGCAAATATCGCGAGAACATGTTCGTCATTCCCGACGAGGTTCCGAACACGTCGGATGACGGCCCGGTGATCAGCGACAAGGCGCAGTGGATGGCGCTGAAGCCGATGAACTGCCCGGCGCATGTGCTGATCTTTCGCCAGGGCATCAAATCCTATCGCGACCTGCCGCTGCGGCTGGCCGAAATGGGCTGCTGCCATCGCAACGAGCCGCACGGCGCGCTGCATGGCCTGATGCGCGTGCGCCAGTTCACCCAGGATGACGCGCATATCTTCTGCCGCGAAGACCAGATCGTCGGCGAAATCGCGCAATTCTGCGACCTGCTCGACCGGGTCTACAAGGATTTGGGCGGCTTCAGCTATTCGATCAAGCTGGCGCTGCGGCCCGAAAAGCGCTTCGGCAGCGATGCGATGTGGGACTGGTCCGAACAGTCGATGCGCGATGCAGTGGCGGCGACGGGCCGCGACAATGCCGATTGGGGGTGGGAGGAACTGCCCGGCGAAGGGGCTTTCTATGCGCCGAAGCTGGAATTCCACCTGACCGATGCCATCGGACGGACATGGCAGGTCGGCACCATCCAGACCGATACGGTGCTGCCCGAACGCCTCGATGCCAGCTTTATCGGCGAGGATGGGGCGCGCCATCGCCCGGTGATGCTGCACCGCGCCATTCTGGGCAGTTACGAACGCTTCATCGGCATATTGATCGAACATTTCGCCGGCCGTTTCCCGACCTGGCTGTCGCCGGTGCAGGCCGTGGTGGCGACCATCGTTTCCGATGCCGACGATTATGCGGGCACGGTGGCCGCCGCCCTCGCGAGGGCCGGCATCCGCACCGAAACCGACCTTCGCAACGAGAAGATCAACCTGAAAGTGCGCGAGCACAGCCTTGCCAAGGCGTCGTACATGCTCGTCGTCGGCCGGCGCGAGGCGGAGGAAGGCACGGTCGCGCTGCGCAACCTCGCCGGCGGCGACCAACGGGCGATGCCGCTCGCAGAAGCGGTGGCGCTGGTGGCGCGGGACGCACTGCCGCCGGATCTGCGGGACTGAGCGGACGGGCGCGCGTTCGACCCAGCATGGCCACGAATTGCGACCGCCTCGCCGCCGAAATGCACGCTGCCGCCGCGGCCGGTAATTATGAGCGGGCGGCAATTCTGCGCGACGCGCTGCGCGCCCTCTCGGTCGACAGCAGCGAAATCCATAAGCCGGCACCCGGCGCCATGGGTGTCGGCACCCAGCATCCGAAGCCCGAACGGCCGTCGGGCTGGAAACCGCCGAAAAAGCCCGATCCGATGACGCGGCGGTAGGAGCCGTCAGGAAGTCGCGCGTGCGTGCAGATCTTCGACTATGGCGGCGAGGCGCTCCGCCGCTGGTCCCGGTGATCGGGCGCGAAAGCCTTCCGCCAGCGCCGCGTAATACCAGAGGGTCCCGTCCTTGCCGCCGGTGAAGCGGTCCCAGACGGCGGGGCCGATGGCGGCGAGATCGGCGAGAATCGCACCTGCATTGTGGGTCTTGTCGGCCAGCGAGACGAGCAGCGCTTCGGCCGGCTTGTGCGCGAGGCTGGCGACATAGGCTTCCTTGCGGAGTCGCCATGGCGGCTTCGGCACCGCATCCGTGTCTGTGCAGTGTTCGACGATGCTCGCTACCCGTACCCCATAGCGCGCACGGATATCAAAGAGTCGCTCGGCGCCGCCCTGGTCCTCCACGGCATCGTGAAGAAGCGCCGCAATGGCCTGGTCCTCGTCGGCACCCGCTTCGAGCGCCAGCGATGCGACGCCCAGCAGATGCGAGATATATGGAATGTCTGTACCTTTGCGGGTTTGGTCGCGGTGAACCCGGCTCGCATAAGCGAGCGCGTCATCAAAACGATCTGTCAGCATGGTCCCTCGCTTTGAAATGGCATGCAGGGGGCGCCTCTTACGCGCCCGGGGCAGGGGGCGCCTCGTACGCGCCCGGGGCAGGCCCCGGTCATCCCGCCTTCAGGCTCGGGGCGATCCGCGCTGCTTCCTCGGGCGTGGTTTCCGGCCCCGGCACGCCGGCGTCGACATCGCCGCGAGCGGCGCGGTGGATGGCGCGGCGGATGCGGTTGTAGGTGCCGCAGCGGCAGATGTTGGTGATCGCGGCATCGATATCGGCGTCGCTGGGCCGGGGGTTCTCCTTCAACAGCGCGGCGACGGCCATGATCATCCCCGATTGGCAATAGCCGCATTGCGGCACCTGTTCGGCGATCCAGGCGGCCTGGACGGGGTGGTCGCGATCGTCGGACAGGCCCTCGATGGTGGTAACAAACGTGCCTTCGATGCTGCCGATCGGAACCTGGCACGATCGCTGCGCCTTGCCGTCGATGTGCACGGTGCAGGCGCCGCACAGCCCGGCGCCGCAGCCGAATTTCGTCCCCGTCAGGTTGGCAGCATCGCGCAGCGCCCACAGCAGCGGCGTTTCGGCCGGCATCATGAATTGCACAGGATTGCCGTTGACGGTGAATTTGGTCATGGCCGTTCCATATCGAAGCGGAGGCCATCATGGAACTGACGACTCTCGACTACCGGGTGGACGGGCCGATCGCCCGGGTGACGATGAACCGCCCGGCCGAACTCAACACGATGAACAAGGCGTTCTGGACCGAGCTGATCGAGGTTTTCGCCGCGATCGATGCCGATCCGACGGTGCGTTGCGTCATCGTCGCTTCGACCGGCAAGCATTTTACCGCCGGGCTCGATCTCGGCTTCGCTGCCGCCGCGCAGGGCGAGGCGCGCGGCGCCGACATCGGCCGGCGGCGCGAGTCTTTCCGCCGCCATGTCAAGCAGATGCAGGAAACCTTCAACGTCGTCGATCGCTGCCGGGTGCCGGTGATCGCCGTCGTCCAGGGCGGCTGCATCGGCGGCGGTGTCGATTTTGTCACCGCCTGCGATATCCGCATCTGCACGACCGAGGCGTTTTTCACCATTCAGGAAGTCAACATCGCCATCGTTGCCGATGTCGGCACGCTGCAGCGTATTCCGCATCTCCTGCCGCAGGGCCTGATCCGCGAACTGGCCTTTACCGGCCGGCGTTTCCCGGCAGCCGAGGCGCGCACGTACGGCTTCGTCAACCGAGTCGAGGAAAGCCATGACGAAGCGCTGGCGGCGGCCGAAACCATGGCCCGTCAGATCGCTGCGAAATCGCCGCTGGCAGTGACCGGCATCAAGCAGGTGCTGAATTTCGGCCGCGACCACAGCATCGACGATGGGCTGGAATATGTCGCCGTATGGAATGCCGGGATGTTGCAGGGCGAGGATGTGCCGAGCGCCATCAAGGCGCAACTGGCGCGGCAGGAGGTGGTGTTCGGCGATCTGGCTGCCTGAACCGGCGCGGTGGTTGGCGCCGCTCGTGCGACGAAGCGCGACACATCACCCGCTTGCCCGCAGGCAACGTGCGCGCCATAGAGCCGTTGAACTCAGCGCCGGAGCGTTCCGGCCGCACAGCCCAGGGGCCATGATGCGCATTATGCCGCGCCTTTTTCTGCCGATCTTGCTCGCGCTGGCGCCATTGCCGGCGTTTGCGCAAGCCGACGCGCCGGCCGCAGCGCCGGTGCCGGCGGTGACGACCACAGCCATTCCGACCGCGACTCTCGATCTTGCCAAGCCGACGCCGGGCATCGGCCAGCCTTCCGGCGGCGTCGAACTGCAGCAGCCGATGACTCCGATCGCTTCCGAAGCGCGGGCGCTTTCGGTCGATGTGCTTAACCCGCTGATGATTGCCGTTGCGGTCTTTGTGCTGCTGCTGCTCGGCTACACGGTGTTCCGCTATCGCGCTGCCGCCAATCCCGTGGCTTCGCGGACCAGCCACAATACCACCGTCGAAGTGATCTGGACCGTGGTTCCGGTGCTCATCCTCGTCTGGATCGCGGTTCCGTCGTTCCGCCTGCTGGCCAACCAGTACAGCCCTCCCAAGGCCGACTTGACCATCAAGGCAACCGGACATCAGTGGTATTGGGAATATGAATATCCCGACCATGGCGGTTTCAGCTTCGATTCGGTCATGCTGACCACGGCGGAAGCCGCAAAGCGCGGGTCGCCCGATCTTCTCGATACCGACAACCGGGTCGTCGTGCCGGTCGGGTCCACCGTCAAGGTGCTCACCACCGGTGCCGATGTCATCCACAGCTTTGCCGTGCCGAGCTTCTGGGTGAAGATGGATGCCGTTCCCGGCCGCACCAACGAAACCTGGTTCAAGGTCGATCGCCCGGGCGTCTATTTCGGACAATGTTCGGAGCTTTGCGGGACCAAGCATGGTTTCATGCCGATCGCCATCGAAGTGGTCTCGAAAGCAAAGTTTGCCGCCTGGATCGCTGCCAAGCAGTCGGAAAACGGGATCACGCCCGACCCGGCTTCGCCAGCTTCGGCCACGCCAGCTTCGGCCACGCCAGTTTCGGCCACGCCAGTTTCGGCCACGCCAGCCTCGGTTGCCCAGCCGGCAGCCACTGCTTCTGCCGCCGGCGCGCTGCCTGTCGCCGCCGTCGCCGCCACCAATCCTGCTGCCTGAGAGGGATCTGATCCATGGCCACCCCGAACGCTCTCGTCGGCACCGCCGATCATGCCCATGACGACGATCACGCCGACCACAAGCTGGGCTTCATCAAGCGCTGGCTGTTTTCGACCAACCACAAGGACATCGGCACGCTGTACCTGATCTTCGCGATCTTCGCGGGGACGATCGGCGGTGCGGTTTCGGGCATCATGCGCTGGGAACTGGCGCAGCCTGGAATGCAGGTGATCAACACCTTCTTCACCAACGGCAATGTCGATGCCGCCTACCACATGTGGAACGTGTTCGTGACGGCGCACGGCCTGATCATGGTGTTCTTCATGGTCATGCCGGCGATGATCGGCGGCTTCGGCAACTGGTTCATTCCGATCATGATCGGTGCGCCGGACATGGCGTTCCCGCGGATGAACAACGTGTCGTTCTGGCTGCTGGTGCCGTCGTTCATGCTGCTGTTCGGGTCGATGTTCGTCGAAGGTCCGGCCGGCTTCAACGGCGCCGGTACGGGCTGGACGGTCTATCCGCCGCTTTCGACCGTTGGCCATCCTGGCCCGGCCGTCGATATGGCGATCCTGTCGCTGCATATCGCCGGCGCGTCCTCGATCCTTGGCGCCATCAATTTCATCACCACCATTCTCAACATGCGCGCGCCGGGCATGACCCTGCACAAGATGCCGCTGTTCGTCTGGTCGGTGCTGGTCACTGCCTTCCTGCTTTTGCTGTCGCTGCCGGTGCTGGCCGGTGCGATCACCATGCTGCTCACCGATCGTAATTTCGGCACGCACTTTTTCACGGCCGACGGTGGTGGCGACCCGGTGCTCTACCAGCATCTGTTCTGGTTCTTCGGTCACCCGGAAGTCTACATCCTGATCCTGCCCGGGTTCGGCATCGTCAGCCAGGTCATCTCCACTTTTTCGAAGAAGCCGGTGTTCGGCTACCTCGGCATGGCCTATGCCATGGTCGCGATTGGCGTCATCGGCTTCGTCGTCTGGGCCCACCACATGTTTACCGTCGGGCTCGATGTGAACACCAAGATGTATTTCACCGCCGCCACCATGATCATCGCGGTGCCGACCGGTATCAAGATCTTCTCGTGGATCGCAACGATGTGGGGTGGTTCGATCAGCTTCAAGACCCCGATGCTGTGGGCGGTCGGCTTCATCTTCATGTTCACGGTCGGCGGCGTCACCGGTGTCATCCTCGCCAACGCCGGCGTCGATACCTATTATCACGACACCTATTACGTCGTGGCGCACTTCCACTACGTGCTGTCTCTTGGTGCCGTGTTCGCCATGTTCGCCGGCTTCTACTATTGGTTCGGCAAGATGAGCGGCAAGCCGTACAACGAAGTCCTCGGCGCGCTGCACTTCTGGACGTTCTTCGTCGGCGTCAATGTGCTGTTCTTCCCGATGCACTTCCTCGGCCAGGACGGCATGCCGCGCCGTATCCCCGATTACCCGGCGCAGTTCGCCTACTACAACGAGATCGCGAGCTATGGTTATGCGATCATGGCGTTCAGCATGATCTTCTTCTTCGTCAACGTCGCCATCAGCCTGGCTTCGAAGAAGAAGCTGGCCGGCAACTACTGGGGCGAAGGTGCGACGACGCTGGAGTGGACCCTTTCCTCGCCGCCGCCGTTCCATCAGTTCGAGACCCTGCCGGTCATCAAGTAAGCTGTCCCTCGCGGGTGGGGGCCGTTGCGGCCTCCACCCCGGACCCCTTCTCGCTGCGGGAAGGGAGGAACCCAAGACAATGAACCAGACGCCCACCCCTTCCGCCGCGCCGGCAACGGCCTTCGCGGAATGGCGGGATTATTTCGCGCTGCTGAAGCCGCGGGTCATGACCCTTGTCATCTTCACCGCATTTTGCGCGATGATGGTGGCCCCGGGTGTTCTCCACCCCTTCCTGGCGTTCACCGCGGTGCTTTGCGTTGCGGTCGCTGCCGGCGCCGCGGGTGCGCTGAACCAATGGTATGAAGCCGACATCGACGCGCTGATGAAGCGGACTGCCTCGCGGCCGCTGCCAGCCGGTCGCATGGCGCCTTCCGAGGCGCTTGGCTTCGCCGTCCTGCTCGGCGCCGGGGCAGTGCTGGTGATGGGCCTCGCCGTCAACTGGGTCGCAGCCTTCTGGCTCGCGGTCTCGATCCTGTTCTATGTTATCGTCTACACCGTCTGGCTGAAGCGCCGGACGCCGCAGAACATCGTCATCGGCGGCGCAGCGGGTGCATTCCCGGTTGTCGTCGGCTGGGCAGCGGTTGCCGGTGATACGCCGCTGATGGCGTGGTTGATGTTTGCGATCATCTTCCTGTGGACGCCTCCCCACTTCTGGGCGTTGGCGATGTTCATGGAGGCCGATTACGCCAAGGCCGGCGTGCCGATGCTGCCGGTCACCCACGGGCTTGCATACACCCGTCGCCAGATCCTCGGCTACTCGCTCCTGCTGGTGCCGGTGTCGGTTCTGCCGTCGTTCCTCGGCCTGGCCGGCATGCTTTATGGCGTTGTCGCTGCGCTGCTGGGCGGCTGGTTCCTGTGGCTGGCGCTTGGCGTCGCGCGCAACACTGCCGCTGGCGCTGCCGAGATGAAGCCCGAAAAGGCCCTGTTCAAATTCAGTCTGTTGTATCTCGCTCTGGTCTTTGCGGCTCTCGTCGTCGATCGCCTGGTCGCATGACGGCGAATTGGACCCCTGCCGAACGTGCAGCGTTCGCAGCCCGGCGGCGGCAGCGCAACGTGGCGCTCGGGCTCGTGCTCGGTGCGCTTGTGGTGCTGTTCTACGGGATCACCCTCGTTCGGATGACTCCGATCGCCAAGGGCGGCGCCAAGGTGCCGGTCGCCGCCGCAGGGCCGGCGCGATGACTACGGCGGCAACCCGCCGCACCGGCATCGTCGCCGCCGCTTTTGCAGCAGTGATGCTCGGTCTCGCCTATGCCAGCGTGCCGCTGTACCGGATGTTCTGCGAGGTCACCGGCTTCGGCGGCACCACCGGCCGCGCCATCGAAGCGCCGGCGACCGCCATGGTGCAGGCGCTGGGCGGCCGCACGGTCAAGGTACGCTTCGATTCCAACCTTGCTTCGGGCCTGGCGTGGCAGTTCCGGCCCCGGGTGAACTCGGTGAGCGTTCGCATCGGCGAAAAGAACCTGGCGTTCTTCACCGCCAGCAATCGCGCCGCCGGGCCGACCACCGGCCAGGCTGGCTTCAACGTTTCACCCGACGTCGCCGGCCGTTATTTCAAGAAGATAGAGTGTTTCTGCTTCACCGAGCAGACGCTGAAGGCCGGCGAAAGCGTCGAAATGCCGGTGACCTTCTTCATCGATCCGGCGATCCTCGACGACCCGATCGCCAGCAAGGTCGACGAGATCACGCTCAGCTACACCTTCTATCCCGTGGACAATCCCGCCACCGCGGCGGTAAAGCCCGCGCGTTCCGCATCATCATCTGACAGAGGCTGAAAATGGCCGCCGGCAAGACCCACGACTATCACATCCTGAGCCCCAGTGCCTGGCCGCTGCTGATGTCGGCGGCGGTGCTGGTGGTGGCGGCTGGCGCGATCGGCTATCTGCACAAGGCTGCGTGGGGAACCCCGGTGTTCTTCGCTGGCCTCGTCGCCGTGACGGCAATGTTCGCGCGATGGTGGATGGATGTCGTCCATGAAGCCAACAGCGGCGATCACACGCCGGTGGTGCAACTTCACCACCGCTATGGCATGATCCTGTTCATCGCTTCCGAAGTGATGTTCTTCGTCGCCTGGTTCTGGGCTTATTTCAACGCAGCGCTGTTTCCGTCGGGCCATGAAGGCATCGAAGGTGTCTGGCCGCCGCAGGGTGTCGAAGTCCTCGACCCATTCGTTTTCCCGCTGCTCAACACGCTGATCCTGTTGTGTTCGGGAACGACCGTGACCTGGTCGCACCACGCCCTCATCCATGGCGACCGTGTTGCCGCAAAACAGGGTCTGTGGTTGACCATCGGGCTCGGTGTCGTCTTCTCGTTCGTCCAGGCTTATGAATATGCCCATGCCAGCTTCTCGATCGCCGGCAACGTCTATGGCTCGACCTTCTTCATGGCGACGGGTTTCCATGGTTTCCACGTCATCGTCGGCACCATTTTCCTCGCGGTCTGCCTGTACCGTCTCTATCGCGGCGATTTCACGCCGCGCCAGCATTTCGGCTTCGAGGCTGCGGCCTGGTACTGGCATTTCGTCGACGTCGTCTGGCTGTTCCTGTTCATCACCATCTATGTCTGGGGATCGAACTTCGGCGCCAACGTCGTCCACAGCGCCTTTGGCTGAGGCATGACGACCGCGCCTCCCTCGCCGGGTGGCGCAATGCCGACGCCGCTGCGGGCTGCCGTCGGCGGTTGTTGCCCGCGTTGCGGCAAGGGCCGGCTGTTTCGCGGTGTCGTGGCGTTTGCGCCGCGGTGCTCGGCCTGCGGGCTCGATTATCTGGCGTTCAATGTCGGTGACGGGGCGGCGTCGTTCCTCATCCTGATCGTCGGTGCCATTGTTACCGTCGCGGCGTTGGTCGTCGATTTCCGCTATGCGCCGCCGTGGTGGGTGCATGTGATGCTGTGGCTGCCACTGACGATCGGATTGACGATGGCGATGCTGCGCGTCGCCAAGGGCCTGCTGCTGGCGCTGGAATTCCGCAACGAGGCCCGGGAGGGGCGGTTGTGAGGCAGGCGGTGCGGCGCTGGCCGCTGGTGCCGACCCTGATGACGCTGGTTATCTGTGTCGGCTGCGTGATGGCCGGTTTCTGGCAGCTCGATCGGCGGACCTGGAAACACGACTTGATCGCCCGCAATCGCGCTGCAGCGGAACAGCCGCTGCTGGGGCCCAATGACTATTATCGCGCCATGCTCGGTGAGATTTCGGTGCAGTATCGCCGCGCCGAGCTGCCGTGTTCGCCGGGAACGGTACTGCCCTATGATCTGAAGGGCGGCGCCAATACGCAGGGCGAGGGCGGCTGGCTGGTGCTGGTATCCTGCCGCCCGAACCGCAAGCCGCCCGATATCGTCGCCGTCGCCGGCTGGACGCGGCGTCCCGACGCGGCTGCGGTCCCGGTGCAGGTCGATACCCTGTTTCGCGGCGTCATCATCGAACGCCCCTATGGCCGATCGAAGTCGCGGCCGCAGTTCATGCTGATCCCGGATACGGCGGTAGCACCGTTGCAGCGCCCGGCGATTCCCGTCGCCGACGATCTGCCCGACAACCACCTCAGCTATGCGGTCCAGTGGTTCGGCTTCGCCATCACCCTGGCGGTCATTTACAGCCTGTGGATGCGGCGGCGGTGGCGTGAAGCCTGACCGCGAGGCTCACGCCGGCCGGGGCGGCAACCGCCTTGCCGATGCCGGCGGCAAGCCGTAAGCCCCGCGGTCTATGCGATACATTTCCACTCGCGGCGGCGCGCCGGCGCTCGACTTCGAAGGAGTCACCCTTGCCGGCCTGGCGAGGGATGGTGGCCTTTACGTTCCCGAACATTGGCCGCGCCTCGATACCGGCGAAATCGCCGCCATGGCCGGGCTTTCCTATGTCGAAACCGCCGTACGCGTCTGCACGCCATTCGTCGGCGACAGTCTGACCGAGGCGGAACTGCGCCGCATCCTTACCGACGCCTATGCCAGCTTCGCCCATGCCGCCGTGGTGCCGCTCAAGCAGCTTGATGACCGGCAATGGCTGCTCGAACTCTTCCACGGCCCGACGCTGGCATTCAAGGATGTCGCCATGCAGGCGCTCGGTGGGCTGTTCGAGACGTTCCTGGCGCGGTCGGCGCGCTCGCTCACCATCATCGGTGCCACTTCGGGCGATACCGGATCGGCGGCGATCGCGGCGCTGGCCGGGCGGGACCGGGTGCAGGTGTTCATGCTCCACCCGCGCGGCCGGGTTTCCGAAGTCCAGCGCCGGCAGATGACGACGGTGCTGGCGCCGAACATCCACAACATCGCCATCCATGGCAATTTCGATGATGCCCAGGCGCTGGTGAAGGCGATGTTCAACGATGCGGCCTTTGCCGGGCGGTTCGATCTTTCCGCCGTCAATTCGATCAACTGGGCGCGGTTGATGCTGCAGGTGGTCTATTATTTCCATGCGGCCGTCCGGCTCGGCGCGCCGCAGCGGCCGGTGTCGTTCGCGGTTCCCACCGGCAATTTCGGCGATGTGTTTGCCGGCTATGTCGCCCATCGCATGGGGCTGCCGATCGAGCGCCTTGTCGTTGCCACCAACGAGAACGATATCCTGCACCGCGCGCTCAGCGTCGGCGATTATTCCGCCGGTACGGTGGCGCCGACCGAAAGCCCGTCGATGGATATCCAGGTCTCGTCGAACTTCGAACGCCTGTTGTTCGATCTCGCCGGCCGCGACGGCGCCTCGTGCGCCGCAACCATGGCCTCGTTCGAAGCCAGCCGGCGCCTCGCCATTCCGGCCGACCAGCAGGCCGAGGCGGCGTCCGTGCTGCACAGCGCGCGAATCGATTCCGATGGCATGCGCCAGGCGCTGCGCTGGGCCGCCGATGCTTGCGGCGAAATCATCGATCCGCACACCGCCATCGGCCTTGCCGCGGCGCGCGCCGCCCCGGGTACCGCGCCGATGGTGACGCTTGCCACGGCGCATCCGGCGAAGTTTCCCGATGCCGTCGAGCGCGGTTGCGGCGTCCGCCCGCCGCTGCCCAAACAGGCTCGCGGGCTGATGGATCGCGAGGAACGCTATGTGACGCTGCCGGCGACGCTGGCAGCGATCGAGGACCATATCGCCGGGCTGGCGGTGGCGCGATGACCTCCGAAATCGCGCACACCGACGCCGGGCTGCGCGTCGCGACGGCCACCATGCCGGGGGTGGAAACCGTCGCCATCGCGCTGCACGCCGATACCGGCGCGCGGTTCGAGGGAAGCCGCGAGAACGGCCTTGCCCATCTGTTCGAGCATATGGTGTTCAAAGGCAGCCTGCGGCGCAGCGCGCGCGATATCGCCGAAGCGATCGAGGATGTCGGCGGCAATCTGAACGCCTGGACCTCGCGCGACACCACGGTTTTCCACGTCCGTGCCTTGGCTCGCGATCTTGCCATCGGCATCGATGTGCTTGCCGATCTGGTCACCAGCCCGCGTTTCGATCCCGCCGACCTCGATCTCGAACGTGAAGTCGTGCTCTCCGAACTCGGCGAAGCGCGCGACACGCCCGACGACATCGTTTTCGACCATCTGCAGGAAGTCGCCTTCCCCGGCCAGGCCATCGGCCGATCGATCCTCGGCAGCGAGGAAAGCCTTGCCGGGCTGACCGTTGCCGACCTCCACGCCTGGCGCGACCGCCACTATGCCCCGCAACGGCTGACGCTTGTCGTCGCCGGCAAGGCCGATCACGCCGCCGTCATGCGCCTTGCCGAAGCTGCCTTCCCGGCCGGCCCCGGCAGCGCCGGCCCGGCAGCCGAAGCACCGCGCTTCGCCGCCGGCAATGCCCATGATCCGCGCCGCTTCGAACAGGCGCAACTGACCGCCGGCTATGCAGCGCCGGGCCATCACGACGCCAGCCATGACGCCGCGGCACTGTTCACGCTGGCGGCCGGCGGCGGCATGTCGTCCCGGCTGTTCCAGGAAGTCCGCGAAGCCCGCGGCCTTGCCTATTCGATCAGTGCTGCCAGCAGCAGCTATGTCGACGGCGGCCTGATGAGCGTTCATGCCGCCACCGCCCGCAAGGACGCAGCCCGGGCACGCGACCTGATCGACAAGGTGCTCGCCGAAACCGCCACCGGCCTCAGCACCCAGGAACTCGGCCGCGCCCGTGCCCAGGCGATCGCCGGCCTGCTGATGGGCATAGAAAGCCCGCAAGGCCTTGCCGATCACATCGCTCGCGGGCTGCTGATCCACGGCCGCTTCGTGCCGCCGGCCGAAATCGTCGCGCGCATCGATGCCGTCACCGTCGATGCCGCCCGCGCGGCGGGTGCCGCGATGCTGGCCACTCCGCCGGCGCGGGCGGAGATCGGCACGCTGAAGCCGCGGCGCAAGTTGCTGGCGGCGTGACGGAGCAAGGTTTGCTTCCGGCGGCTGGGGCCGGGGGCCCCAGACCCCATTTCCTCCCGCCGATGGCAGGCGGTCCTTCAAGCGACGACAAACAGGATGGGGTCTGGGGCCGAGGGCCCCAGCCGCCGGAGGCCCGATGCCTCTGACCGTTCTCGTCACGCAACCGTGGGCGGATTACGGCCTGATCGACAGCGGCAGCGGGCGCAAGCTGGAGCGCTATGGCCCGTGGCGGTTCATCCGGCCGGAGCCGCAGGCGATGTGGCGGCCGGTGACGGCGGAATGGGTCGCCGACGGTGAATTCGTCGGCGGCAGCGATGAAGAGGGCGGCGGCCGCTGGCTGTTGCAGCCGCAGGTGCCGGCGCGCTGGCCGCTGGCACGCGGCGACGTGCGTTTTCATGCCAGCAACACCGCGTTCCGGCATCTGGCGTTCTTCCCGGACATGGGCGCGCAGTGGGATTTCGCGGCGGCTCGGCTGCGGCCGGGGATGCGGCTGCTCAACATGTTCGGTTATACCGGCGTCGGCAGCCTGGTGGCGGCAGCGGCCGGGGCCGAGGTGACGCATGTCGATGCATCGAAAAAGGCCGTTGCGTCGGCGCGCGAGAATGCCGCGCTGTCGGGCCTCGATGGCGCACCGGTGCGCTGGCTGGTCGACGATGCGCTGAAGTTCCTGCGCCGCGAGGTGCGTCGCGGCAGCCGCTATCACGGCATCCTGCTCGATCCGCCGAAATACGGTCGCGGGCCCGATGGCGAGGTGTGGAGCCTGGAGCGCGACCTGCCCGAACTGGTGCATCTGGCGAGGGCGTTGCTCGCCGATGATGCGGTGTTCCTGGTGCTCACGGTCTATGCGATCCGGCTGTCGGCGCTGGCGCTGCAGGCGCTGCTGGACGAGGCGATGGCGGGGGCCGGCGGCAGTATCGAGGCGGGCGACATGGGGGTGCGCGAGGAAGCTCGCGGCCTTGTCCTGCCGACGGCAATCTTCGCGCGCTGGCAGGGCGATCCCGCCTGAATCGCCGCCGCCGACTGTGGCAATCTGGAGCTTGCGCCGCGCCGGGGGCGCCGGAAGGGAAGGCGGCATGACGCCCGCGCCAAAACCGCCCCCCCCGCACCCACCTCGTGTCGTTGCGCTGTACGGCTTTGCCGGGCTGCTGCCGTTCCTGCTGCCACCGCTGGCCGCCTTTGCCTTGCCGGCGATCGCGGCGCCGGCGGCGGTGCTCGCTGCTGCCTATGCCGCGGTGATCCTGTCGTTCCTCGGTGGCGCGCGCTGGGCTTTCGAAGTCGCCCGGCCGGAACCGCGGCACCGGGTCATCGCGCTGGCGATGCTGCCCAGCCTTGCCGCCTTCGCGCTGCTGCTGCTGCCGCCGCCATGGCGGTCGTTGCAGCTGGCGGGGCTGGCGCTGCTGCTGGCGCTGCACCTTGCCTGGGACCTGCGCTCCGCCGGCCTGCCGGCGTGGTATCCGCGGCTGCGCATCCCGCTCAGCGTCGGCGCGGTCGTCGGGCTTCTTGCCGGGGCAGTCATCGCACCGGCCGGCTGAAGCGCGATCAAAAGCCGGTCGGAAACAGCAGCCACGCCGGGAATGCCGCCGCCGCCAGCAGCGCGCCGAGCGGCAGCGGCGTCAGCCGATCGACCGCGCCGCCGCGCCAGTGATCGGCCAGCGCCAGCACCAGCCCGAGCAGCGCCGCCGCCAGCACGACGAAGGGCAGCAACGGCCAGCCGAGCCAGGCGCCGATGCCGGCGAGCAGCTTGGGATCGCCGCCGCCCATGCCGTCACGACCGGCAAGGCGGCGATAGCCGAAGGCGATGCCGGCAAGGCTGGCCCAGCCGGCGACGGCACCGATGGCGCGCTCCATCAGCGGCGGATCGAGCCACAGCCCGGCAACCAGCCCCGCCACGAAAAGCGGCAGCGTCAGCGCATCGGGCAGCCAGAAATGTTCGGCATCGAGCACCAGTAGCGCCAGCAGCAGCCAGCCGAAGCCGGCGCCGGCCCAGCCGCCGGCCCCAGGCAGCACCAGCAGCGCCAGGGCGCCGATCAGGCC
This sequence comes from Sphingomonadales bacterium, assembly GCA_038210855.1. GTDB lineage: Bacteria > Pseudomonadota > Alphaproteobacteria > Sphingomonadales > Sphingomonadaceae > Sandarakinorhabdus. The sequence goes on along the minus strand of JBBQWE010000009.1, from coordinate 286 downwards.
GGCAGCGATCTCGATGCCGAAGTGCCGCGCCGGGATCGCAGCGCCGCATCGCCGGCAGCGACCGCGCTGCAGCGCAAAGCTCAGCACCGGAACCAGTTCGAACCAGCGCAGCGGCGCAGCACAGCTGTCGCACACCGATCGGCCGTGCACGATGCTGCGGCCGTCACCCCAGCGCTGCGTCAGCGCCGCGATGAAACTGCCGAACACCAGCCCGGCGATCAGCCCGGCGATCGTTGCTGGCACGATCGTTCTTCAGCTACAGTAGAACAAGAGGCCTCCGGCGGCC
>JBBQWE010000008.1:0-38023 GCA_038210855.1 Sphingomonadales bacterium | reverse complement strand
GAAGGCAGAGGTTCGAAAAGAGACGGCCCCGACGGGCCGAGCGGCAGGCAAATCCGGACGCGCCAAGCGCGTCACGCGCGGACCGGTGGGGGCACGGGTCACGCGGCAAGGATCACCTCGTTGCCACGGATAGAGGTCTCGTCACGGGAATGCCCGGGCCGCAAGGCCCGGGCATTTTCCGTTTCCGGCTCCCGCACCCCCCTCGCCTTTTCGGCACTGGCCCGCCGTCGCCGGCGCCGTCACAACGGCGGCGAACCGCGCAGGAGCATCGGCCCATGACCTTCGAACACATCACCGTCGCCACCGGAGGCCGCGTGCTGATCGTCACCATCAACCGGCCGGAACGGATGAACGCCCTGCACCCGCCGGCCAATGCCGAAATGGCGCAGGTGTTCGACGATTTCGCTGCCGACCCCGATCTGTGGGTCGCCATCGTCACCGGTTCCGGGACACGCGCCTTCAGTGCCGGCAACGATTTGCGCTGGCAGGCCGAAGGCAATGCCATCACCGTGCCGCCATCGGGCTTCGGCGGGCTGACCAGCCGCTTCGATCTCGACAAGCCGGTGATCGCCGCGGTCAACGGAGTCGCGATGGGCGGCGGTTTCGAAGTGGCGCTGGCCGCCGACATCATCCTTGCCGCCGATACCGCCAGCTTCGCGCTGCCGGAACCCAAGGTCGGGCTGGCGGCGCTCGCCGGCGGCCTGCACCGGCTGCCGCGCGCCATCGGCCTCAGCCGCGCCATGGCGATGATCCTGACCGCGCGCACCGTCGGCGCGGCGGAAGGACAGGCGCTCGGCTTCGTCCATGATGTCGTGCCGGCGGCCGAACTGCTCGGCGCGGCAAAGACGCTGGCGGCGGCGATGTGCGAATTGTCGCCGCTGTCGCTGCGCGCATCGAAGGCCGCCGTCCTCGCCGGCCTTGGCGAACCGACGCTGCAGGCGGCCTATGAGGGCCAGGGCCGCTACCCCGCCGTCCAGGCATTGTTCCGCAGCGAAGACCTGCGCGAGGGCCCGCTGGCGTTCGCGCAAAAGCGCAAGCCCGAGTGGAAGGGGCGGTAGCCGATCATTGCTTCCCCTCTCCAGCGGGCGGGAGGGGGAAAACAAAGGGCCGCCGGGTTGCCCCGACGGCCCGCATTGTCATTCGGCCCCGAAAGGCGGTGTTTCGTCAGTCGTTGCGATTCCCGTCCGCAACCACCAGCGCCGTCGTGACCATCATGAAACAATGAGACACTGGATCACCTCCTGTCGTGTTGTTGAACTCCGTCACCAATGTCATCTGCTCGGCCGATGATTGCAAGAGGCCGAATCGACGAAGTGCGCACCGGCCAGCCGGCGCCGCTGGATGGCGCGGGCAAGATCAGCGCCTATCGCAAGTACCCCGTGGCGAGCCCCGTCGCAGTCGGCAGGCTGGGGATCGACGGCGATACCCAGGTCAACCGCCGCTACCATGGCGGGCCGGAAAAGGCGGTCTATGCCTATCCCGCCTCGGGCTATGCCGGCTGGGTCGCCGAATTTCCCGAACTTGGCCAGCGGCTGGTGCCCGGCGCCATGGGCGAAAACCTCGTCGTCAGCGGCCTCGACGAAGGCAGCATCTGCATCGGGGACCGGATTCGCAGCGGCACCGCGCTGCTGCAGGTGTCGCAGCTGCGCGAACCGTGCAGCACCTTCGCCGCCAGCCTCGGCACCCCCAGGGTCGTCCGGGCAATGGCGCGATCGGGGCGCTGCGGCTGGTATCTGCGCGTGCTGGAAGCCGGCGTCGTCGGCCACGGCGATGCCCATGACGTGGTCGATCGCCCCAATCCGGCCTGGTCGGTGGCGCGATTTGCCGCGGTCATCATCCTGAAGAAACCCGTCCCGGCCGACCTTGCCGAGCTCGCCGCCCTGCCCGGCCTTACGCCCGACTGGGTCGATTGGGCTGCGCAGCGGCTGCATCGGCACTGATCCGGCCGGCCGCCCGTTCGGCCCGCAGCCGGCGCAGCGCCTGCCATTCGCCCCAGGCCACCACCGCCACCCCGATAAGGAACGGGATATAGGTGTAGAACATCCGCCAGATCACCAGCGCCGCCAGCACGCCCGATTTCGGCGCTTCGGGCATCAGCAGCAGGATCACCGCTTCGAACACCCCCAGCCCGCCCGGCGCATGGGCGAGCGCGCCGGAAACCATCGCGACGCCATAGATGGTCAGCACCGAAAGCAGCCCCGGCGTGCCGACTTCGGGCAGCAGCAGGAACAGCGCGCCCCCGGCAAAGGCCAGATCGATCATGCCGATCGCAATCTGCAACAGCGTCGACCGGCCGTCGGGCAGGATGAAGCGATAGCGCCACAGGTGGAAATCCCGCCGCCAGAATGTCGCCAGCGCCAGATAGGCGAGCACGCCGCCGAGCATGATCGCCCCCGTCCAGCGTTCGATGCCGGGCAGGAAATCGGCGAACGGCTTCGAAAGATCGGGCGAAACCAGCAACCCCAGCCCGGCAACGCTGACCACGCCCAGCCAGAAGGTCCAGCCGCACATCAGCACGATGGCAGCGACGTCGCCGGCCTTGACCCCGACGCGGCTGTAGATGCGGTAGCGGACAGTGCCGCCGGTCAGCGCCGTCAGCCCCAGCGTATGGGCAAGCGTGAAGCTGGCGAAGGATGCCGCAGCAATGGTCGGCCAGCGCAGGCGATAGCCCAGATGCCGCGTCGCGAACCAATCGTAGAACATCAGCACGACGTATGACAGCGCGGTGGACGCAGCCGCTGCCACCAGCAGGGGCACCGGCGTCTTGCGGATTTCGGCGACGACATCAGCAATCGTCACCTGTCCGGCGATGGTCCGCACCCCCCAGATGCCGAGGCACAGGATGACGATGCCGAGCACGCCCCCGGCCCAGTTTTTCCAATTGCCGCGCGAAGCGGCGGGATCGATCGCGGGCGCCGGCGGCGGGGCAAGGTCAGACAGGATCGGCTCCAAACTACCGCCGGTGGGCCCGGAGGGACTCGAACCCCCAACCTAGCCGTTATGAGCGGCCAGCTCTAACCGTTGAGCTACAGGCCCGGCCCGGCCAGCCACGCCTAGCGCAAGGCAGGGTTCGAATCAAAGATGGGGATGACCGCCCCCGAGCGAAAGGCACAAAAAAGGGCCGGGCCCGCAATGCGGACCCGGCCCGAAATGTGATCCGCCACGCGGCCGGCGCCTCAAGGGGAGGAGGACGCGGACCGGGCGGATCGGGGAACCGTCGCGAGGAGGGGAGAGCGACCGGAACCCCACGGCGCGCCTGACAAGGGGAGGAGGCAGGCGAGCCGTTGCGTCGTCAGTGACGACCACGCCCTGTATCTACGGCCGCAGCCGGCGATTGTGCAGTGCACAATCCGACAAAGCAGCCATGCACGGATTGCATGGCACCCGCGATCAACCGGCGAAGGCCGTCCGGTCGATTTCGAGATTGGCCGCCGTCATCCGCTGCACCAGGAAATCGCGCAGCGCCGCAACCCGCAGCGATCGGCGCAATTCGGACGGATAGGTGAAGAAGGTGCGGAACACCGGCCCTTCAATTTCGGGCAGCACCAGCCGCACGCGGCCCGAAAAGCGGATCAGATAGCTCGGCAACGCAGCAATGCCGGCGCCGGCCTCCACCGCCTGCAAAACGCCATGGCTGTTGTTGACCGTCAGCGCCGGCACCCGCGGTGCGCCGTCATGGCCGAGTTCCAGCACCCAGTTGATCGATTTGAGATAATCCGGCGCCGCGGTGCCATAGGCGATCAGCCGGTGGTCCGCGAGATCGTGCGCATTGCGCGGCACGCCGTGGCGCGCCAGATATCCGGGCGAGGCGCAAAGGTAATGCTTGATCGGGAACAACGGCTTCTGGATCAGTTCGGCCTGGAACGGCACATGGAAACGGATGGCCACATCGGCCTCGCGCCGCGCCAGATCGACATCGACATCGGACAATTGCAGGCTGACCGCGATGTCGGGATAGAGATCGAGGAAATCGACGAGCTGCCGTGCCAGCCAGGTCGAACCGAAGCTGACGGTGGTGGTCACCCGGATTTCGCCGGACGGGCGGTCGCGCGACGCATCGATCGAGGCGCGCGCCTGTTCCAGCCGCTCCGCCATGTCGTGCGTCGCCAGCCGCAATTGTTCGCCTTCGTGGGTCATTGCCAGGCCGCGGGCATGGCGATGGAACAGCTTGGCCCCCATGGAGGCTTCCAGCGCGCCGATCTGGCGGCTCAGCGCCGGCTGGCTCATGTGCAGCCGCCGCGCCGCTTCGGTGAAGCTGCCGGCTTCGGCGGCCTGTTCGAACAGGCGCAGTTTTTCCCAGTCGATCACGCGGCCACGGCAGCAGGTGCGGCCGTTTCGGCGGCCGCTTCGCCCGCGGCCTCACGATGCGCAAGGAACCGCTCCGCCTCCAGCGCCGCCATGCAGCCCATGCCCGCCGCCGTGACTGCCTGGCGGTACAGCTTGTCCTTCACATCGCCGGCGGCGAACACGCCCGGCACCGATGTCGCAGTCGAATCGGGCGCCGTGACGATATAGCCTTCATCGTCCATCGCGATCTGGCCCTCGAACAGCCCGGTGGCGGGAACATGGCCGATCGCGACGAACAGGCCATCGATCGCCAGCGGCGTCAACGCGCCGCTGCGCACGTCACGCAACTGGACGCCGGTGACACCCAGCGGCGCTTCGGTGCCCTCGACCTCGGCGATCTCGCTGTGCCAATGGGTAACGATCTTGGGGTGGGCAAGCAGCCGCGCCTGGTTGGTCTTGTCGGCCCGCAGCGTGTCGCGGCGGTGGATCAGGTGCACAATGCTGGCGAACTTGGTCAGGAACAGCGCTTCCTCGACAGCGGTGTTGCCGCCACCGACAACGGCAACGGAGCGGCCGCGGAAGAAAAAGCCGTCACAGGTCGCGCACGCCGAAACGCCGAAACCGCGGAATTTGCGCTCGGTTTCCAGCCCCAGCCAGCGCGCCTGGGCACCGGTGGCGATGACCAGCGTGTCGCAGGTCCAGCCGGTGCCGCTATCGGTTGCAAGGGCGAACGGCCGTACCGAAAGATCGACGCGAGTGACGATATCGTTGACGATTTCGGTGCCGACATGCACGGCCTGCGCCTCCATCCGCACCATCAGGTCCGGCCCCTGCACCACCGTGTCGCCCGGCCAGTTTTCGACTTCGGTGGTGATCGTCAATTGCCCGCCGGGCTGCAGGCCCTGGATCAGCACCGGCGCCAGCGCAGCGCGCGCTGCATAGACGGCGGCGGTATAGCCGGCGGGGCCGGAACCGATGATCAGCACGCTGGCGTGGCGGGCGGCGGTGGCGACGGTTTCGGGCATCGGCAGTTTCCTCGGGTAATGCGATGCACAGACCTAATGCCTGTGCGCCGGATTTTCACCTCTTTCGTATCGTCGCGGCGATGGGTTACCTTCGCTTATTTCTGCAACCTTCCCTTGCGCGTTTCAGCAACTTTGTTATGGCAGCCTGCAATCCGGCAGCAGACCGTTTCGCCAAGGGGGCTACCTACGTGCATCGTTCCCGTCTGCCGATCGACGATATCGATCGGGTCATCCTGCGCCATTTGCAGGCCGAAGGCCGCATCACCAATGTCGAACTGGCCGAACGAGCCGGGCTGACAGCGCCACCCTGCCTGCGCCGGGTGCGCGCGCTGGAGGAAAACGGCACCGTTCTCGGCTATCACGCCGACCTCGATTCACAGGCGCTCGGTTATGGCATCACCGTCTTTGCGATGGTGTCGCTGAAAAGCCAGGCAGAGGCCGATTTGAAGGCGTTCGAGGACCATGTCGCAGCGCTGCCGCAGGTTCGCGAATGCCACATGCTGAATGGCGAGATCGACTTCATCCTGAAGGTCGTGGCGCATGACCTGCAGGAATTTCAGCGCTTCCTGACCAGCGCGCTAACTCCGGCACCCAATGTCGAAAGCGTCAAGACCAGCTTCGTCATCCGCACCGCGCTGTCGCGGCCGGGGGTTCCGGTGGACTGACGCGATACGCGGGGCCGCATCACCGCGTCCCCGCAGCAGACCGCAGCCGGCCGCTGGCGACCGCTGGCGACCGCTGGCGAACCGATATGAAAAAGCCGCCGGAGCCAGGCTCCGGCGGCTGTTTTCATACGACTTCCGCGATCAGAAGGTAACGCGGGCGCCGATCCGGACGGCCCAGAACGAAGCCGGCGAGAAGGTCGAAAGCACCGGTTCGGCGAAGGTCGTCCCCGAACGGTTCGAATATTGATAGCGGTCGCAACGCTGCGCCGGCGACGTGACCGTGGTGGCGACCCCGTTGTTGATCGTCTGGCAGGCAACGTTCACCAGCGACCCGTAATAGGGGAAGGCAACCTGGCGCAGTGTCCCAAGATCGCTGTCGATCAGGTTGAGCAGGTTCTCGATGTCGGCAAACATCTCGAACTTGCCATTTGGAACGAACGGCAGCGGCAGCTCCTGCGAGACGTGCAGGTCGAGCTTGTTGAAACGCGGCGCCCGGCCGAGGTTCTTCGGCGCGATCTGGCCCTGGAACTTGCCGAGTGCGGTGTTCTGCACATAGCTCTGGAAGCCGGCGAAATCGAAATTGGGAGCGTAGGTGACCAGCGGGTCCGCCGTTGCCGATGCGACATTCGGCACATAGATCAGATAGCGATTGTTGGTGCCGGTAGTACCGAACACCGCCGAACGGTTCGGCGTCAGATCGGCGAAGGTGTGGCTGAAGCGCTGGCCGGCGCGGCTGTAGTAGAACAGCTGGAACCGGGTCATGTTTTCACCGAAGAACGCATGATTGTAACCGATGTTGATCCGGTACGCGTTGTCGATCTGGTAGTTGGAAGTGCCATAGGCCGCATCGTTCGAATTGATGCCGGCAGCAGCCTGGGTGTAGTTGGAGAATGCCACCGACGATGTTCCCGAATTGACATCCTTGGCGCGCTGCAACGTGTAGCTGAAGCCGACGTCGAGACCGAAGTCCCACTTCTTTTCAACCCGGCCGACGATGTTCCAGGCATAGCCGCGATCGACATTGGTCAGCAACATGTCGGTGTTGGTGCCGGCCGCGGCGTTGAATGCCTGGAAACGGCTGCGACCATCGGGCAGGAAGCCGTTGGAAATGCTGCGCAGGTCGGTCCAGGTCACGGCGTCCCGGATGCGTGTCCAGGCGACATCGGCACCGAATTTCCAGTCATCGCCGAGCGGGCCGAGGTTGGCCGAATAGTCGACCGTTCCGGCAACGCGCCACACCGACGGGATCTTGAAATTCGGATCGAGCGCATTGGTGGGCGCCGCGGCGCTGCCGGTGGTCCGGATCAGCGTGTCGAGCGCTTCGGGGATGCCCTCGCCGCCGGTGACGCCATTGAGCGACGCGGCCCCGATCGCGGCAGCCGTGGCGGCATCGACCGTCACGCCCTGGATTGAGAAGGTGCCGTTGGCGTTGCGGTTGACCTGGACACGGCCCAGCGTCGGACCGGGATTCGAATAGTTGTTCGAAATCCAGACGTTGGGGTTGCCGCCGCCGAACAGGCCACCCGATGCCGTGATCTTCAGGCGATCGGTGGGCCGCCAGTTGACGGCGAAACGGGGCTGGAACAGCGCCCGGCCGTTGAGCGTGTTGGTGTTGGCGAACCCGGTCCGCGCAAGGAAATTCGGGTTTTCCTGCGGCGTGCTGTTCTGCTGATACAGATCCCAGCGGAACCCGTAGATAAAGGTCAGGTTATCGGCGATGTCCCAGGTGTCCTGCAGGCCGATGGTGTAGGTGTTGCTGTCGAACAGCGCTCGCACGCTGTCGATGGTGCCGCCGATCGGCGTGGCGTAATCGAGCTGGTTGGCGCGCTGCGCCTGCAAGTCCGCGACCGAATCGAAGTAAAAGGAGCCCGAAACGCGCTGGGCGAAGAGATTATCGAAATCATTGCCGCGACGTTCGAAAATGAACTTCAGCGCATGGTTGTTCATCTTCAGCTGGGCCTGGAATTCGATGCCGAAGGTTTGCGAGGCAAGCTCGTTGGCCTGGCGCGAAATATCGGGGCCGAACTGGATCCGCCCGGTGCCGGTCGGGCACACCAGCGGCACCGCGTCCGACACCGCGACGTTGCAAACCTGGAACTGGCCGAAAGTCCGGCCGTTGAAGGGCACCTGCAGGCGGACATAATCCTGATAGCTGACACGCAGCTGGGTCGAGAAATTGTCGCTCCACTGGTCGTTGAAGGTCACCACGCCGTAGTGGTTGACCGAACCCTGGTTGTAGTTGTTCGACTGCAATGCCAGCGTCGGGTTCGGCGCCGTGGCCTGGCCGGTAAGCTGACCGGCGAGCAGGCTGCTGTTCGAATAGATGTAGGTAAAGGCGGCGCGGTGGCCGTCGGCGATGTTCCAGTCGATCTTGGCGACGACCTTGTCATCGTCTTCGGCGACATTCTGGGCGATGCCGAGCGTGTCATAACCGTAAACCGAATCAGCGATCGAGGTGACCTGCGCGACGGTGGCATCGGTGATCAGGCCGGGCGGCACGTCGATCGTTGCGGGCACCTGATCGCGCAAGCGTTCCCAGGTCAGGGCGAAGAAAAGCTTGTCCTTGACGATCGGGCCGGTGAGCTGCAGCCCGAAATTGCGCGATTCGAAATTGCGGACGAAGGTCCGCCCGCGCGCCGTCTTTCCGGCCAAGGCGTCCGACGAATAGGTGAAGAAACCGGTACCGTGCAGATCGTTGCCACCGGACTTCAGCTGGGCATTGATGGCGCCGCCCTGGAAGAAGCCCTGCTGGATATCGACCGGCGCGATTTCGATGCTGAATTCGCTGATCGCGTCGAGCGGAACCGGGCCCTTTGACGAAGCGAGGCCGCCGGCTTCGAGGCCGAACGGGTCGCCGAACTGGATGCCATCCACCGTGAAGCGGTTGAAGCGGTTGTTCGAACCGGCGATCGAAATGGCGCCGCTGCCGTTGGTCGGATCGAGGTTCACGAACGGGCTGCGTACCGCAAGGTTGCGGATATCGCGGTTGGTGTTGGCGATGACGGAAATGTCGGCGGCGCTCAGCACGGTCGCCGGACCAGCGGCGATCGAAATCGCCGAACGCTGGCGATCGGCACGGGCTTCGATAGTGGTGCCGAGGGTCGCCATATAGACGGTAATGCGCTGCGGCACGCCCGCGGTAAGGCCGCTGACGGTTTCCGTGGCGGCATCGAAGCCGGGGGCGGTGACTTCAATGCTGTACGGGCCGCCGAGGCGAAGGCCGCTGGCGTTGAAATTGCCATCGGCGCCGGTCGACTGGGAAACGCGCGTTCCCGACGGCGTGTGCGTCACGACGACGGTGGCGTTGGCCAGCGGTTCGCCGGCATCGTTCTGCACCTGGCCGCGAATGCTCGAGCTGGTTTCCTGGGCGTGAATGGCAAGCGGCGCGGCCAGTGCGGCAAGGGCAACACCGTAACGAAGGTGACGCATGAACAAGAACTCCGGGTCAAAGGCAGTGCGCGTCCGGGCGATACAAACCCGACACGCGCTTCTGATCCGGCCCATGACCGCCAAATGTGACAGTTCTTGGTCAGTTGCACCCGCTGCGCCCCGGCGCTGCCAATCTGCCGGGCAATGTTGCGTTGCAGCAACACCGCGCGACAGCCGGCCGGTGGGCGGTGAGGGTTTCGAACCCCCGACCCTCTCGGTGTAAACGAGATGCTCTACCGCTGAGCTAACCGCCCGGCCCCGTCGCTCGCCCCGGCCTAGCGCCGGCCGCCGCGCCATGCAAGAAACGCGCGTCTCGTCGGCTTGGGGGAAGCATGGACGCCAGCCAGATCGTCGTCTTCTGCGTCCTGACCATTGCCATGGCCGCCGCCACCATCTGGCAGGTGCGCCGCATGACCGCCGCGGCGCCGCCGGCCGGCGACAGCAACCGCGAAGTCTTTCTGGCCGGCGGCGGCTTGCGCTGGCCGTTCATCGCCGGATCGATCACGCTGACCAACCTGTCGACCGACCAGCTCGTCGGCATGAACGGCAACCAGATGCTGCTGCTGGCCTGGTGGGAACTCGCCGCCGTCGCCGGGCTCGCCATCCTCGCCTTCGTCTTCCTGCCGGTCTATTACCGCGAAGGCTGCACGACGACCACCGAATTGCTGCAGAAGCGCTATGGATCGAAGCATCTGCGCGCGCTGGTGTCCTTGCTGTTCCTGGCCGGCAATGTCGTCATCTATCTGCCGATCACCCTCTACACCGGCGCGCTGTTCCTGCGCACCGTGTCGGGCGCCGACCTGCCGCTGCTGCCGCTCGCCGCGCTGCTCGGCATCACCGGCTCGCTCTACGCCATCCTCGGCGGGCTGCGCGCGGTGGCGGTCTACGATACCATCGCCGGCGTCGGCGTGCTGGGCAGCGCGCTCGCCGTCGTCTGGCTGTCGCTTGCCGCCATCGGCTTCGATTTCAGCGGCATCCCGGCAGAGCGCCTGACGCTGGTTGGCGGCCCGCAATCGCCGATCCCCTGGCCGACACTGCTGACCGGCATGATCTTCATCCAGACCTTCTACTGGTCGACGAACCAGAACATCACCCAGCGCGCGATGGCGGCGCCGAACCTGCGCGAGGGCCAGCGCGGCGTCATCGCGGCGGGAGTCATCCGGCTGATGATCGTTCCGGCCATCGTCGTGCTGCCCGGCATCGCTGCCTACAAGCTGTTCGGCATCGCCGGCGACGCGACCTATGGCCGGGTGGTGGCGCAGGTCATGCCGCCCTGGGCCTCCGGCGCCTTTGCCGCTTTCATGGCGGCGGCGGTGCTGACGCACTATACCTCGATCCTGAACAGCACGACGACCCTGTGGATCTGCGACATCCACGAAAGCTACATCGATCCCAACCCGCGCGTCCGCCGCCTCAATGTGCGCATCTCGATCGTGGTCGTTGCTGCCTCGATCGCGCTGGTGCCGCTCTATTGGGGCGCGGCGTCGATCATCAACCTGGTGCAACAGCTGAACGGCCTCGCCTCCATGCCGATCCTGTCGGCGTTCATCGTCGGGCTGGTGTTCCGCGGGGTCCGCGCCGAAGCGGTGATGGCGGCGATCGGTTTCGGAGTCGCCCTCTACGCCATGTTCACCTGGGTGTGGACGCCGGTGCATTATATCCACCTGATGCTGGTGACGCTGGTCGCCTGCATCGCGGCGGCGCTGCTGATCAACCGCCTGATCGGCGGTACGCTGCGACTGGCCGGTCCGGCTGGCCGGCAGCGCCGAAATGCGGAATAAGGCGCGTCTGCCGACAAGCACCTGCCGAAAAGGAGCCGCCATGTTCGCCCGCCTGTTCATCGATCACCCGCGCGCCGTCGGTGAAAGCTATTTCGAACACCTGGCCGCCTCGCTCGGGGTTGCCGGCCGGCTCGCTTCGGCAGCGCTGAAATGCCTCGTCCATGCCGTCGTCCCCGGCCTGTGCAAGACGGCGGGCAGCGATGCGATCCTGAAACTCCACGCCGAAGTTGCCCCGCGCCGTTTCGATCAGCCGACATTCTGAAGGATCATCGCATGGACGACCCCATCGCCGGCCTCGGCTTCTCCCGCGATCGCCTTGCCCGCATCGATCGCTTTCTCGATGAAAAATACGTGCGCGCCGGCAAACTGCCCGGCACCCTTACCCTCGTCGCCCGCCACGGCGAGGTCGTGCACCTGGGGATGGCCGGCCACGCCGATGTCGCCAGCGGCCGCGCCATCGCCGAAGACACGATCTTCCGCATCTATTCGATGACCAAGCCGATCACGTCGGTGGCGCTGATGATGCTGGTGGAAGAAGGCAAGATTGCCCTCGATGATCCCGTCCACCGCTGGATCCCGGAATGGAAGAACCTTGGCGTCTATGTCGCCGGTACCGTCACCCAGGGCTTCCAGACCCGTGCCACCGCCGCGCCGATGCGCGTCGTCGATCTGCTGCGCCACACCGCGGGGCTCACCTATGGTTTCCAGCTGCGCGGCAACGTCGATGCCGCCTACCGGGCGCGCAAGATCGGGGAGATCGAGAAATCCGGCACCCTTGCAGGCATGATCGCCGAACTGGCGAAGCTGCCGCTGGAATTCTCGCCCGGGGAGGCGTGGAATTATTCGGTCGCCACCGATGTCGTCGGCTGGCTGGTGCAGACCGTCAGCGGCATGGCGTTCGAAGATTTCCTCGCCGAGCGCCTCTTCGGCCCGCTCGGCATGGTCGATACCGGCTTTCAGGTCCGCGACGGCCAGGGCCACCGCCTCGCCAGCTGCTATCAACCGACAAAGGCCGGCGGCATCGAAATCCAGGACGATGCCGCCACCAGCGGCTTCCTGCGGCCGGCTGCCTTCATCTCGGGCGGCGGCGGCCTCGTCTCGACGGCACCCGATTATCTGCAATTCTGCCGGATGCTGGCGAACGGCGGATCGCTGAACGGCCACCGCTATATCTCGCGCAAGACCATCGATCTGATGACGGCGAATCACTTGCCCGGCGGCGTCGACCTGCCCGCCCTGTCGCGATCGCTGTTCAGCGAAGCGGCGTACGATGGCGTCGGCTTCGGCCTCGGCTTCGCCACCACGACGCGCGCCTCGCGCACTCTGATGCCCGGCAGCAACGGCGATTATTTCTGGGGCGGCGCCGCCAGCACCTTCTTCTGGATCGATCCGGAGGAAGACCTGATCGGCATCTTCATGACGCAACTGATCCCCAGCAGCACCTACCCCGTTCGCCGCGAAGTCCGCACCATGGTCTACAGCGCGCTGGACGACTGATCCTCCCTCCCCGGCGAGCGTAGCGAACCCTAGAGTGGGAAGGGTCGGGGTGGGGGCCGTGGAGCAGCAGCAGCAGCAGCAAAGCGCCTCCGGCGGGCAGGGCCTGAAGCCCTGCAGCCGCTTTCCCTTCCCTGTCCGTCGACGCTTCGCGTCGCCTGCGGCTGCGGTGAGAGGCGGCTTGCGCGCCAGCGCGGCGGGTGAGGGTGTCCCGCCCTGGGAAACCGAAGCCGCCTCCCGCTCGACCATTTCCATCGCCTCGGTAATCGCCACCGTATCAACACTCACCCACAACACCTTGGCCAGCAGCGCGATCATGCTCTCCTTGTAAGCTGCAACCGCTCACGCCTGCCGGGCTCCCTGACACCGTGCCGGGGCAGGGATTTTGGGAGTTCACGGCCTGGTCAGCATGCCGCCCGGCGAAAGGGGTCCGGGCCGGAGGCCCGGCGCGGGTGACGGAGAACTTTGCCGGGAAAGCCACGCCTGCGACCCGGCGCATGTCCTACGCGAACCAGATCGGTTATAGTTTCATCATGTCCGTAACCCAACAATCGAAAAAGTCGATCTCCGAGGCCGCTGCGGCCGCTTCCGAGGCGCGCAAAAAGTGCCGAAACGCTGATCTTCGTGAACTTCCGAGCCGTATTCTCAATCTTTCGATCGAAAAAGTCGATCGACGGCGCGGCGGCGCGGCGGCGTGGCGGCTCGGCATGGCCAAGGATTTGTTGCTGGGCGGTGCGGCGGCGGCCGGCTAGACCGGTGTCGACACGCCAAGCGAGGACCCGCCATGACCGACTATGTGCCGCCGAAAGTCTGGACTTGGGACAAGGCGAGCGGCGGCCGGTTCGCCGCGATCAACCGCCCCGTCGCCGGGCCGACGCACGACAAGGCGCTTCCCGTCGGCAAGCACCCGCTGCAGCTCTATTCGCTGGGCACGCCGAACGGCGTCAAGGTGACGGTGATGCTGGAAGAACTGCTGGCCGCCGGCCATGCAGGCGCCGAATATGACGCCTGGCTGATCAACATCGGCGAGGGCCATCAATTCTCGTCGGGCTATGTCGCCGCCAACCCCAATTCGAAGATCCCGGTGCTTGTCGACCATTCGGAAAACCAGCCGCAGCGGGTGTTCGAATCCGGCAATATCCTGCTCTATCTGGCCGACAAGTTCGGCGCCTTCCTGCCGACGGAGCGGGCAGCGCGCACCGAAGCGCTCGGCTGGCTGTTCTGGCTGCAGGGCAGCGCCCCCTATCTCGGCGGCGGCTTCGGGCATTTCTATGCCTATGCGCCGTCGAAGATCGAGTATGCCATCGATCGCTTTGCCATGGAAACCAAGCGGCAGTTGAGCGTGCTCGACCAGCGGCTGGGCGAGGTCGAATATCTCGGCGGCGGTGAATATGGCATCGCCGACATGGCGACGTGGCCGTGGTACGGCGCGCTGGTCAAGGGCCTTCTCTATGACGCGGCCGAGTTCCTGTCCGTCCACGAATATGCCAACGTCATCCGCTGGACCGATGCCATCGCGGCGCGGCCGGCGGTGAAACGCGGCCGCATGGTCAACCGGGTGATGGGCGCGCCGGAAAGCCAGCTGCACGAACGCCATGATGCCGGCGATTTCGATACGCGGACGCAGGACAAGCTGTTGGCGGCAGCGGCGGCCGAAGCCGAACAGACCGCCGGATGAACGCCGTCACCGGCCTTCCGGAAGCGGCGAACGAGCTTTCGGCGACGCTCGGCATGGTGCGTGTCGTGCATCTGGAGCCCGGCCGCGCCGCGGTCGAATATGCCTGTGGGTCGCACATGTGCCATTCGGGCGGCGTTGCGCAGGGCGGTTTCGTCGCCGGCTGGATCGATGCCGCGATGGCGCATGCGGTTATGGCAAAGTTCGGCCATGATCCGCTGCCGATCACGCTGGAGCTCAAGATCAGCTATTTCGCTCCGGCCAACCCCGGCGTGCTGCTGGCGGAAGCGTGGATCGAAGCCGGCGGCCGGTCGACGCTGTTCGCCGAAGGCACGTTGAAGGACGCCGGCGGCCGCCTGCTGGCGAAGGGCACTTCCACGATCCGCATGATCCCGGCGCAGCGGGTAAGCGTGATGGCCGGCGGATGAGCGCCGGCCACCGCCCCTCGGTTCACCCCATCCGGTGCAGCGCGCACAGCTTGTTGCCGGCGGGATCGCGCAAATAGGCAAGGTACAGCGGGCCCATGCCGCCTTCGCGGACGCCGGGCGGATCTTCGCAAGCCGCGCCGCCATTGGCGACGCCGGCGGCATGCCAGGCATCGGCCTGTTCGGGCGAGGCGGCGGCAAAACCGACGGTGCTGCCGTTGCCGTGGCACGCCGGCTCGCCGTTGATCGGCGGCGAAATGGCGAAGATGCCGGTCGGCGCCATCCAGAACACCCGGCCCTTGTCGTCGGCAAAGCCGGCGCCATAGCCGAGCGCGCCGAGCGTCGCGTCGTAAAAGGCCTTCGACGCCGCGATATCGTCGGCGCCGACCATGATGTGGCTGAACATTCGAACCTCCCCTGGCGCGGCATTGCTCGCCGCACCCGGTGGCGGTAATGCCATGATCGCCCTGCCGCTGTCGATCATGCCGGCGGCGATTTCGGTGGCGACGGTGCCCAGGGGTGATCGCCGGCGCGGCCGGCGACACTGTCGACCCGGCCGGCGGCAAGATCGATGCTGACCGCGCCGCTGGCTGCCAGCGTCGGTCGATCGAGCTTCAGCCAGCGCGGCCGGCACCAGCGCGGCAGCCGGCGATCGCTGACGACGATATCGGCGGCAGCACAGGCCGGCTCGAACGCCTCCCGGGCGACAAAATCGCGAGATATCGTCAGCAGCACCCGCCAGGTCCGACCGCCGGCATCGATATCGGCAAGGCAGGCATCCGCCGAGCAGCGGGCGCCCGGCAGCGGCGCGGAATCGTCGGTGCCGGCGGCATTGCCCCACATGCTGCGCAGGAAGTCGCTGGCGCGCGGCCGCAGCATGGCCAGCCCGCCGGGCCGCACCACCCCGACGTGCCGGCCATCGCCGCTGACGAACAGGTCCGGCACCGGCGCCAGCACGGCAATCGCCAGCCCGGCTGCAATCGGCAGCAGCCCCCAGCGCCGCGGCGCCGTCCGCCACAGCGCCAGCCACAGCCCGCCGGCGACGAGGCCGGCAAACGCCGCCACCGGCATCATCGCCGCCAGCAACACCGCGCCGGGCAGCGCAGCGGCGGCATCGGCCAGGTCGATCAGCGCCGCCATCGCTGCGCCGACCGGCGGCCAGAACAGCGCCGTGCCGAACGCATCGGCAACCAGTGCCAGCCCGATCAGCGGCATGACGACGAAGCTCGACCAGGGGATGGCGACAAGGTTGGCGAGCGCCCCGAAAACGCCGGCCTTGTTGAAGTGGAACAGCCCGATCGGCGCCAGCGCTGCCTCGGCAACCAGTCCGGTCACCAGCAGCGCCGCCAGCCCGCGGCCGGCGCGGTGGAACCAGCGGTCGTCCTCGTCCCGCCGCGACAGCCAGCGACCGAGCCGCGATTCGTACAGCGCGACGATGCCAGTCACCGCAGCGAAGGAAAGCTGGAAACTTGCCCCCATCAGCGCTTCGGGGCGGACGGCGAGGATCAGCAATGCCGCCGTCGCCAGCATCCGCAGCGACAGCGCCTCGCGGCCGACGACGACGCCCAGCAGCACGATCAGCGTCGCGAGAATCGACCGCACCGTCGGCACTTCGGCGCCGGCCAGCAGGGTGTACGCAAGGCCCGCCACCGCAGCGACGGCGATGGCAATGCCCTTCAGCGGCAAGGCCAATGTCAGCCCCGGCACCAGCGCCAGCCCGCGGCGCACCAGCCACATCACGCCGCCGACGACGACCGCGATGTGAAGGCCCGAGATCGACAGCAAATGCGCCAGCCCGGCATCGCGCATCGCCTGCGCCGTCGCCAGCGGGATGGCGCCCTGGTCGCCGGTGACGAACGCCGCGGTAACGGCCCCGGCGGCGCCCGGCACCCGGTCACGGACATGCTCCGTCAGCCGCCCCCGCGCCGCCGCCATGGTGGCTTCAAGGTTGCCGGGCGGCGGTGCCGGTGCCACCAGCACCAGCGGCCCCAGCGGATATCCAGTGGCCCCGATGCCGGCGAACCACGCCCGGCGGGCGAAGTCGTACCCGCCCGGCAGCGGCGCTGTGGCTGGCGGCACCAGCGCGGCGCGCACTCGCAGCCGCGCCCCCGGTGCGATGGCGGCCGCGACGCCGCCGCGTACCGTCAGCCGCACGTGCCCCGGCAGTCCCTGCGGGCTGGCCACGGCAAGCACCAGCCGGGTGACGTCGCGATCCGGACGGCGCTCGATGCTTTCGACGGCGGCAGTCAGCGTCACCACTGACCGCATCGCCAGCACCGGGTGCGCCACCTGCGCCGAACGAAAGCCGGCAGCACCCATTCCGGCCAGCAGCATCAGCAGCGGCAGCCACGCCAGCCGCCAGCCCAGCAGCATCGCCGCAGCGGCCAGCCCCAGCACCAGCGCCGCCGCCGCCAGCCGCTGCGCTTCGAACGGCACCAGGAACCAGGTCGCGATGCCGGCACCGAACGCCGCCGGCAGCCACAACGGCAGGCTGTCGCGCTCGGCATCGACGAAACCGGCAACGGCCGCAGCGCCGGAAGCGCAGCGCAGGCGCCAGTAACGGGCGATGGTTTGAAGCGACCCGAGGCTTCTGCTAGTCACCCGCGCAACCCGTCAACCGGTGCCTGTCGCACCGGCACTGCCAGCATTGGACAGAATGATCATGGGCGCAAGCCAGCCCGAAACTCGCGCAAGCGAGGCCGGAAAAGTCGTCACCCGCTTCGCGCCGTCGCCGACCGGGTTTCTGCACATCGGCGGCGCCCGCACCGCGCTGTTCAACTATCTGTTCGCTCGCCATCACGGCGGCGACTTCCGCCTGCGCATCGAGGATACCGACCGCGCCCGGTCGACCGATGCCGCCATCGCCGCCATCCTCGACGGCATGACCTGGCTCGGCTTCGATTGGGACGGCGAGGTCGTCTATCAATTCGGCCGGGCCACCCGCCATGTCGAGGTGGCACACCGGCTTCTCGGGCTCGGCCATGCCTATCGCTGCTACGCGACGCCCGCCGAACTCGAGGCACTGCGCGAGGCGCAGCGGGCCGCCAGACAGCCGATGCGCTACGATGGCCGCTGGCGCGACCGCACCGACGGGCCGAACGACCAGCCCTGTGTTATCCGCCTCAAGGCACCGCGCGACGGCAGCGTCACCATAGACGATCTGGTGCAGGGGCCGGTGACGGTCGCCAATGCCGAACTCGACGACATGGTGCTGCTGCGTTCCGACGGCACGCCGACCTACATGCTGGCGGTGGTCGTCGATGATCACGACATGGGCGTGACCCATGTCATCCGCGGCGACGATCACCTCAACAACGCCTTCCGCCAGCTGGCGCTGATCCGCGCCATGCAGTGGCCGGAGCCTTGCTACGCCCATATCCCGCTGATCCATGGCAGCGACGGCGCCAAGCTGTCGAAGCGCCACGGTGCGCTCGGCGTCGATGCCTATCGCGACGAGCTGGGCCTGCTGCCCGAAGCGGTGGAAAATTATCTGCTGCGCCTTGGCTGGGGCCATGGCGATGACGAGATCATCAGCCGGGCCCAGGCCATCGACTGGTTCGATCTTGCCGGCGTCGGCCGCGGTCCGGCGCGTTTCGACATCAAGAAGCTGGAAAACGTCAACGGCCACTACCTGCGCGCCGCCGACGATGGCCGGCTTGTCGACCTGATCGCGCCGGCGGTAACGGCGGCGCTGGGCCGTGAACTCGGTGCCGCCGACTGCGATATCTTGCAGCGCAGCATGGCCGAACTGAAGAAACGCGCCAGCAACCTCAATGACTTGGCCGCAGCCAGCCTGTTCTATCTTCGCAGTCGCCCAATTCCAATGGACGATGGCGCGGCGAAACTGCTAGCGTCTGCCGGTCCCCAACTGGTGGCAGCGGCGCGCGACGCGCTGGCAGCCGCCGGGGAATGGACGGCAACGGCCCTGGAGGGCGTAGCCCGGGCGCTGGCGGAGGCGCAGGCGGTGAAGCTGGGACAGATCGCCCAGCCACTGCGCGCTGCCGTCACCGGTTCGGCGCAATCGCCGGGGTTGTTCGATGTCATGGCCCTGCTGGGCCGCGAGGAAACGCTGGGGCGCATCGACGACGCGCTCGGCACCATCACGAAAGAAGGGCCAAGCGCATGACCGGATCGGCAAGTTTCAGCGTCGACGGCAAGGGAAACGACTATCCGGTGCTCGCCGGCAGTGTCGGCCCCGAAGTCATCGATATCCGCAAGCTCTACGCCCAGACCGGCAAGTTCACCTATGACCCGGGCTTCACCAGCACGGCGGCGTGCGAATCGAAAATCACCTACATCGATGGCGATGCCGGCGTCCTGCTGTATCGCGGCTATCCGATCGACCAGCTCGCCGAAAAGTCGAGCTTTCTGGAAGTCGCGCATCTGCTGCTGAACGGCAATCTGCCCAACGCCGCCGAAAATGCCGAATTCACGCGCAACATCACGCGCCACACGATGATCCACGAACAGTTGGCGACCTTCTATCGCGGCTTCCGGCGCGACGCGCACCCGATGGCGATCATGTGCGGCATCGTCGGCGCCATGGCAGCATTCTATCACGATTCGACCGATATCCACGATCCCAAGCAGCGCATCATCGCTTCGCACCGGTTGATCGCCAAGATGCCGACGCTGGCCGCCATGGCCTATAAATATTCGATCGGGCAGCCCTTCCTCTATCCCGACAATTCGTTGAGCTTTGTAGGCAATTTCCTGCGGATGACCTTCGGCGTGCCAGCCGAACCCTATGTCATCGATCCCGTCGTCGAGGATGCGATGGAGAAGCTGCTGATCCTGCAGGCCGATCACGAACAGAATGCCTCGACTTCGACGGTGCGTCTCGCCGGGTCGTCGGGCGCCAATCCCTTCGCCTGCATTTCGGCCGGCATCGCCTGCCTGTGGGGCCCGGCGCACGGCGGCGCCAACGAAGCGGCGCTCAACATGCTGCGCGAGATCGGCCGCCCGGAACGCATTCCGGAATTCATCGCCCGCGCCAAGAACAAGGACGATCCGTTCCGCCTGATGGGCTTCGGCCACCGGGTCTACAAGAATTACGATCCGCGCGCCAAGGTCATGGCCGGCGTGGCGAAGAACATCCTCGACAAGCTGAACATCAGCGATCCGATGTTCGATGTCGCCCGCGAGCTGGAACAGATCGCTCTCAACGATCCCTATTTCATCGAAAAGAAACTGTATCCCAACGTCGATTTCTATTCGGGCGTGGTGATGTCGGCGATCGGTTTCCCGACATCGATGTTCACCGTGCTGTTCGCCATTTCGCGCACCGTCGGCTGGATCGCGCAATGGACGGAGATGATGGAAGACCCCGAACAGAAGATCGGCCGCCCGCGCCAGCTCTATACCGGCCCGACCCAGCGCGATTTCGTGCCCATCGAACAGCGCTGATCGCGGCGCGGTCGGTGGCGTTGCGTATGCGTCTGGCTGCCGGTCTCGCGGCTGGTTTGTCGGGGCTGCTCCTGACGGCGGCGCCGGCGCTGGCCGGGCCGTTTGCCGAGGTCGGCGACCGGCAGTTGCGCAGCGATGTCGAATTGCTGTCGGCCGCCGGCATCATCGAGGGCCCCATCGAAAGCTGGCCACTGCCATGGGCCCAGATCGACGAGGGCCTGAACCGCGCCAACGACGGCCGCCAACTTCCCGAACATCTCGCCGCCGCCGCCGCCCGGCTCGATCGGCTCAGCGATTTCGCGTCGCAGCGCCGCCTTGTCGATATCCGCATCGGCGGCACCAACGAAGCCTCGGTGGCGCGCGATTTCGGCACGCTGAACCGGGCCCGTTTCGATGGTTCGGCGCGGGTGGAATTCAACTCGGGCGATGTCAGCCTCAGCCTCGGCGGTGGCTATCGCACCGGTGTCGTCGATGGCACCAACAACAGCTATGTGCACCTGGAAGGCAGCCAGGCGGCGGTGCGGCTCGGCAATTGGGCGTTTTACGGCGGCTATACCGAACAATGGTTCGGCCCGGGCCAGGACGGCGCGCTGATGTGGTCGAACAGCGCGCGGCCGATGCCCAAGGTCGGGTTCAAGCGGCTGGTGCCGCGGCGGATCGATTTTCCGGTGCTGCGCTGGCTGGGGCCGGTGCAGTTCGAAATCTTCGGCGGCGTGCTCGACGAGGATCGGGATTTTCGCAACATCGGCATCATCGGCACGCGGCTGTCGTTCCAGCCGGCGCGCGGCCTGACCATCGGCCTCAACCGCGCCCAGATGCTGTGCGGCGAGGGCCGGCCGTGCGGGCTGACCCAGATCGCCGGCAGCTTCGTCGGCGTGCTGGTCAGCGACAATTCGAACCCTGACGACCCCGATTCGTTCAACAACCAGTCGGGCAACCAGCTTGCCGGCTGGGACATCACCTATGTCCAGCGCTTCGGGCGGGTGGCGGCCAAGTTTTATTTCGAGGGCGCGGCCGAAGATTTCGACAATGTCATCCTGGAACAATATTCGCGCCTGATCGGCACGACCTGGATGGGGCCATGGGGCAGCCGCGGCGCCAGCTGGAAAGCGACGCTGGAATATACCGATACCTTTGCGGTTTCGCTGTTCAACGGCACCCCGCTGGAAGGCATCACCGGCGGCCAGACGCGCTATCCGGGCGTCACTTACAACAACAGCCTGTACACCGATGGCTATAGCTATCGCCGCCGGCCGATCGGTTACTGGACCGATGGCGACAGCCGCAACCTGGTGCTGGCGCTGGCGCTGACCGACACCCGCAACCGGCGCTGGTATGCCTCGGCGCGATCGGTGCACCTCAACATCACCGATCTCGGCAATCCGCCGCGCGCCATCTTTCCGCGGCCGAACGGCGATCCGGGACCGGCGATCAGCTATCGCGTGTCGCGCAACCGCGAACGTTTCGCCATCCTGACCGCCGGCGCCGAAGTGCCGCTGAAGATCGGCGATGTCCGCATCGAAGGCCGCTACCAGACCGATTCGCCCAACTCGCCGGGCCGACGCGACCCGCAGGCCGCGATCGAAGTGCAATTCCGCCAGCGGTTCTGAACGTCCGGGCCGCGGCGCTATCGACCCGGCGGCGCGCCATGCTATTCCGGCACCGACTTGCGGGGGTAACATGGACGAAGACAGCGAATTCGCCGCACGGCGGCAATGGCCGTTGTGGATTGCGGCAATTGCCAGCCTGATCTGGCTGGGCGTGGCCGGCACGATGCTGGTGGCGGCGCTTTCGCCCGGCGCCGTTGCCGGGCTGGCGCCGTTGCTGCCCGCTGCGGCCGCCGTGCTGGCGCTGGCGGCACCGCTGGCGCTGCTCTGGCTGGTCGCCGACCGGCTGCGCGACACCGGCAGCGGCAATGCGCTGCGAACCCGGTTGATGGCCGAACACAGCGCTTTCATCGAACAGCGGCTCGACCGCGGCGCGCTGGCGCTGGCCGATCTCGAACGCCGGCTCGAAGCGCTGATCGATGGCCTCGATGGCGTCGCCCGGCCGGTGCGCGAGACGCAGAACATGCTGGTCGGCGCGCTGCACGATCTGGAAAATGCCGCCGGCCGTTTCGATGGCGTGACCGGGGCGACCCGGGCCGCGGCAGCCTCGCTCGCCGAAGCAACGCCGGCTGCCAGCGCCCAGGTCGAGCGGCTGACGGCGTTGCTGACGACGGCCGAAGGCGAATTGCGCCACCAGCTCGAAGCCAGCGGGACGCTGCTCGCGGCGCTGGCTGCCGGTGCTGCCGGAGCCGAAATCCAGGCGCGCACCACAGCGACTGCGACCAGCGACGGGCTGGCGGCGATCGAAGCGGCCGTCGCTCGTGCCGAGGCAGCGATGGCAGCACCGCTTGCCGATCTCAACGGCCGGGTCGATGCAGCGTTCGTCCGCACCGCCGCCGCGATGGACACGATCCGCGACGGCGTCCACGCCCAGACCAGTGCCATGCTGGCCAGTGTCGACCAGGCGCGCGTGACGCTCGACCATATCGGCGGCGAAGCGGCGCGGCAGGTCGGCGAACGGTTGGAAGCAGTGATCGAAATCGCTGCACGCCTCGCGCCAGCCGTGGAGGACCAGGCGGAACGCGCCACGACGGTGATCGACACGCTGTCGCGCGGTTTCGGCGTGCTCGATACCAAGCTCGCCAACAGCGCGGCGACCGGCAATGCGACCCTTGAATCGATCGCGGCTCGGATGACCGAAGCGCGCGAGGCGATCCACCGGCTCGGCGAGCCGATCGCCGGCACCCAGGCAGCGCTCGGCGGTGTCGAGAACAAACTTGCCGCCGTCGGCGATCTGGCCGGCGATGTGCTGGGCGCGCTCGGCGATGTCGGGCGGCAGATACCATTGCTCGATGACATGACGGTGCGACTCGGCGATCTGCATGACCGGGCGGAGGGGCTGCAGGCGCCGCTCTCGGCCGGCGGCAATTCGCTCAGCGCCGCGCAGGGCCTGCTCGATGCGGCGCGCGCCTCGCTGGATGCAGCGGCGGTCGAGCTCGGCACGCAGCTTGCGGCGGCGCAGGCAGCGCTCGACGCGATCGAGCGCAAGACCGGCGATGCATCGCTGGCGGCATCGACGCAGCTGATCGACGTGTTCGGCCGGGTTCGCGATATTGCCCAGCAGACCGCCGGCACGATGCGCGACACGCTCGGCAAGGTCGTCGAGGAAGCCCGCGACGCGCTCGCCGATGCCGGCACGACGACAGCGCGCGCGGCGTTCGGAGAACCGATCGAAGCGCAGCTGGCGGCAGTGGAAGCCAGCAACGACCGGGTCGCAGCCGCGGCGCAGGCGGCGGCGGAACGCGTCACCCAGCGGCTGCTGGCGCTGATGGGCAGCGTCGCCGATGTCGAGGACCGGGTGGCGCGGATCGAGACCGGCTTCGACGTGCGCGCGCGCGGATCGCTGGCACGGCGATCCAAGGCGCTGATAGAATCGCTGCAGCGCAGCGCCGTCGAATTTTCCGGGCTGCTGGCGCTCGATATCGAGGATGCCGATTGGGACGCCTATCTGAAGGGCGATCGCAGCGTCTTTACCCGGCGCGTTCTCGACCGGATGGAAGGCGATTCTGCCCGGGCCATCGGCCGGCATTTCCAGCATGACCCGGAATTCCGGTCACAGGCGACGCAGTATATCGACGAGTTCGAGACGCTGATCAGCCATGTCATGTCGGATCGCGAGGGCCAGTCGCTTTCGACGGCGCTGCTCGGCAGCCACGTCGGCCGGCTTTACCTGGCGATCGCCAATGGGGCGGGACGGTTCGAGGACTGATACCAATTCCCGTTGCAGGCAACCGACAAGGACGTCAGCCTGCCGCGGCTGGGGGCTGAGGCCCCAGACCCGCAATTGTGTCATTGTGCTGCTTGCTGCCGTGGTCCGTCCGCAGGCCAGCAAGAAGGGTCTGGCGCCCAGGGCGCCGGCCTATCGCGCCGTGTAGCCGCCGTCGATGACCAGTTCGGCGCCGGTCATGAAGCTGGATTCATCGGACGCCAGGAACAGCACCGCGTCGGCGATTTCGCGAGGGATGCCGAAGCGCGCCATCGGGTGCGCCATGATCAACATCTCGCGCATTTCATTGCTGTTTTCGGATGCATGGATGGCGTTGGTCACCATCGGCGTCTCGATGAAGCCGGGGTGCACCGAATTGACCCGAATGCCGAGCGGTGCCCATTCCAGCGCGGCCGCCTTGGTCAGCATCAGCACCCCGCCCTTCGATGCGCAATAATGGGCGGCGCCGGGCAGTCCGACCTTGCCGAGGATGGAGGACAGGTTGATCACCGATCCGCCGCCGGCGGCAGCAATGGCCGGGCCGGCGTGGCGCAATCCCAGGAAAACGCCATCGAGGTTGACCGCAAGCATGGCGCGCCAGTCATCGAGGCTGCCGGTCATCAGGTCGAAGCTGGAACTGCCGATGCCGGCGTTGTTGACGAGCACGTCGAGCTTGCCGAAGCGTTCGATGGTCACCGCCACCGCAGCGATCCAGTCGGCCTCGCTGGTCACGTCATGGGCGACGAACGCCGCCGCGCCGCCCGCCGCCGTTATCGCCAGTGCCACCTGTTCGCCGGCGGGGTCGCGATCGGTAAGCAACACCGTGGCGCCTTCGCGGGCGAGCACGCGGGCGGCTTCGGCGCCCAACCCGCTTGCCGCGCCGGTCACCAGCGCCACCTTGCCGCCCACGCGTCCTGCCATCGCTCGATCCTCCTGCCCGAAGGCTAGAGCGGCGGGCCGCCGAGCGAAATCGCCGACTTTGACAGGCACAACCCGAATAACGGCGTGCAACGGGACACCCCCTGCCCGCCGGAGGCCCCTTATTGCAACAGATCCGCCGGCAGCGTCGGCTCGGAAAGCAGCGCCTCCATCACCCGCCACCGCGCCGCGGCGTCAGGCCCGGCGCGTTCGACGCGGGCCTGCACCATGTCACGGCCAAGGCCGTAATTGATGACGTAGGAGCGGTAGGTATCGGTGAAAGTCATCGATTGTTCGGCGCGCGCCGGCGAGACGAGCAGATATTTCTGGGTAAGCGCCAGCGCGGTGGCGCGATCGATGCGGCCGTCGAGATATTCGCGCGCGATGGTCAGCCGCGCGCCCGACAATGCCCGAAGCGCCTTGTTGAGCGCCGCCTGGGGGCCGGCAAGCGCCGGATCGAGACCGGCGAGCGGGTAGAGCACACGCTTTTCGAAGTCGCGCTGGTCGTCCCCCGGAAATGCCAGATCGATGCCATAATTTGCCGAACCTTCGGCGAGCAGCGATTGCGGGCTGTAGAGCGGGTAGATGGTGAATTCGATCCAGCCGCGCTCCCGCGCCAGGCGGCGTTCGAGCAGCAGGTTGAGGACATGGTGCCCCGGATAGCCTTCGTGGCAGCCGAGATCGACGGCGCGATCGATACGGACCGGCAAGTCGGTGTTGACCTCGATCAGGCTGGTGGCGTTGCCCTGGTACCAATTGTAGCCGCCCCACGGCTTGGCGGTGACGAAGGACAGCCGGAACGTCTCTTCGGCCGGCAGCACGATGTAAAGTGCGGTGCGGCGGCGGCATTCGGCAATGGCGGCCTGCATCACGGCGGTAAGGCGATCGGGCGGAACGACAACCTTGTTCTTGAGCGCATCGACCCGCTGCCAGAGCGGGCCGTCGCCGGGCAACAGCCGCTCGATATCGGCGAGGACCGCATCGAACCTGTCGAGGGGCTGCAATTGCGGGCGGGTCGCGAACAGGCCTTCGGCTTCGTCGGCGAAGGAAAGCTTTACGCCGGCGCCGATCGCCAGCCGGGTTTCGGCAGCGCGGAGCTGGGCAATCAGGAAATCGCGGCGGCGCAGATCTTCGCCGGCAAGCCCCGGCATCGCTTCGAGCCGGAGGCGCAGCGCGGCGGCGTCGCGGCGCAACGCCTCGACGCTGCGCGGGTCGGCTTCGGCCTTCCACTCGGCCGGGCCGTAATAGGCGTCGACATAGCCGGGCTCGCGAGCGCCGGCTTCAAGGGTCAGGCGCACATAGACGCGTGCAGCGTCGTCGAGCGGTGCAGCCATGGCAGTGACCGGCAGCAGCCAGAACGAGAGAAGCAGGCGCATCATCATGCCCCTTCTTCTACGCATTCGGTCGGATGGCACCAGCCCCGGGGGCCAATGTTCGGCGTCAGTTGGCGTAGGCTTCGTTGCCGACAAAGCCCATTTTCTTGATGCCGACCTGCTGCGCCATCGCCATGACGTTGTCGACGACTTCGTACTTGGCAAGCGCTTCGGGTCGCAGCCGCAGTTCCGGCTGTTCCGGCAGGGCTGCCGCCTGGCGCATATAGCTTCGCAGGGTCGGCAGATCGACTTCGGTCTTGTTCCAGTAGATATTGTTCAGGAAGTCGATGTCGACCTGGTTGAACACGGGATCGACCGGCTGGTTCGGCGTATTGCTCGGCGGCGGCAAGTCGAGCTTCACCGCGTGCGTCTGCACCGGAATGGTGATGATGAACATGATCAGCAGCACGAGCATGACGTCGATCAAGGGCGTGGTGTTCATGTCGGGGATCGGATCGTTGCCGTCGCCGCCCCCACCGCCCATCGAAATTGCCATTACAGGGTGTTCCTTCGATCAATCGGGTCGGCGCCGCCGGCCCGGCGGCGCCACAAAAGGATTCAGCGCGCGACGCTGCCAGCGACGGGTTCGGAGATAAAGCCGATCTTCAGGAAACCGGCGCGTTGCATGGTGAAGATCACCCCGCCGATACAACGATATTCGGTATCCTTGTCACCGCGGATGTGGACTTCGGGCAACTCGATCTTGCTGCCGGCCTTTTGCTGGCGCTCGATCTCGTTCTTGAGAGCGGCGACACCGCGATCGAGCAAGTCCTGCTTCGTCTCGACCTTGGTCTGGTTGTAATAGACGTCGCAATTGCTGTCGACCGCCAGCAGCACATTCTCCGGCTTGGTTGTCGTCGGGACGCTCGTCACCGTCGGCAAGGTCAGCTTTACCGTCTGGATGGCCGCGGGAACGGTGATCAGGAAGATGATGAGCAGAACCAGCATGACGTCGACGAGCGGCGTCGTGTTGATTTCCGTCATCGGCTGTTCTTCGCCATCCTCGCTCGGCGATCCTATGTTCATCGACATGGGTCAAAGGCCCTTTTCTGACGTCAGGCGACCGCTCAACGCGCGGCCGAGGGCACGGCAGGCTTGGCCACCGAAATCGTCGACGGGGTGGCGATACGGGCGCCGGAGACCAGCGCGCCATGGACATCTGCCGAGAAGTTGCTGATCCGCTCGTTGACGTCCTTGTTGCGACGGATGAGCCAGTTGTAGCCGAGCACGGCGGGAACGGCGACGGCGAGGCCGAGCGCGGTCATGATCAGCGATTCACCCACCGGGCCGGCAACCTTGTCGATCGACGCCTGGCCGGCGAGGCCGATGTTGATCAGGGCGCGATAGATGCCGATGACGGTGCCGAGCAGACCGATGAACGGCGAGGTCGAACCGACCGAAGCGAGGAAGGCGAGGCCGCCCTGCAGCTTGGAGGTAACCGCGGTCGACGAGCGATTGAGCGCCATCGTCACCCATTCGTGCTGGTCGATCTTGTCGGTCAGGCGACCTTCATGGTGATCGGAAGCGCGCAGGCCATCATCGACGATCTGCTTGAAGGGCGAATTCTTGTCCAGCTTGGCAGCGCCGGACTTGAGGTCGGGTGCGGTCCAGAACTTCTTCTCGAGCTCCTTGGCTTCGCTGAGCACCTTCCGCTGGTCGATGTACTTGGTGATGATGATGTACCACGACACCAAGGACATGAAGACCAGGATGGCGAAGATCGACTGGGCGATGATACCGCCCTGTTCGAGGGCAGCCTGCAGGCCATAAGGATTTTCGACTGCGACGGTTTCCATGGTTTTTGTCCCTCGATCTTTTTCTCTGAAGCCAAGCCCCACCGTGTCAGACAGGGCGGGATGCGATTTGTTTATTTGCGTATCTGCCAGCGCACGGCGCGAACGACGGTCGATTCCACCGGGGTACCGCCGTTGAGCGCCGGCTTGCTGCGCCACCGGCTCTGCGCCAGCTTGCAGGTCTTTTCATCCAGCCTCGGGAAGCCGCTGGGTGTCACGACCTCGCAGGCGCCGATCCGGCCGTTCAGCCCGACGGTCACGCGAACCTTGGTGACACCTTCCTCCTCGGCGCGCAGCGACGCTGCCGGATAATCCTCTTCGGACACGGCGAGGCTTCGGGCGTCGAACGCGGCCCCCTGGGTCGGCCCGGCCGGCGGCGCCGGCGGCGCCACGGGAGGTGCCGGCGGCGCCGGCGGCGTGAACACCGGCGGCGTCGGCTGCGGCACGGAACTGGTGGTCACCGTCGGCGGCGGCGGCGTATCCGTCTGCACCGTCACCACGGGTGGCGGCACGTAGGGCGGAATCTCGATATCCTTCGGCGGCGGCGGCGGTGGCTCCTCGGGTGGCGGCTTTTCTTCTTCGATATTGACGGATTCGAGCGGGTTCACGATGGCCTTGACGGCCTTCAGTGCCAGCCCGGTGATGAAGGCATATCCCAAGACGACATGCAGCAAGGCAACGATGCCCAGCGCGACCGCCCGGTTTCTGCTCATGCCCTGATCAGCGTAAGCCATGGGTACCCGGATACTCCCTGAAAATCGCTTTGCGATGACGTGCACCGACGAAAACGGACCCTCGGGAGCGCAAACGTCCTGCGACCTCCCTGCGCTCCCTCTCACTACAATCCTTAAAGCGCATCGTCGCCAGCCTCGCAACCGCTTTGTGACCGAGCGGCGCGCACGGGCAATAAAATGTCCGTCAGAGGCATTTGTTGCGCCGTCGGTCCGGCAGGCGTTCGGAATGCGTCAGGCTTTCCCCGACAAGCGCCAGATTCTGTTGTCGGAACGACAGGCCGCCTGCCATGGCTGTTTGCCGCCGCTTCCCGGACGGTCTAGATGACACACATGACAGCAGTTCGGCCATTCGCCATTTCGATCGCGCTGGCAGCGCTTTGCATCGGCGCCGCACCGGCGCCGTTGCCCGCGCTTCCGGCGCTGGCGTATGCGGATCTAGCCGATCTCACCCTCGCGGCGCCGGCCATCGTGCGTGCGACAATCGGTAGCACGCAACGCATCGCCGACAAGCAGGCCCCCGGCCTTGCCGCCGGCCGCGCGCGGTTGCTGGTCACCGCCCGGATCGATGCCGCGCTGGTGGCGCCTGGCGCGGTGCCGGCAACGCTGACCTTTCTTTGGGATGCACCGCTCGACACGCGCGGTCGGCCCCCGAAACCGCGCGGTGCCGCAGTATTGCTGTGGACGACGCCGCCGGCCGCCGACGGCAAGACGCAACTGGTCGCCCGCGGCGGCTTGCAGCCATGGCGAGCCGAAACCGAAGCCGGCATCCGCGCCATCGTCGCCGCCGATCGTGGCGGCGATGTTCCGATCGTCACCGGCGTCGCCAACGGTTTCCGCGCCGAAGGCAATCTGCCCGGCGAGAGCGAGAGCCAGTTTTTCCTGAAAACCCGCGCCGGCGCCACGGTCGCCATGGTGGTCACCAGCCGCCCGGGGGAACGGCGCCGCGTCGCCATCGCGCGCGGCGACGTGATCGACGATTCGGCCGTTCCGGTGCAGCCCGGAACACTGCTCCATTATCGTCTGGTGTGCTTCCTGCCGAAAACGCTGCCGGCCGCCATCGCCGGCGATGCGGCACTTGCCGCCGACTGGCAGGCCGGGCTGGCAACGCTCGGCCCCTGCGGAAGGACGCTCTAATCGGAGTGGATTGCCGGACGGTGATGGCCAAGCCGCGCTGGGGTCGATCGCTTTCAAGTGAACTCGGTAGCGGCCCGCTCCCTCGCCCAACCACCCCTATCGTACAATGTCTCGGGTGGTTCGGCGGGAAAGCGTGCCGGTGCCGACTGACTGCAACAGACACTAGAAGCCGTCGGTGGCTTCCCAATCGGCGCAGAACATCGCCAGTTCGGCAACCGGCAGCGGTCCGGCGACCTTGAAGCCCTGCACCCAATCGCAACCGGCAAGGCGAGCCGCTTCGAGCTGGGCCTGATCCTCGACCCCTTCGGCAATCACGGCCAAGCCGAGCTGTTTCGACAGCCGCACCACCGTTTCGACCACGACCCGCTCGCGCGGCGAGCCGCCGAGCCCCTGGGTGAAACTGCGGTCAAGCTTGATGGCATCGATCGGCAGCACCGCCATCCACGACAGCGACGAATAGCCGGTGCCGAAATCGTCGAGCGCGACGCGAACCCCGCCGGCTCGCAGCGTCGACAGCAGCCGCATGGCGCCATGAATATCGTTGATAAGGGCGCCTTCGGTCACTTCCAGCGTCAGGCGTTGCGGCGGCAGGCCCGATGCCGCCAGCGCCGCTTCCAGCGCTTCGGTGAAACCCGGGTCGGCAAGATCGGCAGCGGTGACGTTGAGAGAGAGGCGCAACCGTGCCATCGCACCCGTCCACCGCGCCGCGACCGCCATGGCGCGGGCACGGATGTGACGACCGAGGCGGATCGCCAATTCGGCCGATGCGGCGGTTTCGAAAAGCGTTTCGGCCGGCAGCAGCCCCAGTTGCGGATGGTTCCAGCGGACCAGCGCCTCGACTCCGCGGATACGGCCGGTCGCCAGCGACAATTGCGGCTGGAACAGGATCGCGATGTCGTTGCCGGCGATGGCATCGTGGAGTTCGGCCTCCAGATCGGCCAGCCGGGTGCGCGGGTCGCCGGCCGGATCGGGGCGGAAAAAGGCGATGGTGCCGGCATCGCCGCCGCGCGCCGTCGCCAGCGCCGCGCTGGCGCTGCGGATCAGCCCGGCGGCGTCGCCGGTTTCGGCGCCGCAACTGCCGGCGATGCCGACCCGGCACGAAAGATGGATCACATGGTCTTCGATCACGAACGGGCGATCGAAGGCAGCAACGAGTGCTGCCGCCATCCGGTCGACCTCGGCAGGGCGGTCGGAATCATCGGTGCCGGCCTCGGCAGCGATGGCAACGGCGAATTCGGCGGCGGCCAGCCGCACCAGCAGCGGGTCGCCTGCACTGCCGAGGCCATCGACGGCGGCGCCGAGCCGCTGTGCCGCGGCGCTGAGAACACGATCGGCAACGGCACGCCCATAGGCGGCATTGATCTGCGCGACCCGGCCGACGCCGACCGCCAGCACCACCGCAGGCACCATCCCTACCGGCGCCGACAGCCGCGCCGTCAGCCATTCCTGAAGGTGGTCCCCGGTCGCCAGGCGGGTGAGCGGATCGAGCTGGCCGATGGTCTCGCTGCCGATCCCGGCGGCGGCGAGGCGACTGGCATTGCGCATTGCAAGGCGCAGCGCGTCGATCAGCGCGGCTTCCCCGAACGGGCTGGCGAGCACCGCCGTCGCGCCGGCCTCCAGCGCCGCACCGGTGGCGCCGGCATCGCTGCGCGATAACAATAGCAGCATGGCACCGCGCCGCGCCTCCACCGCATTGCCGATGGCGCGCGCTGCCGCGAGGCCCTGGGCCAGCGCGCCGCGTGCGTCGACCAGCACGACGCGCACCGGTTCGGCGGCAAGCCGTTCCGCAAGGCGATCGGCGCGGCGTTCGATCAGCGGCACCATCCCGCCGGCACGGACCGAGGCGGCGACCTCGTCGGCGTAACGCGGCGACATCACCAGGACGGGTTGGGCAGTTTCGGCCATGGCAGGATCAGCAATCGGGGGCGGACCGGGACATGGGGTTTCTATTCCATGCCGGCGGTGGCTTCACCAGCGGTTTCGGCCGCCGTTGACGGCCATGGGCGGGGGCCTTGCAGACGATTTCGGGCGCCGGCGGCGGCGATGCTGGACTTCACCGCCGGCAATCGCCACGTTGCGCTCGCGATGGCTGCCCCTGCACTTCTTGCCGCGAACCCGGCTGCCGACCGGCCGCTGCCGGCGCCGCTGGTCGATCCGTTCGGGCGGGCGATCACCTATCTGCGCATTTCGGTCACCGATCGCTGCGATTTCCGCTGCGTTTATTGCATGTCGGAAAACATGACCTTCCTGCCGCGCAGCGACGTGCTGAGCTTCGAGGAGATCGAGCGGCTGGCCACCGCCTTCATCCGCCGCGGCACCCGCAAGATCCGGCTGACCGGCGGCGAACCGCTGGTGCGGCGCGGGATCGTCGATCTGGTCCGCCGTCTCGGCCGGCATCTGGGCAGCGATCTGGACGAATTGACCCTGACCAGCAACGGCTCGCAGCTTGCCGGCATGGCCGCCGATCTGGCCGCCGCCGGGGTGCGGCGCATCAACATCAGCCTCGATACGCTCGATCCGGAAGCCTTTGCCCGGATCACCCGCTGGGGCCGGCTCGACAAGGTGCTTGCCGGCATCGAGGCGGCGAGCGCGGCCGGGTTGCACGTCAAGCTCAACATGGTGGCGCTGGCCGGAGTGAACGAAGCCCAGATCGAACCGATGCTGGCCTTCGCCGCTGCCGGCGGCCATGATCTCGTGCTGATCGAGACGATGCCGATGGGCGAAACCGGCACCGACCGGGTCGATCATTATCTGCCGTTGAAGGCGGTTCGCGCCCGGCTGGAACAGCGCTTCACGCTTATCGACCTGCCCGACCGCACCGGCGGCCCGGCCCGCTATGCCCGCATCGCCGAAACCGGCCAGCGCATCGGTTTCATCACGCCGCTGACCCATAATTTCTGCGAAGGCTGCAACCGCGTGCGGCTGACGGCGACCGGGCAATTGTATCTTTGCCTTGGCCAGGACGATGTCGCCGATCTGCGCCGGGTGGTGCGCGCCGGCACCGACGATGCGGCGCTCGACGCGGCGCTCGACGAAGCGATTTCGCGCAAGCCGAGGGGCCATGATTTCGTCATCGATCGGCGCGGCGCAGCACCGGCAGTGCGGCGGCACATGAGCGTCACCGGTGGCTGATCCGCGCCTCGCGCTGCTGGTATCGGACAGCCATGTCGCGCTTGCCGCCGGACGCGACCTGCGCGCGCGCCACGATTTCGTGGGTGTTGCCGATGCCGATGTGGTGGTGGCGATCGGCGGCGACGGGTTCCTGCTGCAGACGCTGCACGAGGCGATGCGCGCTTCAGGGCTTCAGGGGGCGGCGCCGCGGCCGGTGTTCGGAATGAACCGCGGCACTGTCGGCTTCATGATGAACGATTTTCGCAGCCTCGACCTGCCGGCACGGATCGCGGCGGCGCGGCCGTTCGAGCTTCACCCGCTGCAGATGGTCGCCGAGACAATGGCCGGGGAGATCGTCACCTCGCCGGCGATCAACGAAGTCTCGCTGCTGCGCGAAACCCGGCAGACCGCCAAGATCGAGATTGCCATCGACGGCAAGGTGCGGATGGAGGAACTGATCTGCGACGGCGTGCTGGTGGCAACCCCGGCAGGCAGCACGGCTTACAATCTTTCGGCGCACGGCCCGATCCTGCCGCTGCAATCCGATCTGCTGGCGCTCACGCCGATCAGCCCGTTTCGCCCGCGGCGCTGGCGCGGCGCGCTGCTGCCCGATGCCAGCTGCATCGAATTTCGAGTCCGCGAGGCATCGAAACGCCCGGTTTCGGCGGTGGCCGACCAATTGGAGGTTCGCGACGTCGTCCAGGTGAGCGTGACGAGCGACAAATCGATCGCACTGACACTGCTGTTCGACCCGGATTACGCGCTCGACGACCGGATCGTGCTGGAACAGTTCACCAGTTGAACACCCGGTCGCGCGGCAGGGCTTGCGGCCCCCGGCGAGCCTCGCTATTGCCACCGTCTTCGCGCTGTTCCTCGGTAGCTCAGCGGTAGAGCATTCGACTGTTAATCGAATGGTCGCAGGTTCGAATCCTGCCCGGGGAGCCAGCGTGTTGCCGTCGCTGCAATGGTGGCGGAAGCGGCGACGTCCGTTTCATCCGCACGGTCGCGGCGGGTACGGTGTCGGCCGTGACGCACCGCACCATGCCGATCGGCGGCGGTGAAGCCGAACGGCCTTTCCGCCGTTCTGGATAATCGTTTGCGGCTGCCGTTACCTTCACAAGACCCCTTGTCGTTACCGGGAGTTGTCATGCAGGCTTCGCCGACAATGCGCATCGGCGAGCTTCTCGTGGCCGCCGGCCTGGTGACGCAGAAGCAGATCAACCGCGCGCTCCA
This sequence comes from Sphingomonadales bacterium, assembly GCA_038210855.1. Taxonomy (GTDB): domain Bacteria; phylum Pseudomonadota; class Alphaproteobacteria; order Sphingomonadales; family Sphingomonadaceae; genus Sandarakinorhabdus. The sequence goes on along the minus strand of JBBQWE010000008.1, from coordinate 3,727 downwards.
GCTGCAGCTCGACGAGGGCGGCCGCATCGGCGACAAGCTCGTCGCCATGGGCGCGATCAACCGGGAAACGCTGCACCGCGTTGTCCACCAGGTGCCGGCGGCACCGGTTTCGATCGCGGATATCGGCATCAACGAGACCGAACTTCTCAACCTGCTGCTCAAGGTCATGGTCACCGGACGGCTCGAAACGCTCGCCGAAACCGCCGCCGCGCTGGCGCTGCCGACTGCCGTGACGATGCTGCTGACCGATTCCGCCGTGCGCGGCGGGCTGCTGATGGTGCTGGCGCCCGGCCCCGGCGGCAGCGTTCGCCACGGCTTTACCGAACGTGGCCGGGTGCGCGCCAACGAAGCGCTGGCAGCCTCGAGCTATGCCGGGCCGGTGCCGGTGCCGCTGGCAAGCTATGTCGAATGGCTGAATCGACAGAAGATCACCAACGAGGCGATCGATTTTCCCGCCATCGCCAATGCCTTTTCCGGGCTGCAGATCGGCGACGCGTTCGTCGACCAGATCGGCCCCGCCATCTGTTCGGGGCGGCCGTTGTTGCTTTACGGCCCGCCCGGCAATGGCAAGACCTCCACGGCGCAGCGACTGGGCCGGCTGTTCAAGGATGTCATCCACGTTCCGCACGCGGTGATGGTCGATGGCCAGGTCATCCGGGTCTTCGACCCCGACTTGCACGTGCCGGCGGTGACGCCGGCGGTGGCGGGGGCGGAGCCATCGGGCCTCCTGCTCAAGACTTCGCTGCGCGCCGTGGAATTCGACCCGCGCTGGGTGGCCTGCCGCCGGCCGTTTGTCGTCGCCGGTGGCGAATTGACGCTCGAGATGCTCGACCTGCGCCATGAGCCGACGGCCCATTTCTACGAAGCGCCGCTGCATCTGAAGGCGGCGGGCGGCGTGCTGCTGATCGACGATTTCGGCCGGCAGATGGTGACGCCGACCGAATTGCTCAATCGCTGGATCGTGCCGCTCGAAAATCGCGTCGACTATCTCAAGCTGCATACTGGCAAGAGCTTTCGCGTGCCGTTCGAAACCATCGTCATCTTTTCGACGAACCTCGCGCCGACCGACCTGATGGATCCGGCGTTTCTGCGGCGAATCCCCTACAAGCTCGAAGTCGGCGCGCCATCGCCCGAACTGTATCGCCGTATCTTCCGCGATGTCGCGACGGCCAACGACATGGCCGACGAGATCGACGACAGGGTAATCGATACGGTCATCGCCAAACTTGCAGGCGCCGGCCAGCCACTGGCCGCCTATCAGCCGCGCTTCCTGATCGAGCAGATCGTTGCCGCCTGCCGCTTCAAGGGCATGCCGCTCGCCTTCCACCCGACCTTCGTCGATTATGCGATCGACAATCTTTCGGTCGGTGGCACCTGCACGGGCACGGCAGCGCGTAGCTGAGCCACGCCGTCGCAGAGCGTGTCGGAGGCCCGATGACGCGGCATTCGAGTGTTGATCGAATGGTCGCAGGTTCGAATCCTGGCCGGGGAGCCGGCGCGCGAGGTGCGGGCGCTGAGTCCGATGGTAGCAAGAGGCTGTCTTTCGTTGTCGAACCACGGCCGCGTGCGGTGATCCGAATGCTCCAAGCTGCCGAAGCAATAGCAAATTTCGGCTGTCGCCGGTAAACCCGGATCGGTTTTGGCCGGGCTGTACGCCGGCGGAACTTTCAAGCTTGTGGGTACAGCGTTGGACGACAAGCGCCTGAGGGGGTCGAAGACCATCGCGGCGCACCTCGGGGCCACGCAGAGCACCGCGATGCGCTGGGCGAGGCACCCCGATTTTCCGGTACTGCGATCGGCGACCGGCGGGTCGGTCTACGCCTCTGCCGGCGACCTCGACGCATGGCTGGCCCGGCGCGAAGCCGGCGAGCCCAGCGGTGTCGAGCCGGCAGCGCTGCCACCAGTCGGCAGCGCGGAGCTTCCCGCCGTGCCGCAAGCCAGCCCGGTCGCCGGGGCCGGTTCACCCGCAGTTCCCCTGGCAACGACTTCCGTTCCCGCAGCCGCGGCGGTTCGGCCGGGCGTTCCGCTCCGCCGCCTGCTCGCGGCGGCCGTACTCGCCGACGCCGTGCTGATCGGCGCTGCGTTGCTGCGCGGTGGGCCGGCAGCCGTGCCGGCCGCGATCCCGCCTGCCGCCGCTGCCGCCATGCTGGAGGCCCGGCAGCAGATGGCGACGCGCAGCCCGCAATCGCTGGCGCTCGCCATTGCCGGTTTCACGGCGATGATCGCGCGCCACCCCGATCTGCCGGCGGCCTTTACCGGGCTGGCGGACAGTTATCTGCTGTCCTGCGAATATGCGTCGATGCCGCGCGCACAGGAATTTGCCGCAGCGCTTGCCGCCGTTCGCACCGCGCTGGCGCTGGCGCCGGCCGATCCCGATTCGCACCGCAACATGGGCTTTCTCACCTATTGGACCGACCGCGACATCGATTCCGCCATTCCGGATTTCGAGGCGGCAGTGGCCGGCGACCGGCCGAATTACCTCGCGTCCATGTGGTATGGCAACGCGCTGATCGATGCCGGACGGATCGAAGCCGGCGCTGCACAGCTCGATCGCGCGCTGGCGGCCGCCCCCGATTCGCCAGCCGTGCTGACCGATCACGCCATCGCGCGCTGGCAGGCCGGCGATGCGGAGGCAGCACTGCGCCGGCTGGACGAAGTCGGGCGGCGGTTCCCGCAGCATTCGGCGGCGCCGGGCTTTGCCGGGATGATCCCGACCCGTTTCGGATGCAATTGCATGCAGGTTTCGGACGCACCGTCCTGTCACTGTCATCTTTGCATACCAATAAAGTGTTCGGGTGCGCCGACCTTTGCGCTTCTGCAAGATCACGGGAACAATAAAGTCATGAAATCCACGATATTCATCCTTGCTGCTGTCCTTGGCGCCAGCAGCGCGTCGGCCGGCGATTTCACCGGTCCCTGGATCGAAGGCCGTCTCGGCTATGACAATGTGCAGCTCACGGCGACGGCCAATGGCGCAACCGCAGCCAACGCCGAAGGTGGATTTCTGTACGGCGCCGCCGCGGGCTATGATTTTGCAATCGGTTCGAAGCTGATCCTCGGCGCCCAGATCGGCGGCCATGGCACCACCGCCAGATATTGCGAGACGGTCAGCGCCAGCGAGCAATTCTGCCTGAAGGCCGGCCGTGACCTCGAGGCGCTGGCGCGGCTGGGGGTCAAGGCAAGCGACGATTTCCTCGTCTATGCGCTTGCCGGCTATGCCAACAGCCGCCTGTCACTGACCTATGTCGACACGGCGTCTTTTGCCGACAGCTTCAGCATCGGTTCGAACGGCGGCGGCGTTCGCTTCGGGGCAGGTGTCGAACAATCCTATGGCAAGGGCTTTGCCAAGTTCGAATATCGCTACACTTCCTATGGGAAAAGCGATGATGGCGTGGTGACCGATATCGGGCTTAACCGACATCAACTGCTGGTGGCTGTCGGTTATCGGTTCTGATCGAGCCATTCCCGGGCGCCGGTGGCCGGCACGTCCCACGCCGGCCTACCGCACCACCAGCCGGGCACGATCATAAACATAGCGGCCGTCGGTAAGCGTGATGACGTGCACACCAGGCAGCGGCGGCCATAGCGCGACCAAGCCGCCAACACCGCCGCCGGCACTGCTGCCAACCCGGCGGTCGTCGACGGTGAGGTACAGGCCGGGCTGGCTTCCGGTCGCTCGGATGGTCACCCGCTGCCGTGCCGGCGGAATATCGGGATCGATCGCCAC
>JBBQWE010000007.1:0-40194 GCA_038210855.1 Sphingomonadales bacterium | reverse complement strand
CGGGGCTTGAAACGCCGGCCCCGGCGGGGCTTGAAACGCCCGCCCCCGCGGGGGTGAAGACAAAGGTCCCGGCGACATGGGCGATCGGCTTGGCCGGGTCACCATCGTGGGCGACACCGCGGACGAAGGCGATCGTCCGCGTCATGCGATAGCATTCGCCGCGGCCGATGACGCTGGCGCGCGGGCTGGGGCTGCGCAGGTAATCGACACGCAGGTCGATGGTGGCATTGGGTTCCAGCCGGCCGCGCGCCATCATCGATGCCATGCCGCACGCCGAATCCATCAGGGTGAAGATCGCGCCCGACGCGATGATGCCGTAATCGGGGTCGGCGACCTGGGTTTCGCTGAACGGCATCATCAGTTCCACCCAGTCATCGCCCATGGCGTGAAAGGCGATGCCGAGTTCGCGCATGTGCGGGACATTGGCGAGGAAGCCGTCGAGAAAGCGTTTCTGGCGGCGCCGGGCCCGCGCTTCGGGAGTCTCGGGAGTCTCGGGAGTCTCGGGAGTCTCGGGCGTTGCAGGCGGGGCGGGATCGCTCATGCCGCTTCGCGCGCCAGTTCACCGATGCGGGCCACCATCGATGCCAGCCCCTGCGTGCGGTTCGACGACAGGTGTCGCGACAGGCCGAGGCCGTCGAGGCGAGTGCGGATTTCGGCCGGGTCGATCGCGGCCGGGGCGCGGCCGTCGGTCAGCATCAGCACCAGCGCGACGAGGCCCTTGACGATGGCGGCGTCGCTGTCGGCGGCGAAGTGCAGGCGCCCGCCGTCGAACCGCGGGTGCAGCCAGACCTGGCTGGCGCAGCCGCGAACCCGGGTGGCATCGGTTTTCAGCGCCGCGTCCATCGCCGGCAGCGCCCGGCCCAGGTCGATGATCAGGCGATAGCGATCGTCCCAATCCTCCAGCGCGTCGAATTCGGCTTCGACATCATCGAATGTGGTGATCATGACGGCGCTGTGCGGGCAGCGCGCGCGATGGTCAAGATGCGGCGCAAGCGCCCGGTGGTGGCGGGAGCCGGTTGGGAAAGAGGGTTCAGAAATCCACACCGGCAGCGATGGCTTCCAGCTTCCGGATGCGTTCCTTCAGGTCGGCAAGGTCGATGCGCTGGCCAACGCCCGGCCCTGCGTCGACGCGGCGCTGGTCGAGTTCGTGCAGGCGCAGCTTCAGCCAGCCGGCCCAGGCCCAGGCGGCAAGGCCGGCGATGACCCCCAGCCCGATCAGGCCGGCGGTGCTGAGGATGAGGAGGGATTCCTGCGAGATCATGTGCGGGTCTCCTTTAGCGGTCTTTGAGGGCGTCGATTTCGTCCGACAGGCGCTTGGCCGGATCGGTGGCGAGGCGTTCGAGCACCTTGATGCGATCGTTCAGTCGTTCGACTTCACTGCGCAGGCGGATGGCCTCCGCGCTGCCGGCGCCATCGTCGCGTGCTCGCTTGGCGTCCTTGATCGGGCGCTTGGCGCCATCGGAATTGTCGCCGTAACGGGCGCGGAGCACCCGGCCGATCGTCACGATCAGGACGATCAGGACGATCATTTCTGCCCATTGCATGAAGTTTTTCCTAAGGTTCGGTGCGGCGTGCCGCGACCTCAATTGCGCGATTTCTTCCCCAGCCCTTCGATTTCGGCAGCAAGCCGGGTCGGGCCATCGGTTGCGATGCGTTCCAGAACCTGCAGCCGGTCCTTGATGCTGCCGAATTCGGCGCGAAGCTGGGCGTTTTCCTGGCTGATCAGCCGGACTCGCTCCACCTGTTCCTGCGCCTGCATCGGGTGCAGCGGCTTGCCCCAGCTCGATTCGAGCGGATAGCCGTGGCGCATCCGCATCCATTGCGACACCACCCAGCCCACAGTTCCGATGAACACGGCGCTGACGCCGACGGGGGCGATGGCCTGCAGGACGACGGGATCGATTGCCCCGGCTCTTCTCCTCAGTTCAGCTTGGGCGGCGTGTCCCGCAGCGATTCGATCTGCGCGGTCAGGCCTTCGTTGCGATCGGTGACGATGCGGTTCAGCACGGCGACGCGTTCTTCCAGCGTCGCGATGCGGGTGGCGTATTGCGCTGCATTTTCGGCGGTATGCCGCGCCGTCACCTCCAGCTGTTTTTCCTTCAGGCTCGCCCAGCGCTTGAAGATCTGGGTGGCGAAGGCGCCGGCCACGGCGATGATCGGGATCAGCGTGCCGAAGATCGGGATCAGGTAGCGGATATTGTCGTCCATATGCCCTCCTGTTGCGCCTCAGCGCAGCTTTTCGATTTCGGCGGTCAACCGCGCCGGTGTGTCGGTGGCGATGCGTTCCATCACGCCCATCCGGGCTTCCAGCCGTTCGATGCGGCCGCGCAGCGCGGCATTCTCGAGGGCCAGCTGCTCGTGCTGGCGGGTCGCTTCGGCGCCGCCGTCGCGGGCGATGGTGCCGCCCCATTCATTCTCGATGGGGTAGCCGTGGCGGGCGCGGATCGCCGTGGTGATGATCCAGGCCACAAAGCTCATGCCGATGATGGCAAGGACGAAGGTCGGTCCGGCAAATTCCATGGTGGTTCTCCCCCGACAGCCGCTCAGCGCAAGGCGTCGATCTCGTTGGCAAGGCGGGCGTTCGACGACGTTACATAGGCTTCGATGGCGCGCAGCCGGCGATCGGCGTCGCGGAAGCTGGCGTTGACATCGCGCACCGTGCGCTGCGGCGAGACGCGGACCTTGCGCCAGAATTCGCGATCTTCCTGGCTGTCGTCGTAGAGCATCGCCGGCTTGGGATCGGCGATCCAGTTCACCGCGAGGTAGATCAGCGGCAGGAACGGCACCCCGAACAAGGTGCCAGTGACAACCCCGACCCGGACCAGCGTGGCATCCCAGCCGAAGTAATCGGCGATGCCGGCGCAGACGCCGAGGAACTTGGCATTGCGCTTGTCGACGTAAAAGCGCGTGCGGCGGACGGACATTGTGGAAAACTCCCCTGTTGCACCGCCTGGCGGTGCCGTGTGTTGGGCGACGGGTCAGGCCGCGCCCTGTTTGCCGCTCACGCGGCGGCGGGCGCGATCAGGCCGATCAGCAGATAGAGCAGGACCGGAGTGCCGAAGCCGAACAGGGCGGCAGCGACGAAGCCGACGCGAAGCCAGACGGTCTCGATCCCGGTGTAGCTGGCAAGGCCCGAACAGACGCCCATGATCTTGGCGTTGGTCTTGTCGAGCCGGAACGGGGCATTGATGCTCATCCTAGCGCCTGCGCTCGTCGCGCAGCTCCCTGATATTGGTGGACCGGTCGGTGGTGTCGGGCAGACGGCCTTCCTTCCAGCCGGGGTTGTCGGCGGACATGATGCGCTCGATCGATTCGAGGCGATTGTCGAGCCGGCGGGCCATCTCGTGGAGTTCGTCCATCAGCGCCTCGTCCTGCTGGCTGATGCCGCGGCCGGTTTTCCAGCGCGTCAGATAGTGGAGGATCAGCCACGGCAGGCCGATGAACAGCATGCCGACGATGGGGATTGCGAGCCAGGAATCGTCCATGTCGCTTACTCCGCGGCTTTGCTGAGCCGCGCCTTCATGGCGGCAAGCTCGGCAGAGACTTCGTCATCGGCCGAAAGTTCGGCGAACTCGTCGGCCAGGGTGCGGGGGCTGGTGCCGCCGAGCGCCAGCGCATCGGCGCGGCCTTCGGCGAGATCGGCCCGGCGTTCCATCACTTCGAAGCGGGCGAAGGCTTCCTCGACACGCGGGCCCTTTGTCATCTCGATCAGCCGCGAGCGCTGGGTGGCGCTTTCGATGCGGTTGAGCAGGACGTTCTGGCGGCTGCGGGCTTCGCGCAGCTTCTGCTCCAGCTTGTGGATGTCGGCCTCGCTCAGTGCCAGCGCCTGGTCGAGCGCGTCGATTTCGCCCTGCGTCTGGTCGGCGAAGGTCTTGGCCTTGGCCTTTTCGACCAGCGCCGACTTGGCAAGGTCCTCGCGGCCCTTGGAAAGCGCCAGTTCGGCCTTGTCGGCCCAGTTCGACTGGGCTGCTTCGGCGCGGATGACGGCGCGGCGCAGTTCCTTCTGGTCGGCGATGGTGCGCGCCGCCGAGGCGCGAACTTCGACCAGCGTCTCTTCCATCTCCATGATGATCATGCGGATCATCTTGGCCGGGTCTTCGGCGCGATCGAGAAGGTCGTTGACGTTGGCGGCGATGATATCGCGGGTTCGCGAGAAGATGCCCATGAATGGAACTCCGATGCTGGAAAAGAGGGGGGCCGGCGGGGCGCCAGCCCCGTGATGTTGCGGACGGGGGAGGGGCGTACCCCGGCCGAGGCGGATGACGTCCCCGCCGGCCATCGTCACTGCCCGGGGATCAGGCGAGGGTGACGATATTCTGCTGGGCGACCTGGGTCATCCCCATGTTGGCCATCGGCGCCAGCGCCGGCGCCGTGGCGGCCAGCATGACGGTGCTGCTGAGGATCAGGGCAGCGACGGCGCCGAGGATGTTGGTGAAGGCCTTGGTCATGGTGTTTCTCCGGGGTTCTGGCGGCCTCCGAAGTGGTTGCCGTCGATGCCCAATGCTTTGCACAAGCCGTGCCAACTGCTCGAACGACATGGAACCCGTTGAAATACCAGGAAAACACTCTTCAGGCCCTGTCCGCCGCCGCTGAACGCTTGCTGAATGTTGGGAAATCGCGCTAACTTTCCGTCATGGCCAAGACCGCGCAGCTGATCGGCTCCTCCTTCGCCTTTCTCGATGCCGTCGAGCGGGCGTCGGCCGCCGCCGCGCTCAACCGCCCGGTGCTCGTCATCGGCGAACGCGGCACCGGCAAGGAACTGATCGCCGAACGCCTGCACCGCCTGTCCCCGCGCTGGGGCGGGCCGCTGGTCAGCCTCAATTGCGCAGCGCTGCCCGAAAATCTCGTCGATGCCGAACTGTTCGGCCATGAACCCGGCGCCTTCACCGGTGCCACCCGCGCCCGCGCCGGCCGCTTCGAGGATGCCGACGGCGGCACGCTGTTCCTCGACGAGATTGCGACGCTTTCGGCCGCGGCGCAGGAACGCCTGCTCCGCGTCGTCGAATATGGCGAACTCACCCGGCTGGGCTCGAACAAGCCGGTGACGGTCGATGTCCGCCTGGTCGGCGCCACCAACGAGGATCTGCCCGGCCTCGTCCGCCGCGGCCGTTTCCGCGCCGATCTGCTCGACCGGCTATCGTTCGAGGTCATCACCCTGCCGCCCTTGCGCGAACGTGCCGAGGATATCGGCGTGCTGGCCGTGCATTTCGGCCGCCGCATGGCTGCCGAACTCGGCTGGCCGCGCTTCCCCGGCTTCACGCCCGATGCCGCGGCGATGCTGGAAACCTACCCCTGGCCGGGCAACATCCGCGAACTGAAGAACGTCGTCGAGCGCGCTGTCTATCGCTGGGGTGACGAAGCCGCTGCCATCGGCCGCATCATCATCGATCCCTTCGATTCGCCGTGGCGGCCCGGCCCGCAACCGCTGGCCGAAACCGCGCCCGCCGCTCCCGCCGCGCCCGGCCGCATCGACCCGGCGAGCGAAGCGGCCGCGCTGCCCGCGCCGCAGTTGCGAAGCGTGGGCGACCTGCGCGCCGCCGTCCACGCCTATGAAAAGGAACTTCTGGTCCAGGCGCTCGAACGCTGCCGCCACAACCAGCGCCGCACCGCTGCGGCACTGGCGCTGACCTACGACCAGCTCCGCCACGCCCTGAAGCGCCACGACCTGCTCGCCGCGGATGCCAGCGGCTGACACGGCCCAGCCGCCGGATGCACCGGTGACCCCGCCTGCACCCACTGGCGGCGCCCGCACCGGCTGACTATGTTTGCGCCATGTCGTTCCTCGCTCCCGATCGCGCTTCCGTTCGTCGCCGCCGCCTTTTCGTCGGCGGGAGTGCGGTGGCCCTTACCGGTATCGTGATGACGGCGTTCCTGCTCGAATCGCGGTCGGGCTATTTGCCGCCCGATCCCAAGATCATCTATGTGCAGAGCTGGGCGGGCGATCGCACCCGCGAACAGGCGATCGCCGATCGCGATGCGACGCTGGCGGCGCGCGAGGCCAAGCTGTTCGAGGCGCGGCGCTATATCGCGACGCTTTCGGGCAAGGCGCGCATCGATGCCCAGAAACAATACGACGCCTATGTCGCCGGCGACGGCGGACGCGAGGAAATCCCCTATGTCGCGGCCAGCCGGCCCTGATCTGCCGACGCACGCAGCGCCGCATCAGTGACTGACGCGCGGTTGATGCGGGCGGCGCTGGCGCTGGCGCAGCGCGGCGTCGGCCGCACCGGCCCCAGCCCGTCGGTCGGCTGCCTGGTTGTCGCCGGCGGCCGTATCGTCGGCCGCGGCTGGACGCAGCCCGGCGGGCGACCCCATGCCGAAGCGATGGCGCTGGCCGAAGCCGGCGCCGCCGCGCGCGGTGCCACTGCGATCGTCAGCCTGGAACCCTGCGCGCATGTGTCGGATCGCGGTCCCGATTGCGCCGGCAGCCTGGTTGCCGCCGGCATCGCCCGGGTCGTTGTTGCTGCCGGCGATCCCGATCCGCGCACCAACGGCCGGGGCATCGCTCGCCTGCGCGACGCCGGGATCGAGGTTCGTGACCGTGTGCTGGCCGCCGAAGCCGAAGCGGTGATGGCCGGATTCTTCTGTCGCCAGCGGCTCGGGCGGCCGCACGTCACGCTAAAACTGGCAGTGTCGCTCGATGGCTGCATCGCGCTGGCGTCGGGGGCCAGCCGCTGGATCACCGGCGCCCGCGCGCGCGCCCATGCCCATCTCGAACGCGCCCGCTGCGACCTGATCGTCGTCGGCCGCGGCACGCTGGAGGCCGATGCCCCGGCGCTCGACGTGCGGTTGGCGGGCCTTGCCGAGCGCGCGCCGATGCGCGCCGTGATCGGCCGCGGCACGGCGCCGCCCGGCTGGCGGGCGATCGCCGGCCCGGCCGGGCTGGCGGCGGTGACCGATGCCGATCTGGTGCTGGTGGAAGGCGGCGCCGGCGTCGCGGCCGGGCTGATCGAGGCCGACCTCGTCGATCGACTGCTGCTCTACCGCGCGCCGATTCTCGTCGGCGGCCGGCCGGCGTTGGCGGCGCTCGGCTACGGCGATCTCGGCGCGGCGCATGGTCGCTGGCGGCCCGAGCCGGTCATCGATCTCGCTCCCGACCGGCTTGAGACCTACACCCGCATTCGATAGGCATTGCGCTGCGCCGGGCGTGCCGGCACGCAGGGACGCCAAGCCAATGTTCACCGGCATCATCACCGACATCGGCCGCATCGAAGCCGTGGAGGACCGCGGCGACCTGCGCGTCACCATCGCCACAGGCTATGATACCGCCGGGCTGGCTATCGGTGCTTCGGTCGCCTGTTCCGGGGTCTGCCTGACCGTCGTCGCCCGGGCGCCGGGGCAGTTCAGTGTCGATGTGTCCGCCGAAACCCGCCGGCGTACCGCGGCGGCGCAGTGGAGCGCCGGCCGCCGCCTCAACCTCGAACGCGCGCTGAAAGTCGGGGACGAGCTTGGCGGCCATATCGTCACCGGCCATGTCGATGCTGTCGCCACCGTCACCGGCGTTACCCCGGAGGGCGCGTCGCAGCGCATCGGCTTTGCCGTGCCGCACGCCATCGCGCCGTTCGTGGCGCCGAAGGGCTCGATCAGCATCGACGGCGTGTCGCTGACGGTGAACGACGTCGCCGACCGGCCGGACGGAACCGCGCATTTCTTCGTCAACATCATCCCGCACACGGCGGAATGGACCACGCTCGGCGACATCGAAGCCGGCCGCGAGGTCAATATCGAGATCGACGTGCTGGCGCGCTACCTCAGCCGGATGCGCCAGGTCGCCTGACCGCGCGGCCGGTGGGTCCGCCTATGCCTCGCGACGAAACGCCGAAGGCGTGACCCCCATGTGGCGGCGGAAGCAGGTGGCGAACTGCCCGGCGCTGGCAAAGCCGCAGGCGCGGGCTGCATCGGCCACGGCAAGCGGGGTCGTCCGCAGCATCCGCCGCGCCGCAGCGATCCGGGCGCGGGTCAGATAGGCGTGCGGCGGCAGACCGGTGCTGGTGCGGAAAGCGCGGCACAGGTGGAAACGGCTGAGCCCGGCAACGGCGGCGAGGTCATCGAGGCTGATCGGATCGGCGAGATTGAGCTCGATATGGGCTTTCAGCCGGGCCAGTGTTCGCGGCGCCAGCGCGTTGCGGGCGTGCGGGCTCGCCAGATCGAGCGACGATCCTTTCTGCACCAGCCGGACCAGCAGCGCATCGAACCAGCTTTCGCGGGCCAGCCGGGCATCGCCGCTGCCGTCGATCGCCGGATCGAGCATCGCCGTCATCAGCGCGCCGACCAGGGGATCGGTCCAGCCGATGCTGGCGCGCAGTTCGATGTGCGCCGCATCGCGATCGAAGGTGTCGCGCAGCGTTTTCGCCAGTCGCGCCGGCGCGATGTAGGGGTGGGCGTAATCGATCGGCCCGCGCGTCTGCCAGCGAAAGCGGCTGCCCGCCGGCACCACCGTCACCGATCCCTGCGGCACCACCGCATCGCGTTGCGGCCCGTCGCCATCGCGGCGCACCTGCTTGGCCCCGCCGAGATGCATGGCAAGGTAGTGATGGTCGAGCCCCGGCTGGTCGATCACCGGCGCGGTGTCGCGGAAATGGCGGAGTGCACCGCCGTCGAGGCGGCGCACCGGTGGCAGCGGCGCAGCGGCTTCCGGTTTCAGCCGCGCCGCCCAGGCATCGGGGGACAGCAGCCGGTCTCCAGCAAGGTTCATCGTCACGATGGCGCAGCCTACCAGCGGATGAGGCGTGGCAGCAACAGCCGTGCCGCGCCGGTCACGATCAATACCGCGAGCCCGTACCATAGCGTGACATAGAGCGGATCGTCGTGCGGGCAGCTGGCGACAAAGCCGGCGGCGCTGATCCCGGCAGATGCGAACCCGGCGGCGGCAGCCGTGCGCGCCGGATCGGTCGGCGCGCCGCGGCGGATCAGCAGGACCAGCAGCGCAAGGATCGGCACGGCGGTCGCCGCGACATGGCGGACACAGGCGATGCCGCCGTGCCAGTCGAGCCGCGCCACCAGCGCCGGAATGCCGGCGCCGCCGCCCATCAGCGCGCCCGCCGCCAGCGCCAACGGCATGAGCAGCGCCGCCGCCGTCGCCAGCCGCCGCAGCCGGGGCAAAATGGTGATCGCCGGGTCGAGCGACATCACCACGGCGGTACTGCCGATCGCCGCCACCAGCACGAGGCTGGCGGCCTTCCACCAGAACGCCGCTTCCGTGACCGCGATGGGCATGTCGGCCCGCACGCCGACCATCGCGGCGGCGGCCAGCGATTCGGCGATGAAGGCGATGGCGATCAGCGCCGCCTCGCGCTGCCAGCGGCGCGGTTCCACCGGCGCCAGATCGGCGACGAGCCCGTCGATCAGGCGGTCGGTCTCGCCGCGCGGGGGATCAATCGGCATCGGCTTGGGCTTCCACGAGGCGGGCGAGGCGGCCGAGGCCGAGATGGAAGATGACCTTGACCAGCGATTCGGATTGTCCGGTGCGCGCCGCGGCTTCCTCGATCGACAGGCCATCGATCTTCACCAGCCGGATCGCTTCGGCCTGGGCGGGCTTCAGCATTGCCAGCAGCCCCTGCAGCACGATGGCGCTGGTAACGGCGTTTTCATGGTCGCCTGTCGCGAGCGTTTCGGGAAGCTCGTCAGCGGCGTGGCGCGAAAGGCTGCGCAGCCGGTCGATCCATTTGTAACGAGCGATGCCGGCCAGCCACGGGCCAAACGGCCGCTCCGGCTCGAAGGTATGGCGCTTGCTGTGGATGGCGATCAGCGTGTCCTGCACTGCATCGTCGATTTGCGCCGAAGGCAGCCGGCGGCTGAAATAGCGCACCAGCCACGGCCGCAGTTCCGCAAGCAACCGCCGATAGGGTGCCGCCTCGCCGCGCTGCGCCGCCGCCATCAGCCCGGCCCAGGCCTCGTCAGAGCTCGTCGCTACCGTCACGACCCTAACGGGCGTGCGCGGACGAGCAAAAGCAAGCCCCGAAACGTGATCTTGCGCGATTGCGGCGAACATCGCCCGGCTGGCTCCGCTGGCGAACTGCCATCCCCCGGCCTTTCGGCGCCGGCGTCGCTGCGGTTACAGATCAGGCGCCGGTCAGGATGCGTTCCACCAGCTGCTTTACGGTCGGGATGAAGCCGTTGGAATAGAAGGGATCGCGCGCGAAGCGGTACGCCGAATGACCGCCGAACATCAGGTTGCGCTCGGTATCGCCGCCGTGAACGATGTCCTGCAGCGTCTTCTGGATGCAGAAACTGCGCGGATCGGCAAGGCGACCGGTCGAATTGCCTTCGTTGTCGGCCCAGCTCGAAAAGCTGCATTGCGACAGGCAACCCATGCAATCGGCCTGGTCCTTGCGAATGCTCGCCTTGTCGGCCGGCATCACGAACACCAGCGTGTTGTCCGGCGTCTTCAGCGCTTCGGTGAAGCCGGCGCCGTGCCATTCGCGAGCGCGCAGCAGGTCGTCGCGGGTGACGTAGAAGTTCTTCCGGCCGACGCCGACATCGAGCAGGAACTGGTGATCGCCGGTCGCCGTCGCCGAAAACGCCACCTGTCGCTGCGATCGGGCTTCGAGGTCGCGCAGGAACGGGTTTCGTACCGCGCTCGAATAGAAACCCGTCGGCGAGAATTTGTGCAGCAGGATGTCGCCGGGCTCGAGAGTCATCAGCCGCTGTTTCCAGCCCTCGGGGATCGGGCTTTCCTGGGTCAGCAACGGCCGCGTGCCGAACTGGAAGGCGATCTGGCCAAGTTCCGGATTGTCGATCCAGTCGCTCCATTCATCGAGCCGCCAGACCCCGCCGGCCATGACGATCGGAGTCGAATCGGGAATGCCGGCCTCGCGCATCACCGCACGCAGCTCGCGCACTCGCGGATAGGGGTCCTGCGGCTGCAGCGGGTCCTCGGCATTGCTCAGGCCGTTGTGGCCGCCGGCCAGCCATGGGTCTTCATAGACGACAGCGCCCAGCCACTCGGCAGCGCGGGAATAGGCGCGCTTCCACAGCGCCCGGAACGCCCGGGCGCTGCTGATGATCGGATAGTAATGGACGCCGTAATGCGCCGCGATTTCCGACAGCTTGTAGGGCATGCCGGCGCCGCAGGTGACGCCGTTCACAAGGCCGCGGGTACGTTCCAGAACGCCGTGCAGCACGCGCTGGGCGCCGCCCATTTCCCACAGCACGTTGATGTTGATGGCACCGAAGCCGCGCGAAAGTTCTGCCGAGGCCATGTCATAGGCCCGCTGCACCTGCTGCACGGCGCCTTCGACGGCATAACCGACCAGTTCCTCATGGCGTTCGCGGCGGTTCAGCGCGCGGTAGACCTGGGGGACGATGCGGCCGGTGGGGTCATAGCTGTCGGCGTTGACCGCACTGATCGTGCCGACGCCGCCGGCCAGCGTCCAGGCGCCGGAGGAAAGGTGATTGGTCGCAGCAACGCCCTTGCCGCCTTCCACCAGCGGCCAGACCTCGCGGCCCCCCATCGGAATCGCCTTCAATCCGCTCAGCATGTCACTCCCATCAGCGGCGCGCAGCCCCCGCTCGCACTCGCAACCACTGGTGCGTATTGGACGCCAGCGGCCCCGACGCGCAAGGGAATGTGACGTTGCGTCCCCGCGAAGGCCGGCGCCGCCGCATTTGTGACAGGTCGGGGCGGCCGGTTTCGGCCTCAGTCGTCGGGCCCCAGCGCCGGATCGAGATCGCGCGGCCGGATGAAATGCACCAGCCGCGCTTCGCCGCCATCGACTCGCGCCCAGCGATCGATGCCGAGATCGAGCCGGGCCAGCGCCGCGGTCGGATATTTGCTCATCGCTTCGGCACGCAGCGGGTCGCCGGGCGGCACCAGTTCCAGCAGCAGGTCTTCAAGGCCGGGGTTGTGGCCGACCAGCAGCGCGTGCTGGCAATGATCGGCAAAGCCGGCGACAAGCTCGATCAGCGTCGCCGAGGAGGCGAGATAGATGCGCTGTTCGTAGATCGGCGCCAGCCGTGCCGCCATACCGGCTTCGATGCCGTCGATGGTCTGGCGGACGCGCACGGCCGGAGAGGCAGCGACATGATCGAAATCCGGCATCGCGCCGCGGCTCCGCGCCTCGCGCAGCCATTGTCCGACACGCACCGCGGCGCGGCGGCCGCGATCGTTCAGCGGCCGGTCGAAATCGCGCAGCAACGGGTCGTCATAGCCCGATTTGGCGTGCCGCAGCAGGGTGAGAGTCTTCACGGCGAGTTCCCGGGGCTTGGCGACATCGCTTCATGGCGCGCCGCGCTGCGATTGGCAAAGCCTGCCGCCAGCGTCGCGATCGCCGCGTCGAGCCCCAGCCGCTCGATCGGGGTTCCCGCCGGGAAGGCCGCCAGCAGCCGCGACGGCACCGCTGGCCCCACCAGCACGAAGGCGCCGGCATCGTCGGCGCGGCGGATCAGCCGGCCAAAGGCCTGCGCCAGCCGCCCCATGACCACCCGGTCGTCAAAAGCCGATCCGGCGCCGGCTGCCGCACGGCGCGCGGCGTGCAGTACCGTCGGTCGCGGCCAGGGAACGCCTTCCATCACCACCAGCCGCAGCGAATCGCCGGGCACGTCGACTCCGTCGCGCAGCGCATCGGTGCCGAGCAGCGAGGCACGCGGCTCGGCGCGGAAGATATCGACCAGCGTCCCCGTCTCGATCGGATCGACGTGCTGGGCATAGAGCGGCAACCCGGCGCGAGCCAGCGGATCGGCGATGCGGGCGTGGACGGCGCGAAGCCGTGCGATGGCGGTGAACAGCCCCAGCGTCCCGCCGCCGGCTGCCTCGATCAGGCCGCGATAGGCATGCGCCAGGCCCGCCATGTCGCCGCGCTTGATATCGGTGACGATGATCACCCGGGCGTTGGCCGCATAATCGAACGGACTGCGCGCCGAAAAGGTCGTCGGCGGTACCGGCAGATGGCCGGCGCCGCTGCGTTGCACGGCGTCGTGCCAGTCGTCGGCGGCTTCGTCGGGGCGAGCGCGCAGCGTCGCCGATGTCACCAGCACGCCGTGCGCCGGTTCCAGGACGGTGCGTGCGAACGGCAGCATCGGATCGAGCCAGCGGCGATGAATGGCGATATCGATCTCGCGACCTTCGACACGCGCCAGCGCCAGCCAGTCGATGAACGCCGGATCGGCGGCACCGCCCAGCCGGGCCAGCAGCGCCACCCACGCCGCCAGCGTCTGGCCGCGCAGCCGCAGCCCGGCGGCGGCGCCCTCGCAGCGCGCCCGCGCCGCCCCGTCGAGCCAGTCGGGCGGTTCATCGAGCAGCGCCTGCAACTGCGCCTCCAGCGCCGCCATCGGCGCGGCGAGCCGGGCCAGCGCCTGGGCTGCCGCAGCGCTGGCATCGATCACCGCCGGCAGCACTTCGGCGACTTCGGTTTCAAGGCCATAGCCGGCGTCGGCCTGGGGGCTGGCTTCGGCGCGCGCGAGAATTTGCCCGCGCACCGCCCCCAGCAGGGCTTCGATGGCGCCTTCGGGCGTGCCGGCACCGATCCGCGCCAGCCAGCCTTCCTGCGGCAGTTTCTGGGCGGCGGCCCCCACCCGCTGCACGGCTTCGTCGATGCTGGTTTCATAGCCGGCAATGTCGGACAATCGCGCCGCCAGCCCGCGCCGCCGGCCGCGGGTGGCACGATCGGGGCCGAGCAGCCAGTGGCGCAGCTCGATCGCTTCGCGGCCCGAAAGCTCGACGGCGAAGGTCGCGTCGGCTGCGTCGAACAGATGGTGGCCTTCGTCGAACACCAGCCGGGCCATGCCGGCGCCTTCCGCTCGCCCGCGCGCCGCGTTGACCATCACCAGCGCATGATTGGCGATGACGAGATCGGCGTGTTCGGACGCGCGCGCCGCACGTTCGATGAAGCAGCTGCGATAGTGCGGACAGCCGGCGTAGATGCATTCGCCGCGGCGGTCGGTCAGCCCTGAAAAGCTGGTCCGCCCGAACAGCGCCGGCAGCCAGCCGGGCAGGTCGCCGCCGACCATGTCGCCATCGCGGCTGAACTCGGCCCAGCGCGCCGCCAGCAGCGCGAACACCGCGCCGCGGCCGGCAAAGCCGCCCTGAACCGCGTCTTCCAGATTGAGCAGGCAGAGGTAGTTCTCGCGGCCTTTGCGGACGACGACGCGGGCGCGTTTTTCGGCCGGATCGGGATAGGCACGCGCGGTTTCCTGGTCGAGCTGGCGTTGCAGCGCGCGTGTGTAGGTCGAAAGCCAGACGGTGCCGTCGGCGGCCCGCGCCCAGGCCGTCGCCGGCGCCAGATAGCCGAGCGTCTTGCCGATGCCGGTGCCGGCTTCGGCCAGCACCATGCCCGGCACGCCGGCGCGAGCCCGTGGCCCGAAGGCGGCAGCGGCAGCGCGGGCATAGGCGCGCTGGCCGTCGCGCTGTTCGGCGCCGGGCCCGAGCAGTTCGCCCAGCCGCGCGACGGCCGCATCGGCATCGATCGGGATTGGCCGTGGTGCGGCGCGCGGTGCCGCCTCCTCCCATTTCGGCAGGATGGTGAACAGCGATCGCTCCGGCGGTTGCGGTTTGCCCAGCCGGGAGCCGAGCAGCGGCGCCCAGGCCCAGCGCTGGCGTTGCAGCGATTGCAGCAGGCCCCAGGCGCCGTGGCGGCGATCCCAATCGGGGCTGGCGGCCGTTGCCAGCATGGCTTCGGCGGCCACGGCCAGGAAGGCGGCATCGGCATCGCCGGCCGGTTCGGCGAGGCCAAGCGCCGTCGCCAGCCCGCGCGGCGTCGGCACGGCAAAGCGTGCCGGATGGACGAAGGCAAAGAGTTCGAGAAGGTCGAGCCCCGACAATTCGGGATAGCCGAGCCGGCTGGCGACCACCGGCGCATTGAGCAGCAGGTGCGGCGTGTCGGCGGCCCGGCGAATGGCCTCGCCGCGGCCGATGCCGCGCACCCGCATGGCGCCGCCGTCATCATCGGCGATCCAGACGCCGGCGTGCGTTGCGGTCAGGGCCGGGATCATGGCGCGCGCGTGCCGTCGGACCGCTGCGGCGCTCGAATGGGTTGCACCGCTGCGTCAGGACCGCCACAGGACATGGGGCAAGGAATAGACGGAACAGATGAGCAACGCCACTGCCCCTGCAACCGATTTGCCCGCCCTGCGCGATACCGCGCCGTTGGTCGATTTGCGCGATACCGCGCCGTTGATTGACTTGCGCGATACCGCGCCGTTGATTGACTTGCGCGATACCGCGCTGTTGATTGACTTGCGCGAGACCGCGCTGGCGAACAAGGCCTGGCCGTTCGAGGAAGCGCGCAAGGTCATCGCCCGCTATCCGAACGGTTTTCCGGATGCCGGCGTGGTCTTCGAAACCGGCTATGGCCCGTCGGGTCTGCCGCACATCGGTACCTTCGGCGAAGTCGTCCGCACCACCATGGTGCGCCGTGCCTTTGAAACCATGGTGCCCGGCGTGGCGACCCGGCTGATCGCCTTCAGCGACGACATGGACGGGCTGCGCAAGGTGCCCGACGGCATCCCCAACCCCGAAATCCTGCGCGCCGCGCTCGGCCTGCCGCTTACGCAGGTGCCCGACCCGTTCGGCACGCATCCCAGCTTCGGCGCCCACAACAACGCCCGGCTGCAGGCGTTTCTCGACGGCTTCGGCTTCGAATATGAATTCCTGTCGTCGACGGATTGCTATCGTTCCGGGCGTTTCGACGCTGTGCTGCGCGACATCCTGCGCCATTACGACGCGGTTATCGACGTCATCCTGCCGACGCTCGGCCCCGAACGCCGCGCCACCTATTCGCCATTCCTGCCGATCGATCCGCAGACGGGCATCGTCCTGCAGGTGCCGGTCGTCGAACGCGATATCGAAGCCGGCACCATCGGCTGGCACCGGCCGGGCAGCGGCGAGCTTGTCACCACGCCGGTCACCGGCGGCCATGCCAAGCTGCAGTGGAAGGTCGATTGGGCGATGCGCTGGGTGGCGCTCGGTGTCGATTATGAAATGGCCGGCAAGGACCTGATCGATTCGGTGCTGCTGTCGGGCCGCATTGCCCGGGTGCTCGGCCGCGAGCCGCCGGCCGGGTTCAACTACGAACTGTTCCTCGATGCCGCCGGCGCCAAGATCTCCAAATCGAAAGGCAACGGCCTGACCATCGAACAATGGCTCGATTACGGCCCGCCCGAAAGCCTGGCGCTGTACATGTACCAGAACCCGCGCAAGGCGAAGCGCCTGCACTTCGATGTCATCCCGCGCGCCATCGAGGAATATGCCGATTTCCTCGGCCGTTATCCCGATCAGCCGGCCGACCAGCGGCTGGGCAACCCGGTGCACCACATTCACGAAGGCGCCCCGCCGGCGGCCGACCTGCCGGTGGGTTTCTCGCTGTTGCTCAACCTGGCTTCGGTGGCGGCGACCGATGATCCGGCGCGGCTGTGGGGTTTCGTCAGCCGCCATGCCCCCGATGCGACTCCGGCGACGCACCCGCTGCTCGACCGGCTGGTCCGCCACGCTGCGCGCTATGCCCGGGATTTCGTGGTGCCGACGCTCCAGCGCCGCGCGCCGGACGAGCGCGAGGCAGCAGCACTCGCCGATCTCGATGGGCGGCTGGCGGCGCTCGGTCCCGGCGCCGATGCCGAAGCCTATCAGGGCCAGGTTTACGAATCCGGCAAGGCGGCCGGGTTCGAAAATCTGCGCGACTGGTTCCGGGCGCTCTACGAAACCCTGATCGGCACCTCGCAGGGGCCGCGCATGGGGTCGTTCATCGCGCTCTACGGCTTGTCCGAAACCCGCGCGCTGATCGCCGCTGCGCTCGCCCGATCGGAGGAACGCCCATGAAGACCCCTGTGAAGACTGTTCTCGCCACCCTGCTGCTGCTGTCGGCTTCCCCGGCGCTCGCCGATGCCGCCGGCGCCTTTCGCGACGGCAAATGGGCGAGCGCCATCGCGCAGGGACGCGCCGAAGCGACGCCGGCGGCGCTGGTCCTCGCCGGCCGCGCCGGACTTGCGGTCGCCTGCTACGAAATCCGCGACCGGACCCGCGCGCTCGAATTGCTGGCACTCGCCGAGCGCGATTTCGACGCCGCATTGGCCAAGGCACCGAGCAGCAGCGAGGCGCAGCTGCAAAAGGCCATCGTAATCGGTTATCGCGCCAAGTTGACCAAATCCGCTGGCCTCGCCCGCGACACCCGCAAGCGTTTCGAAGCGGTACGTGCCGCCCAGCCCGGGCTGGCCAACGCCTATTCCGCCATCGCCGGCTGGCACGGCGGCTCGATCGCGACGCTGGGCAGTTTCCTTGCCGGCACCGTGCTCGGCGCTCGCTCGGCCGAAGTCGACAAGGGTTTCGCCCAGGCAATCCGGCTCGAACCGAACAACCCGGTACACAGGCTTTTCTACGCGCACACCCTCCTCGATCTCGATGCGCGCAACGCTGCCCGCGCCGCCACCGTGCTGCAGGGCCTCGACCGGCTGCCGGCCCAGGACGGTTTCGAAGGCCTGCTCCGCGCCCAGGGCGTCGCGCTTGCCGCGGCGATCCGCAGCGGCGATGCCAAAGCCGCGCAGGCACTGGCTCGCCGCCAGGCGCCGTTCGGGACGCTTTCTTAGGGCCGATTGCGTTCATGTGGAGCCGGTACCGGCCCGGTACCGACTGACTGCGACAGACCATCGCGCACGCGCAACGGCGGCTGGGTCAGGGCCGCTCCGGCGCCGGCGGGAACGACTGGTTCTTGCCGAGGTCCTTGCGCAGCACGCGCAGCAGCGCATCGACAGCATCCATCAGGTCGTCGTGAACGTTGCGCGCCTGCTCATGCGCTGCTCGCAGCCGCGGATGCGCTTGCGTAGGGGTTTCCGTCGCGCTCGGCTCCGCGCCATGGCTGCGCAATTCGCGGCCGTGTACATCGAAACCGGTGTCGTGCTGCCGCAAGGCCGCCACCACTTCCTCCAGCCGCCGGGCGGCGGCCATGTGTTCGGCATTCCAGCGCGCGTGCTCGTCGATCCAGACCTGCCGGTCGGCGGCCTGTTCCGTAGTCAATCCAGTCGCTGGCGCCGACACCGGCGCCGGCGGCGCCCGGCGAGCCTGGCCGGCGGCCGGCGCGACTGCGAGAATTGCGGCCGCAGTCGCGGCCAACATTCCCAAGGCCGATGCAGAATATCCGGTCATCACGGTCTCCCCGGGGGCGACACCGCCCGCTTCCCGCTTCTGGCGTATTACCAAGAGTTCATGCGGGCAACTTGCCGGCCCGGAACGATCGGCGCAAGCCGTTCGTCACCGCCGCGACAACCGGTGCCGGCGCGGGGGCGCAATTGTCACCCCGCGCCTGCCTGCAGTCCGGGTCAGGCCTTGCTGGCGATCCAGTCGTCGATCTTCTGTTCCAGCACCGCCAGCGGCAGCGCGCCGGTCATCAGCACCTGGGCGTGGAAATCGCGCACGTCGAACTTTGCCCCCAGTGCCTTTTCGGCGCGGGTCCGCAGGCGGCGGATGGTCAGCTCGCCGATCTTGTAGGCCAGCGCCTGGCTCGGGATGGCGATATAGCGTTCGACTTCCGATGTCGCATCGGTCCGCCCCATCGCGCTGTGGTCGAGCATGTACTGGATCGACTGGTCGCGCGTCCAACCCTTGGAATGCAGCCCGGTATCGACGACCAGCCGCATGGCGCGCAGCATCTCGTCGTCATAGCGGCCCTGCAGCTGATAGGAATCGGTCAGCATGCCGAGCTCCGGCCCCAGGCTTTCGGCATACAGCGCCCAGCCTTCTACATAGGCGGTGTTGCCGCCAAAGCGCTGGAACGGCGGCAGGCCCACGTTTTCCTGCGCCAGGCTGATCTGGAAATGATGCCCCGGCACGGCTTCGTGCAGGAACAGCGTCTCGGTGCCCGGCGTGGTCCGCGACGGCAGGTCATAGCTGTTGAAATAGAAGACCCCGGCGCGCGAGCCATCGGGGGTGCCCTGTTGGTAGGAACCGCCGGCGTCGGTCTTTTCGCGATAGGCCGGCACCGGCCGGATTTCCAGCTTGCCCTTGGGGATGGTCGAAAACAGCTTGCCCACCGTCAGGTCGACGCGCTTTCCGACATCGTAGAAGGCATCGCGCATCGCTTCCTTGGTGGCGAACTTGAATTTGGGGTCGGTGCGGATATACTCGAAGAACGCCTTGAGATCGCCCTTGAAGCCGACCTGCGCCTGCACCGCCTCCATGCCCTTGGTGATGCGATCGACCTCGGAGAGACCGATGTTGTGGATCTCGTCGGCGGTCATGTCGGTCGTCGTCGTCGCACGGATGTTGTAGCGATAGAGGTCGGCGCCGCCCGGCATCGCCGAAAGCCCGACGCTGTCGCGCGCCACCGGCAGATACTCGTTCTTCAGGAAATCGCGCAGCCGCAGCAGCGCCGGATTGACCTTGTCAGTGACGGCGGCGGTGTAGGCGGCCTTCAGCCGCTGCTGCTCGCCGGCGGCGATGGTGTCGGGGAATTTCGCCACCGGCTTCATCATGATCGATGCCGCCGGGCCGCCGGCGGTGAGGTTGTTCAGCTGATCGATGACATTGTTTACCACCAGCTTCGGCTGGACGACGCCCGAAGCCATGCCTTCGCGAAAGCGCACGATGGCGGCATCGACCGCGACCACAAAGCCGTCGATGCGCGTCAGGCCGTCGTTATAGTCTTTCAGCGTCTTGAACGGCGCAGCGCTCTCGCCCGAGTTCAATTCGGGAAAATAGGTGTGGAAGCCGTCGAAGTGATCGATCGGCCGCACGATCGTCGCGGCGATCAGTTCCGGGGTGTAGCCGGCAAGATCGGTCGTCCGCTGCCAGGTGAAGACGTCGTAGGAAATCCGGTCGTCGGCGGAAAGCGTGGCGCGGTCGATCACCGCCAGCGCCTTCAGGTCATCGGCCGCGGCCTGTTTTTCGCCGGCCAGCCAGGCGTCCGACAGATAATCGCCGAACTGGCCGGCGTAGCGAAGATCGCCGCGGAACAGGCCCTGCAGCGGATTTCGCTTCAGATTGGCTTCGTCGGACGCGACAAAAAGCGCTCGCAGCCGGGCCGCCGGCGTGTCGGCAGCAGCCGTCGTCGCCGGTTGCGCGCCCAGCGCTGCCGGGGCCAGCATCGCCGAAAGACTGGCGGCGGCAAGAAAGGTCGAACGACGCATTGGAATACTCCGGGCAGGTCAAGTGTATTGCGATTACGGCACGGCCGATGGGGGCGCAAGCCGGCTGCCCTGATGCAATCGGCAGGCGCGGCACCCTTGCGGCGCCGCGCCGACAGCGTCACTCTGGCTGCGTCCGGGGAGGGATTTGGGTGACAGTCAAACGTTCGACGCTGGCCGCGTTCGTGGCGCCATGCTTGCCGGTGGCGGCGGTCGGTCTGCCAGTGGTGGTCCATCTGCCGCCCTATTACGCCGGAACGCTCGGCTTGCCGCTGGCGGCAGTCGGGCTGGTATTCGCGGTGGTCCGGCTCGTCGACCTGCCGCTCGATCCGCTGATCGGCAGCTTCATTGATCGCACCAACGGCCGCTGGGGGCGCTACCGGCCGTGGCTGGCGGCAGGGCTTGCCATCATGCTGGCCGGCGTCTGGCTGGTCTTCATGGCCGAACCCGGTATCAGCGTGGCGCGGGCCTTTGCCGGGCTGCTGGTGATGTACATCGGCTTTTCGGTTGCGCTAGTCGCGCATACCAGCTGGGGTGCCGTGCTCAGCGACGATTACCACGAACGCAGCAGGGTGTTCGGCTGGTGGCAATCGGGCAATCTGGCCGGGCTGCTGCTGATTCTGATGGTGCCGCCGCTGGCGCTGTGGCTGGCCAAGGCCACGGACCCGGCAGTGGGTATCGAGGCGATGGGTTGGGTCATCCTGATCGCGCTGCCGCTTGCCGGACTGCTGGCGCTGGCTTTCGTCCCCGAACGCGACCAGCGCGGCCGCGAACACCCGACGTTGGCCGATATCATCGGCGTTGCGCGGCTGCCGCTGCTGCGCCGGCTGCTGCTCGTCGATCTGCTCGCCAACCTCGGTCCGGGGCTGGCCGGTGCGCTGCTGATCTTCTTCTTCGAAGCAGCGCGCGGCTATTCGTCGACAGAGGCGCGGTTGCTGCTGCTGCCCTATTTCGCGTCCGGCATGCTGTCGGCGCCGCTCTGGGCGATCCTCGCCAAACGCACTTCGAAGCATCGCGCCACCATGCTGGCGCTGGTTGCATATGCCGCGGCGTTGGTTTTCACGCTCGCCATTCCGCGCGGCAATTTCGGCATCGCGCTGCTCGGGTTCGGCCTCAGCGGCATTCCGGCGGTGGCGCCGGTGTTCCTGCTGCGTGCCATGCTCGCCGATCTGTCGGACGCCGAAACGCTGCGCACCGGCAAGGACTGCACCGCGCTGTTCTACGCAGCGCTGGTGGCGGTGCAAAAGCTCGGCTATGCGCTGCCCGTCGGGCTTGCCTATCCGCTGCTGTCGCTGATCGGTTTCGATCCCAAACTCGGGCAGTCCAATTCGGAGGGTGCCCTGTCCGGTCTTGTCTTCATGTTCGTCGTACCCCCGGTGGTGGTGTCGCTGCTCGCGGCGCTCGCGGTACGCGGCTGGCCGATCGATGCCGCCGCCCAGGCCCGCACGGCGAAAGCCCTGGCTGCGTGAGGCGACCGCGCGGCGCGGCGCCGCCGCTGCGCATCGGCATCATCGGCGCCGGCCGGGTGCCGGCCTATGCGATCATTGCCCCGGCACGCGCTTCCGTGAACGCTGTCGTCGTCGCGGTGGCGTCGCGCGATCCGCAGCGGGCGCGCGAATTCGCCGCAAACCACGGCATCGGCCGGGCGCATGAAAGCTACGAGGCGCTGGTTGCCGACCCCGAAATCGATCTCGTCTATGTGGCGACGCCGCCGCGTTTCCATGCCGAACAGGTCCGCCTCGCCATTGCCGCCGGCAAGCCGGTTCTGGTCGAAAAGCCCTTCGCCATGGATGCCGCCGAAGCCGCAGCGCTGCTCGCCGAAGCCCACGCCGCCGGTGTGGCGATCTTCGAAGCGATGCATTCGGCGCATCACGCCGTCTGGGCCCTGATCGACCGGCTGCTGCCGCGGCTGGGCAGTGTCATCGCCTTGGATGCGGTTTTCGATACACCGGTGCGCACCGACGATACCGAATTTCGCTGGGATGCCGGTCTGGGCGGCGGCGCGCTGATGGACCTCGGCATCTACCCGCTCGCCTGGGTGCGCCGCGTCGCCGGGGAGCCGGTGTCGGTTACCGCTGCTGCGATGCGCCACGAACGCGATGCCGATGCCGCCGTCACCGCCACGCTGCTGCTGCCCGGCGGCGTCACGGCGCGCGTTTCGTCGGACATGACGGCGCCGCGCCGCGCCCGGCTGACCATTACCGGCATGGGCGGCGTGCTGATCGTCGACAATCCGCTGGCACCGCAACTCGGCCACTACATCACCCATGTCTCGGGCCAGGGCAGCGAAGTGTTCACCGCGATGGGCCCCGGCAGCTATGATGCGCAACTTGCCGCCATCGTCGCGACGGTGCGCGACGGCGCCGCCTTCCCGCTGGCGGCCGACGACCCGCTCGCCTCGATGCGCGCCATCGACATGGTCCGCGCCGCGGCGGCGGCCACCTGAACCTTCTCCCCTCCCGCAAGCCAAGCCCGCGCCCCCATCGGAACCGTCGCGCCCCTCGCCGGTTGTCCCTCCACAAGCTTCGTGGAGAGTTGCCCATGGTCACCCTGTCTTCCAACGGATTGCGCAATGGCGTGCTGGCGCTTGTCGCCGCCGCCAGCCTGTCCGCCTGCACCACCAACCAATATGGCGAACGCACCCCCAGCCGCCCCTTGCGCGGGGCAGCGATCGGCGCGGCCGGCGGCGCTGCGCTCGGCGCGATCACCGGCGGTAACATCGGCGCCGCGGCTGCTGTCGGTGCGGCCGCTGGTGCCATCGTCGGGGTCGTGGAAGATGACCGCAACCGCTACGAGGATCGCGGCGGCCAGCGCTATTATTACGATCGCAACAACCGCCGCTATTCCTACGACGATCGCCGCCGCAAGCGCTACGACCCTTATTGAGGCTAGTTGCGCGGGCTCTGCCGCACCGGCAATCCTCCCCCGCCGCCCATGTGCGGCAGGGGAGATTTGCCATGAAATACTATGATTCGATCGGACCGAACCCGAAGGTCGTCCGCATGGTGATGGCCGAAAAGGCCATGACCATCGATACCGTGACGGTCGACCTGATGGGCGGCGAAAACCGCCAGGCCGGCTACATGGATCGCGTTCCCACCGGCGGCCTGCCGGCGCTGGAGCTCGACGATGGCACGGTGATCGCCGAAATCACCGTCATCGCCGAATATCTGGAAGAACTTCAGCCCGAACCGGCGATGATCGGCACCACGCCGGCCGAACGCGCCGCCGCCCGCATGTGGGCCCGCCGCATCGATCTGGCGATCATCGAACCGATGACCAACGGTTTCCGCTGCACCGAAGGCCGGCAGCTGTTCCTGTCGCGCATGCCGCTGCTGTCGATCGAAGCCGGCGCCGAACTGAAGGCGCTGGCGCGGACGAAGCTGCTCTGGCTGGATGGCCAGATGCAGGGCCGTACCTGGGTCTGCGGCGATCGCTTCGGCCTTGCCGATTGCCTGCTCTATGCCTTTCTCGAATTCGGCAACACCGTCGGCCAGCCGATCCCCGCCGAAGCCGCCTGGGTGAACGACTGGTTCGGCCGCGCCGGCCAGCGCCCGAGCGCGAAGGCGTAGCGCCGGGCCCGGTCGGCCGGAACCGGGAGAATCAGATCTCGATCAAGCGGTTCGGCAGCTCGTCGACATCGTCCGCCACCGGCGGAAAATGTTCGGCGAGCACCGTGCCCGCCAGGCCGATCGCGGCAACGATGCCGTCGCCCGGCGCGCCGCGCTTCATGCCGTCGATCAGCGCTTCGATCGTCCGCCCCCAATGATCGGCACCGACCGCGGCGCAGATCGCGGTATCGGCAATGACTTCGGCGATATGGTCGGCAGCATCGATGTAGAGGAGCACGCCGGTGCGGCCGCGGGTTTTTTCGAACCCGCGCGCCCGGAATTGCACCAGCGCGGCGCGGTGCACCCGGTCACGCCGCAACCCGGCCGGCGTCAGCCAGCGGTGCAGGGGCGTCGCCAGGCACAACAGCAGCACCAGCCCGAAAGTGGCGGCCTGGCCGATCAGCAGCGCTTCCAGCGTCGCAGGCTCGGCGGCACCTTCGGCGACGTCCCAGCCTGCGAAAAGCACCGACGGCGACAGGTCCGCCAGCAGCGCCGCGAGCGGCACCAGCAGCGCCGCGAGCGCCGCGACTGCCAGCGCCGTTGCGTGATAGCGGTTCGCTTCCTGCGCGACGATGACGACGATTTCCCCCGCCGTCGTCGCTTCGGCCGCGGCGATCGCGCCCGCAACGCGTTCCCGGTCGGTCTCGCTGAACATCATTGCACTGCGTCCATCACCAGCTGCCCGAGGCGCCACCGCCGCCGGAACTGCCGCCACCGAAACCACCGAAACCACCGCCGCCAAAGCCGCCGCCGCCAAAGCCGCCGCCGCCGCCGCCGCCCCAGCCGCCTCCGATGCCGGGGCCCCACAGGATGACCGGGCCGCGCCGCCGGCCGCGGCCACCGCGCGCCACCGACAGGAAAATCCAGATCAGGATGATGGCAATCCACACCAGCGTGCCGAACCAATTTCCTTCGCTGCGGCCCTCCCCGCGCTGGCCTTCGCCGACGGCGGCGACGGCCTGCGCGCGCTGTTCGGGCGGCAGTTCGAGATGGCCGATCAGCGCCGCGCTGCCGGCGGCGATGCCGCCCGGCAGATCCCCGGCCTTGAAGCGCGGCAGGATTTCGCGGCGGATGATCTGGCTCGACAGCGCATCGGTGATGACGCCTTCAAGACCATAGCCGACTTCGATGCGAACCTTGCGATCGGCCGGCGCCACCAGCAGCAGCGCGCCGTTGTTGGTGCCGCGCTTGCCGATGCCCCAGGCGCGGTACAGGCCATTGGCGTAATCCTCGACGACTTCGCCTTGCAGGTCGGGCACCGTCGCCACCGCCAGTTCGATGCCGGTGGTGCTTTCCAGCGTCGCCAACCGCGCCTCGATGGCCGCCCGGGTATCGGCGGGCAGCACCCCGGCTGCATCGGTAACCCGGCCGGTAGCTTTCGGAAACGTCGGCGCTGCCAATGCCGGCAGTGCAAGCAGCAGCGCCGCGACCACAGCCAGCACGGCCGCCAGCAGCCCGCCATTCCAGCGCGGGCGACGCGCCGTCGGGGCGGCCGGCAGCACGATCAGAAGGCCACCGTCGGCGCGCGATCGGCGTTCGGCGCCGTCGCCTTGAATGGCTGCAGCGGCTGCGCGCCATAGATCACCTTGGCAGCGATGATCGCCGGAAAGGTGCGGATTTCCGTATTATAGGCCTGCACCGACAGGTTGTAGTCGCGCCGCGCCACGGTGATGCGGTTTTCGGTGCCCTCCAGCTGCGATTGCAGCTGCAGGAAATTCTCGTTCGATTTCAGCTCGGGGTATTTCTCCACCGTCACCAGCAACCGGCCGAGCGACTGGCCGAGCGCGCCCTGTGCTGCCTCGAACCGTGCCAGCTGCGCCGGATCGCTCAGTTTGGTCGGGTCGACCGTTACCTGCGTCGCGCTGGCGCGCGCCCGGGTGACGCCCTCCAGAACCGATTTTTCCTGCGCGGCAAAGCCCTTCACCGTCGCGACCAGATTGGGGATCAGGTCGGCGCGGCGCTGATACTGGCTTTCGACTTCCGCCCAGCGTGCCTTCACATCCTCTTCCTTGGTCGGAATGCTGTTGACGCCGCAGCCCGAAAGGCTGGCGCCGGCGGCGACGACCAGGGCGAAGCGGCTTGCCTTGCGAAACGAAACCATTGCAACGTCCTCCTGTCGGCCGGCCGATGTGCCGGGCCCGGTCTGCTGATGAAATAGTGCGTATTAGGCGGTTACAACAGGGGGTTTCATGCTGGGGGAATTTCGTACCTTCATTGCGCGCGGCAATGTCGTCGATCTTGCTGTCGGTGTCGTCATCGGTACTGCATTCGGCGGTATCGTCGCGTCATTCACCGACGACCTGCTGATGCCGCTGATCGGCCTTGCCACCGGCGGCACCGATTTCTCGTCGCAATTCATCGCGCTGGGCGCCATTCCGGAAGGCTACAAGGGCAGCCCGACCGACTATGCCGCGCTGAAGGCCGCCGGCGTGCCGCTGTTCGGCTATGGCAAGTTCCTGACCGTGGTGCTGAATTTCCTCATCGTTGCGTTCGCGATCTTCCAGCTGGTGCGCACCGTCAACCGCCTGCAGAAACCCGCCGCCGAAGCGCCGCCGCCCGGCCCGACTCCGTCCGAAGCGCTGCTTGCCGAAATCCGCGATGCGCTGAAGGCCCGCCAGCCTTGATCGAAGCGGCATGGTACGACCGCCTGCCGCCGCTTGCCTTGGCGGTCGCCATGGTGATTGCCTTCGCGCTTGCTGCCGAACTCGGCCGCCGGGCCTGGTCGCGGCTCGGCCACGAAGGCCATGCGGACGAGACCGGTGACGAGACGCAATTGCTGTCGGCGGCATTGCTGCTGCTGGCGCTGCTGCTCGGTTTCACCTTCTCGATGGCGCTGGAACGCTATGATTCACGCCGCGACCAGGTGGTGATGGAGGCAAACGACATCGGAACGGCGTGGTTGCGCGCCGGTCTTGCCGGCGGCGAGGCCGGAACTGCGCTGCAAATCACGCTTGCTGCCTATGCCGCAACGCGGATTCGCCGCGCCGATGGCGTCGAACACCCCGATGTCTATGCGGCCTCCCGGGCTCGCGCCGCCGCCTTGCGCGGCCGGATCTGGCAGCAGACCCGCGCGGCAGTCGCCCCGCTCGGCACCAGCGCACAGGGCGCCGCCCTTGTCGCAGCGGTAAATGCCGTCATCGATCGCAGCGCCAGCCGCGATACGGCTATCGAGGCCCGGGTGCCGGAACGCGTGCTGACCCTGCTGATCCTCTACGCATCAGTGTGCGCGTTCCTGCTCGGCTATGTGCTCGGCGCCCATCGTGCCCGTCATCGTACCGCCAGCCTGCTGCTTTTCGTGTTGCTGGCGATGACGATCGGGCTGATTCTCGATATCGATCGCCCGCTTGTCGGCGGCGTCCGGGTCAGCCAACAGGCATTGATCGAGCTTGTCGCCGACATTTCCCGGCCGCAAACTGCTACCCCGGAGCCATTGCCGTGAAGTTTTCCGCCGTTCTGCTTGCGGTTTCGACGCTTCTCGCCGGCTGCCAGGCCGCAAAGGACGCGCTGAACGGTCGCGAACCGCCCGTCGATGGCAGCCTCGTCGGCGGTCCCTGGGCCGTGGAGGACCTCAACGGCGGTGGAATCTTTGCGTCTGCCGGCCTCGAACTGACCTTCGACGCCGAACCGCTGCCCGAAAAGCCAGAATTCAAGCCGCCGATACCGCGTTCCGGGCAGATTTCCGGGCGTTCGGGATGCAATCGCCTGACCGGAAGCTGGTTCCAGCAAGGCGGAACCGTCCGCATCGGGCCGCTTGCCGGCACCCGAATGGCCTGCCCGCCGGCCATCGTGCAGCTCGAAACCAAGTTCCTGAGCACACTCGGCGCGGTTTCCGCCGTCCGTTTCGATGCCAGCGGCGCTGCCTTCCTGGCAACGCCGGACGGCCGCCAGCTGCGGCTGCGGCGGGCCGAAAAGTAAGAAAAGCGCGCCTCCGGCCTTCTTGCTACCCCCCGATCGCTTCGTTCTGGTACGTCC
This sequence comes from Sphingomonadales bacterium, assembly GCA_038210855.1. Classification (GTDB taxonomy): domain Bacteria; phylum Pseudomonadota; class Alphaproteobacteria; order Sphingomonadales; family Sphingomonadaceae; genus Sandarakinorhabdus. The sequence goes on along the minus strand of JBBQWE010000007.1, from coordinate 12,565 downwards.
CCCACATCTGCGCGCGCAGCAGATAGCCCGATCGGCCGCCGTTCGACACCCGGCACCACACCGATTCGCACAGGGTTATGGTGACGATGGTGCCCGGTTCGATGCGCCAGGCGACGCGCGATTGCAGGTCGGGGGCAGTATAAAGGGTGCGGATGCCGCTGGTGACATAGCCGGTGCGGACGCCGGTCAGCAGCGACTTGTTCATCCAGCCGACCGTGCCATCGGGGTCGCGCACCTGCCGCCAGATGCAATATTCGCGCAGCACTTCCATGGGCAGGCCACGGCGCCTGTATTCCCACCGGATCGGGAAGCGGCGATCGTCGGGCCCGCTGCGCAGCATTGCCGAACCACCCTTCAGCGACACGAAACGCGGCACCGGCTGCCCCGAAACGCCTTCGGTACAGTCACCGACCACCCCCGATGCGGCAGGGCGTGGCACCGTCGCCGGGGCGGCGCCGGGGGCAGCAAGCAGAAGGGCGGCAAGGAGCATCGGGCTGCGTCTTGACCTGTCCCGCCGCCACAGGCAAGCCTCCCCGCCATGGCCAGTCGTTCCGTTCGTCCACGTCCGAAAGTGATCGTCACGCGGCGCCTGCCGCAGGCGGTCGAAGCGCGCATGGCCGAGCTTTTCGATGTCGAACTGAACCTGTCCGATACCCCGATGAACGAGGCGGCGCTGGCCGCGGCGGCGGCGCGCTGCGACGTGCTGGTGCCGACGGTAACCGATCGCATCGATGCCGCGGTGTTTGCCGGCGCCGCCGGACGATTGAAGCTGTGCGCCAATTTCGGAGTCGGCGTCGATCACATCGATCTGGCCGCGGCGCGCGCTGCCGGCGTGATGGTGACGAACACGCCCGGCGTGCTGACCGACGATACCGCCGACATGGTGATGGCGCTGATCCTTTCGGTCCCGCGCCGGCTGGCGGAGGGGGAAAAGCTCGTCCGCGCCGGCGAATGGCAAGGCTGGGCCCCCACCGGCATGCTCGGCCACCGCATTACCGGCAAGCGGCTCGGCATCGTCGGCATGGGCCGCATCGGCCGCGCCGTCGCCACGCGCGCTCGCGCTTTCGGCCTGACCATTCACTATCACAACCGCCACCGCCTGCCCGCCGCACTGGAACAGGATATCGAGGCGACCTGGTGGGACAATCTCGATGCGATGCTGGCACGCGTCGATATCATCACGCTGAATTGCCCGCACACGCCCGAAACCCACCATCTGATCGGCGCAGCGCAATTCGCGATCATGCAGCGCCACGCCTATATCATCAATGCCGCGCGCGGGGAGATCGTCGAAACCGAAGCGCTGTGCGAGGCACTGGGCAGTTGCCGCATCGCCGGCGCCGGTCTCGATGTGTTCGAACGTGAACCGGCGATCGATCCGCGCCTGCTGGCGGCGCCGGGTGTCGTGCTGCTGCCGCACATGGGCAGTGCGACCTTCGAAGGCCGCCAGGCGATGGGCGAAAAGGTCATCGCCAACATCCGCGTCTGGCACGATGGCCACCGCCCTCTCGACCAGGTTCTGGAAGGCTGGGCGTAAGGCTGTAACGACGGCGGGTGCTGCGGCGAAACAAGGGCAGATCCTGCCTGAAAGACCGCGCCGATGATGTTCCGCCTGTTGATTGCCGCCACCGTCGCCGCCCCGGCGCTCGCCGCCGATGCCCGCCACCCGACCGTCATCGAGCTCTACCAGTCGCAGGGCTGTTCCTCCTGCCCGCCGGCCAATGCCAATGTGAACGCGCTTGCCGCCCGCCCCGATGTGCTGGCGCTGTCGTTCGCCGTCACTTATTGGGACGGCCTCGGCTGGAAGGATGTCTTTGCCCAGCCGCAATTCACCCGCCGGCAATGGGATTACGCCGCCGCCTTCGGCAATTCGCAGGTGTGGACCCCGCAAGTCATCATCAACGGCCGCAACAACATCACCGGCACCCGCGCCGATCCGCTGGCGTCGCTGATCGCGCGCAGCGACCGCGGCAATGGCGGCCCGGCCGTCGGCATCGCCGGCAACAGCGTCAGTATCGCCGGGACAACAGCGCGCCCCGCCGATATCTGGCTGGTGCGCTATGATCCGCGGGTTGTCGACGTGCCGATCCGTGCCGGCGAGAACGGCGGCCGCACGCTGCCGCATCGCAATATCGTCCGCGAACTCGTCCGCCTCGGCAGCTGGAAAGGCGGCGCTGCCAGCTTCGCGATTCCCGCTGCGCGCCAGCCGGGACTGGCGACGGCAGCGTTCGTCCAGGTCGGTACCGGCGGCCCGATCGTGGCGGCGGTGCGGGGTTGAGTTGGTATGCAACCGGCGGCTGGGGCCTTGGGCCCCAGACCCCAATTCCTTTGGAGTTGTGCACAATCTCCGCAGCAAGTGCATGAAAAAAAAATTAAAAGGGGTCTGGGGCCCAAGGCCCCAGCCGCCGGAGGCTATCCTGCCTTAATCCAGCCCGTACACTGCGCGTTCGAACGCCCGCACCACTGCCAGTGCCTGGGGTTCGCCGAAGGGCAGATGCTGCATCATCAGCACGGCGGCGACATCCTTGGCTGGATCGAACCAGAACCAGGTGTTGGCGATGCCGTCCCACGCCTGTGATCCGGCGGCGCGGCCATCGGGGCCGGGTTCGGGGTTGATCAGGAAGCCGAGGCCCCAGCCGCAGCGCATGCCGGGAAAGAAATCGAAATCCGATGTCATGCCGGGCAGGTTGGTCTTGAGGATGCCGGCGGCGAGGTCGCCGACCTGGTTCCAAGTCATTTCGGCGACCGTTTCGGACTGCAGGATGCGGGCGCCGTCGAGCTCCCCGCCGTTCAGCAACATGCGGACGAAGCGCAGGTAATCGGCCGCCGATCCGGTCAGCCCGCCGCCGCCGGAGTGGAATTCTGCACTCTCGCCGCCGCCGAAATGCACCGGGAACGGCACCAGATTGCCATCGGGCATCCGCGCGTGCAGCGGCGCCACGCGGGCCTTCACCGCATCGCCGAACCCGAAGCCGGTATCGGTCATGCCGAGCGGCGCGAAGATGTGCGCAGCGAACCAGTCGCCGAGCGTCATGCCCGAAGCTGCCTCCACCGCCTGGCCGACCCAATCGGTGCTGGTGCCGTAATTCCACAGCGTGCCGGGGTCACCGAGCAGCGGCGCCTTGATCGAAGCGAGGCTGCCGGGTGCCGCCGGGCAGGTGGCGCGCCAACGGGTCAGCTCGGCGCTCATGAATTCATAGCCGAGACCGGAGGTGTGGGTGAGCAGCTGGCGCAGGGTGATCGGGCCGCTTGCCGGCCGCAGTTGCGGCACGCCGGCGTCGTCGAAGCCCGTCAGCACCTGCGGGTCGGCAAGCGCCGGCAGCAGCGTGCCGATATCGCTGTCGAGATCGAGCTTGCCGGCCTCGACCAGCTGCATCGCAGCCACCGAGGTGATCGCCTTGGTCATCGATGCGATCTGGAACAGCGTGTCGGTGGTCAGCGGCGGGCCGCCGGGGCCCTTGGCTCCGACCGCGACCGCGGCAAGGCTGCCGCCGCGGTTGCCAACCATGGCGACCGCTCCCGGAATGGCGTTTTCGGCGAGCGCGGTTTCGAGGCTGGCGTGCAGGCGGGCGGCAAGGTCGGTCATCTGGGATCCCCTTTTGCCGCAGGGGTAGCAGGTGCTTGGCCGTGCCGGTGCCTCTTGCAAGCGGGAGGGGGTGGTGGGTCGTGCCTCGACCACCCCCCGGGCGCCTACGCCAGCGCCGCCAGCAGCGCCGCGTTGAACGCCGGCAGGTCATCCGGCTTGCGGCTGGTGATCAGATTGCCGTCGATCACCACTTCCTCATCGACCACTTCCGCTCCGGCGTTGCGCAGATCGGTGCGGATCGATGGCCATGACGTGACACGGCGGCCGCGCAGGCCATCGGCTTCGGCAAGCAGCCAGGGGCCGTGGCACACCGCTGCCACCGGCGCGCCGCGGCCCATGAAGTCGCGGATGATGGCGATGGCGGCGGTGTTCATGCGCAACGTGTCGGGGTTGGCGACCCCGCCCGGCAGCACCAGCATGGCATAATCGGCGGGGTCGACAGCCTCGATCAGCAGGTCGGGAGTGACCGTCTCGCCCTTCTTGTCGTGAAGCATCCCCTGGATCGGTTCGAGGGCGGGCGAGGCCAGCGTCACCTCGTGGCCGGCGGCGGTCAGCGCATCGCGCGGCGAGACCAGTTCGGATTGTTCATAGCCATCGGTGGCGATGATCAGGACTTTCGACATGCGCGTTCTCCTTGGGTTGCCCCATGGCAACCCGGCCCGCGCGCAGCTGTTCCCGTGTCATACCCAATTCCATTGAAGGCATCCGACGGGGAAGGCAGCCTCCGGCGACTGGGGCCTCAGGCTGCAGACCCACGATTGTCTGATTTTGTAGCCATCGCCGAGGTCCGACCGCAAACCAACAAGATGGGGTCTGGGGCCCATGGCCCCAGCCGCCGGAGGCCCTCTTACCTTCGATGGGTCTCGGGCGGGCGAGCCTTGGTATCAGTGCCGGAAATGCCGCATTCCGGTGAATACCATGGCAAGGCCGCGTTCGTCGGCGGCGGCGATCACTTCGGCATCGCGGATCGATCCACCCGGCTGGATGATGGCGGTGGCACCGGCTTCGGCCGCTGCGATCAGGCCATCGGCGAAGGGGAAGAAGGCGTCCGACGCGACGGCGCTGCCGATGGTGCGGGGTTCGGCCCAGCCGGCGGCGGCGGCGGCGTCGCGGGCTTTCATGGCGGCGATGCGGGTCGAATCGAGCCGGCTCATCTGGCCGGCGCCGATGCCGGCCGTGGCGCCGTCGCGGGCGTAGACGATGGCGTTCGACTTGACGTGGCGCGCCACGGTCCAGGCGAATAACAGGTCGATCCATTCGGCCTCGGTCGGCGCGCGCCGGGTCACGACCTCGCATTCGGCGCGCGTGATGCCGCCATTGTCGCGCGATTGCACCAGCATGCCGCCGCCGACCGGGCGCAGCATCAGGCCGGGGCGGCGCGGATCGGGCAGCGCGGCGATCAGCAGGCGCAGGTTCTTTTTCGCTGCGAACACTGCGATCGCTGCATCATCGGCGTCCGGCGCGATGACGACTTCGGTGAAGATGCCGGCGATGGCCGCAGCGGTGGCGCCATCGAGCCGGCGGTTGAACGCGATGATGCCGCCGAACGCCGAAACCGGATCGCAATCGAAAGCCGCCTTGTAGGCGTCCGCCAGGGTGGCGCGGCAAGCAACGCCGCAGGGGTTGGCGTGCTTGATGATGGCGCAGGCCGGCGGCCCGGCGGCGAATTCGGCGATCAGTTCGAGCGCGCCATCGGCGTCGTTGTAATTGTTGTAGCTGAGTTCCTTGCCCTGCAGCTGGCGCGCCGCGGCGATGCCGGCACCGCCGGTCTGCGGCCGGTAGAGCGCAGCCTGCTGGTGCGGGTTTTCGCCATAGCGCAGCGTTTCGGCGCGAGTCAGCGCCAGCGGCAGCACAGCGGGGAAGGCTTCACCCTGATCGGCGAAGGCGAACCAGCTGGCCACCGCGGCGTCATAGGCAGCGGTATGGGCAAAGGCGGCGGCGGCAAGCCGGCGGCGCAGGGCAAGCGGCGTCGCGCCGTCGTTGGCGCTGAGCGCCGCCAGCACGTCGTCATAGTCGCCGGGGCTGGTGACGATCGCGACATGATCGTGGTTCTTGGCTGCCGATCGCACCATGGCGGGGCCGCCGATGTCGATATTCTCGATGATTTCGGCGCGGTCGGCGCCTTTCGCCACGGTTGCCGCGAAAGGATAGAGGTTGATGACGGCAAGATCGATCGGGGCGATGCCGTGCGCCGCCATCGCTTCGACATGGCCGGGGACATCGCGATCGGCCAGCAACCCGCCATGCACCATCGGGTGCAGCGTCTTGACCCGGCCGTCCATCATTTCGGGAAAGCCGGTCAGTTCGGCCACATCCTGTACGGCGAGGCCTGCCGCCCGCAGCGCTGCTGCGGTACCGCCGGTGGAAACCAGCGCGACGCCGCGTGCCGCCAGCCCGGCGGCGAAATCGACGATGCCGGCCTTTTCGGAAACCGAGATCAGGGCACGGCGGACGGGGACGAGATCGGGCATGGCGGGACCTGATTGCGGGCGGGGCTGCGGGCGGGCCGCTTCCCTAAGGGCGATTTGCCGACAGGGGAAGGCGGAGCCGGGATGACCGGGTTTTGAACCGCCCGGGAGGCTTCCTATTTCCCTGCCTTGCGGAAACTCCACTGCACGCTCGCCGCCGCTGACGCGGTGCGGCCGGTGATGACCAGCTGCTGTGTGCGGTGCAGGGTGCCGGCGGCGTCGATCCAAAGCGACGGCTCGATGGCGACCGGGCCGCCGCGTGCCTTCATCGCCCAAACGCGGCCGCCGGGCAGTTTCAGCAGTGCGCCGGCGCCATCGGCGGTGGCGTGGCGGCGACGCCGGGGCCGAGGTGGAAACGGATGTCGAAGCCGCGATCGCTGCGCCGGCGCAGCGGCGATTGCGGTGCCGGGGCGATAGAGTCCTCGCCGCGCAGGTCGAGGCCATCGGCAGCAAGGAACAATCGCCGGCCGACCATCATGCCGAAGCGCCGGGCATAGCCGTCATGGCCGGCCTCCAGCCACTGGCCGTCCTCGCTGCTGCGTGCCGAAACAGTGACTTCCTCGACCCCCAGGCCGAGCACGCCGTCATCGCGGATGCGGGTCGAATTGGTGTCGGCGATGACCAGCGTCGAATGCGCCGCCGTCGTCTGCAGCCCCTGCGCCAGCGGGCCGGGCAGCGGTGCTGCAAGGCCGCGAGTGCCGCCGCAATTGACGATCAACCGCTCGGCGCCATCGGAAAGCTCGAAGCCGAGCGTGCCGGCGTGGCCGGCAGCGGCAACCCGCGCCAGCGGCGGCGGCCCGGCATCGGCGACGATGATCGTCTTGCCCGCCGACAGGCGGTAATAGCCCGACCAGCGCCCGGCGCGCACCAGGGCAGTGCCGGTGGCGGCCGCCCGGGCCAGCCGTTCGAGCGCGGGTGCCGCGATCGGCGCACCGCCGCCCCAGGCGCCGACGCTGCCATCGCCCAGCGCGAGGCCCATCAACGACGGTGCCAGCCGCGCCAGCGTTTCGGCGAACACCGGCGCCGGCCGCGCATCGACGGCGATGGCGGCGTTGCCGGCGAACACCAGCAATTCGGCCAGCGCCAGCGCATCGACCGGCGCGCGGCTGACAATGCCGCCATCGGGAAGCACCAGCACCGGCAGCAGCCGTTCCAGCCCGGCGACGGCAGCGGCAGTGCGCGCCTCCCCGCCGGGGATCAGCTGCCCGGCGGCATAGAGGCCGGCGAGGGCCTCGACCCGGCCGAAGCCATCGGGCAGCCGAAAGGCAGCGCGATCGAGGTGGCGCGCCCAGGTGGCGAGCGCCCCGAGCAGCGCGACACGATATTCGGGATCGGTGGAGGACAGGATCAGCGGCGCATGGCCGAAGGCGAACAGCAGCCGGCGGCCGGTGACGGGCGCCGCCCAGGCAACGGCATCATATTCGGCAAAGCGTGCCAGCCAGCGCCGCACAAGTGGCTCGGCGATGCGGGCCGCCGCGGCGCGGTCGATCCCGCCATCGGCGGCGCGGTCGATCCCGCCATCGGCGGCGCGGTCGATCCCGCCATCGGCGGCGCGATCGTTGCCGCCACCGCCAGTATAGGCGGCAAGATCGCGCAGCCACGCCCAGCCATCGGCATGGCCGCGCCACGCCGGCGGGTGGCCGGCCGCGCCGAAATCGAGGTCGCGCGTCATCACCGTCGCACCGGCATGGATCAGCCGGCCGGCAGCGAGCCGCTCGCCGAGATGCGCGTCGCCGGGCACCGGATCGACAGGAACGCCGAGCAGTTTCAGCGGCTGGCGACCCTTCAGCCGCAGCCGGTGCAGCGGCGAGGCATAGAGCGAGGCAGCAGCGCGCGCCGTCAGCCGTTCGGCAAGAGACGGCCCGCGATCGCCGCCGACCCGGCGCAGGCGCGCGTCACCGTCTTCCGGCGGCGGGGCATCGGGCTCCGCTTTCGGCTCGGCCTTGCGAGCCATCGTCAGCCGCGCAGCGCCGCGATGTTGGCGGCATAATGCGCCGCGCCGCCGCGGAAGGTCGCGGTGCCGGCAACCAGCACATCGGCGCCGGCGGCGATGGCCTGCGGCGCAGTGACGGTGTCGATGCCGCCATCAACTTCCAGATCGATGGCGCGGCCGGTCTTGTCGATCAGCTTGCGGATCGCTTCGATCTTCTTGAGCTGGCCGGTGATGAAGCTCTGGCCGCCGAAGCCCGGGTTGACGCTCATGACAAGGACCAGGTCGACATCGTCGATCAGATAATCGAGCATTTTTGCCGGCGTGCCGGGGTTGAGCGAGACGCCGGCGCGCTTGCCGAGGCCGCGGATGCGTTGCAGCGTACGGTGGATGTGCGGCCCGGCTTCGGGATGGACGGTCAGGATATCGGCGCCGGCTTCGGCGAAGGCATCGAGATAGGGGTCGGCCGGCGCGATCATCAGATGCACGTCCATCGGCAGCGTCGTGTGCGGGCGCAGCGCCTTCACCACCATCGGGCCGATGGTCAGATTGGGAACGAAATGCCCGTCCATGACATCGACATGGACGTAATCGGCGCCGGCGGCGGCAATTGCCCGCACCTCCTCGCCCAGCCGGGCGAAATCGGCGGAAAGGATCGACGGGGCGATGCGGACGGGCTGTTGCATGGCGGCGGCTGTAGCAGGCCGCCGCGGCGCCCGGAAGCGGCTGCGGGGCGGTAGAGGACCGCAGCGCCGGGGCCGGGATCGACTGCCCCGATTCGGCGTCTGGCCATATTCCCATTGGCTTGATAGGCTAAGACGTCTTTCGAGGAGGCGGGGATTGGCGGGGTTCGACCTTTGGGCGCTGTTGCCGTTCGTCCTGATCGGCTTTGCGGCGCAGATCGTCGATGGCGCGCTCGGCATGGCCTATGGCGTGATTTCCTCGACCTTGCTCGTCTCGGTGCTCGGCGTGCCGCCGGCGCAGGCGTCGGCGGGCGTCCATCTTGCCGAAATCTTCACCACCGGCGCGTCGGGAATCAGCCATGCCTTCCTGAAGAACATCGATTGGCGGCTGTTCCTGCGGCTGGTGGTGCCGGGCATCATCGGCGGCCTCGCCGGCGTCTGGATGCTCAGCCAGATCGATGTTGCCCAGGCGCGCCCGGCGGTGATGGCCTATCTTGCCTGCATCGGGCTGCTGCTGCTGTATCGCGCCTGGCGGTTTCCGACGCCGAAGTTCGACAATCCGCGCATCGTCGTGCCGCTCGGGCTCGTCGGCGGGTTCCTCGATGCCTCCGGCGGCGGTGGCTGGGGGCCGGTGGTGACATCGAACCTGCTGCTGCAGGGCAGCGATGCCCGCAAGACCATCGGCACGGTCAACGCCGTGGAGTTCGTGCTGACCTCGGTGATTTCGGCCGGATTCTTCGTCAGCCTCGGCGCCGTCGCGTTCACCCTGGCCACCGCCGGCCTGCTGATCGGCGGCGTACTCGCGGCGCCGGTGGCAGCCTTCGCGGCCCGCCACGCGCAGCCGCGGTTGCTGCTCGGCGTGGTCGGCGCGGTGCTGACCGCGACGAGCGCCTTCACCGTCTGGAAGGCGGTCGCCTGATCGTTTCGTCGACACGGCGCCCTGGCGTCACGGCGCCGCCGGGCTGTCCAGATCGAGCGGATCCTCCGCCGATCCGGGCAAGCGATAGGCCGCCAGCGTCATCGTCAGCAGCACCGCTGCCGCCACCCACAGCGCGCGCGGCCCCAGCGCAGCTTGCGTGAACGCCCCCAGCGCGGCGCCCGCCATCATGCCGAGGAACAGCGACGCCGGCGCGACCCAGCCGAAGCGATTGCCGCCAAGCAGCGCGGTGGCGATCCGCTTGCCGGTCCGCACCAGCGCGCCGGTCATGTAGGTCAGCCCGATCTTCACTTCGCCGTTTTCGGCAAAAACGGTGTTTTTCGCGCCCATTCCCGCCGCCAGCAACAGCACTGCCGGGACCAGCATGCCGGTTTCGAGGCAGATCGCCGCGAGCGTCACCAGCGAGGTGACCAGCCACAGCACGACGCTGCGTTGCGCGCTGCCCGCCGCGCGTCCGGCCAGCGAACCGATGACGACCCCGCCGACGAAAGCGGCGAGCAGCGCCGCCCCGAGCGCTGCCCCATCGAGCAGGCCGGCCAGCCCGAGGCCGACCTTGGTGACATTGCCGCTCATGAACGAAACGAACAACCCGCCCGACGTCAGCCAGCCGACGGCGTCGATGAAGCCGGCCATCGCCGACAGCAGCGCTGCGAAAATGCCGATGGCGCGGGTTTCGGACACGGAAACGGACACGGCCAGGTCAGAGCTTGCGAAAGCGCGCGATGAAAAAGCCGTCCCAGCCGCCCTCGATGGCGCCGGGCAGGGTGCGGACGAAGCCATCGGCGGTCGGCGCCAGCCCCAGCGGCAGCTCCGCCGCTTCGAACGGCACTCGCGGCAGTTCGGCGATGACCCGTTCGGCGATGCGTTCGCCCTCGCGCGGGTCGAGGCTGCACGTCGCATAGATCAGTGTGCCGCCCGGCTTCAGCCAGGCCGCCGCGCGGCGCAGCAATGCCGCCTGCAGCAGCGTCAGCGGCGCCAGGTCGCGGGCGCCCTTCAGGTGCAGCACATCGGGATGACGGCGGAAAATGCCCGTCGCCGAACAGGGCGCGTCGAGCAGGACATGATCGAACAGCGCCTCCGGTGACCAGCGCAGCGCGTCGCCGACCACCAGTCGCGCCTGGAGCCCGGTGCGCGCCAGATTCTCGCGCACCAGTTCCAGCCGCGCCTCCGACACATCGAGCGCTGTCACATCGAAGCCGCGGCTGGCCAGTTGCAGCGTCTTGCCGCCCGGCGCCGCGCACATGTCGAGAACGCTTGCGCCCGCTTCCGCCGCAAGCAGCCGCACCGGCAGCGAGGCGGCGAGATCCTGCACCCACCACGCGCCCCCACCGTCCTTGGTGCCGAACCCCGGCCAATCGGTGATCTGGCCGCCCAGCGCCTTGCTGCGCGGCACGCGGACATGGCCGGGCGCGAGGCTGACCCCCTCCAGCGCCGCGGCCCAATGCGCGGTTTCGGCCGGATCGCGCAGCGTCAGGTCGGTGGCCGGCTCTTCCGCCAGTGCGGCAGCAGCAGCGTCGGCCATGTCGGCACCCCAGTCCATCGCCCAGCGGATGGCGAACAGATCGGGCAGATGCGGCGCCGCCGGCAGCGCTGCCTCGCCGCGGATCAGCGTGCCGAGCACCCCATGCGCCAGCCGCCGCGGCCCGCCCTCCAGCAGCGGCAGCGCCGTCGCCACAATGGCATGCGGCGGCGTGCCCAGCTTCAGCCACCCGGCCAGCGCGATGCGCAGTACCATCCGCGCCCGCGCGTCGGCCGGCAGCGGTTTCGCCGTCGCCGAATCGATCAGCGCGTCGAGATCCGGCAGCCAGCGCAACACCGTCGCCGCAAGATTGCGCGCCAGCGCGCGGTCATTGCCGAGGATGACGCCATCGAGCGCCTGGTCGATCGCCAGCTCCAGCGGCGTGCCCCGACCGAGCACCGCCATCAGCAGCTTCATCGCGCCGCGCCTTGCGGCGAGGCCGGCGATGGGAGCGTCTTGACGGGGTGGATTGGGCATTCGTTGTCCGATGAAAAGGGGGCCTCCGGCGGCAGGGGCCCACGGCCCCAGCCGCCGGCGGCAATTTTGTCCGTCTATCGATCCCGGCCGCCGATGAAAGCGCCGATGCGCTTGAAGTAGCTGTCGGGGAACAGCCGGGTCATCCAGTCGATGAAGCGCGCGTCGTTGCCGATCAGCACGCGGTGGCGGCGGCGGATCATGCCATCGACGATGACCGCGGCGGCCTGTTCCGGCGTGGTCTTCGCGGCTTTTTCGAATTCGGCGGCGAAATCGGTGCCGGGGTCCTGCCCGGGCAGCAGGGCGACGCGCTTGGCGTTCTTCGCGACATTGGTCTTGATGCCGCCGGGGTGGACCCGGATGACGCAGATGCCGGGGTCGGTCACGCCGAGTTCGAGGTGCATCGCCTCGGTCAGGCCGCGAACGGCGTATTTGGAGGCGTTGTAGGCGCTTTGCGTCGGATAGCCCATCATGCCGAACACGGACGAGACGTTGACCAGCCAGGCGCGGCCGGTGTCGCGGGCCGCCGCGCGCAGATGCGGCAGGGCGGCGCGGCAGCCTTCGACGACGCCGGTGAAATTGACTGCCATGACTCGATCGAAATCCTCGCGCGGGCAATCGGCAAAGGGCGCGACGACGGTGAGGCCGGCATTGTTGATGATGCCGTCCAGCCGCCCGAATTCGGCGGCTGCGCCGTCGATCCAGCGGGTGAGCGCCGCGGTATCGCTGACATCGAGGGTGGTGACGGACGCCGGGCGATTGCCGAGCAGGCGCTTCGTCTCCGCCAGCCCGGTCTCGTCGCGATCGGCGAGCGCCAGCCCGGCGCCCTTGTCGGCGAGGTTCAGCGCCAGCGCCCGGCCGATGCCGCTGCCGGCGCCGGTGATCGCGATGACCTTCTGCTCGAAACGCCCGGCCATGATGCCGCTACCCCCTTTTGCCCGCCCGCCGGCTGGCCTATTTGCCGGGCG